>NZ_JBKFBO010000149.1:0-125311 GCF_053346215.1 Methylobacterium sp. A49B
CTTCCGCGTTGGGCGAGGACGGCCGGGATGGTGCGCAGCATGATGACGAGGTCGCGGCGCAGGCTCCAGCGGGTGGCGTAGTCGAGATCCAGCGCGACGCGCTCGGCGTAGGTCGTGTCGGAGCGGCCCGAGACTTGCCACAGCCCGGTCACGCCCGGCGGCACGGCGAAGCAGGTGGCGAACGCCCGGCCGTAGCGGGCCACCTCCGCGGGAACGATCGGCCGCGGGCCGACCAGGCTCATCTCGCCGCGCAGCACGTTCCAGAGCTGGGGCAGCTCGTCCAGCGAGGTCTTACGCAGCACCTGGCCGATCGCGGTCACGCGCGGATCGTCGGTGAGCTTGTGGGTCTCCGCCCACTCGGTGCGCGCCCGCGGGTTGGCGGACAGGTGGGCCGCCAGCACCGCCTCGCCGTTGGTGACCATCGAGCGGAACTTCAGGCAGCCGAAGCGGCGCCCGTCCCGGCCCAGGCGCATGTGGCGGTAGATCGGCGGCTTGCGGTCGCCGGCCCAGACCATCAGGGCGATCAGCAGGAGGAGCGGCAGCAGGAGGAACAGGGCCGTGGCCGCCACGCTCACGTCGAGGCTGCGCTTGGTCGCCCAGTCCAGGCGCAGCCCCCGCGCCACGAACGGCGTCTCCGGCAAAACCGCCCCCGCCACGATCTCCGCCGCCTCGCTCACTTGGCCAACCACCTGCTCGGCCGCGTCAGCCATGTCGGACTGACGCTGCGGCGCGGGAAATCCGGCGGAAGCGGGAGGCTCGACACGGGTCAGCACGGTCTCAGCTCCTATGATGAGGCCAATGGCGAGCGGTTAACGATTGCTTATCGCAGCGGTCATAACCTGCAATAACAGTCTCCGCAACACAATATGTTGGCTGTTTACACGCACTCAGGCAGGCTAGGCGTACGTAGTTCGGATGATGAAAGTTGGGCCTCAGACGCGGGACGCTGACCGCGCGGCCTCAACGCTCAGTATTTTCTACTCAACTGCGTCGGATCTGATAACGCGACGAGGGATGTCGGAGTTATGCAGTCGAGACGCCTACTACGCGTGAACCGGGTGGTGGCGGCGGAGGTGAGACCGCCGGCACCGGTGAGCGACGCGAAGCACGATGCTCGATGCGGCACCGCGCCTAAGAACGGCTGAGCTGCTCAAAGCGTTTCACGACGAAATAGAGTTTTTATTAACTGCCTTCGACAGGCCCCGATCGAGCGCCTCCCGCAGGTAGGGCGTCTACGGTCGACGGGCAGGCCGAACCCGCCGGACAGGGCGGCTCATCGAAGATCAACCGGCCGTTTTCCAGATCCTGTTGCTTCGACGCATCGATCCGCCTCGCCCGTTCACGCAACCTCGCCTTAGAATCGGGCTGAGCGGCGGCCGGCAGGTCCCTTCGTCAGCAGTATCTGGCGGAGCGGGTTCGGCTCGACCTCGCTGTCGTTACGGCCTCGGCTCTGCTGCAGCCAACAGTCTCGAACCCCGAGGCGCAAGCTGGTCCAGCGAGCGTCACCCATGGCATCGTTGGCGAGCTGGCCGCCGGCGATGCGCGGCTCGGAGAAGCCGCGGGAATTGCCCGAGCACGGATTGACCGCCACGATCTCGGTCTGCGGCAGCGCCTTGAGGTCGGCGAGCGACAGGGAGAGCGGGCGCTCGACCTGCCCGATCACCGCGACGCGAAAGGCCTGCGGGTCGATCTCGGTCGGGATGTCGGCGAGGTGATAGTGCACGAAGACCGCGTTGTTCGGCGTGATCGCGCCCTTGTCGAGGACCGCGAACGGCGTCTCTAGTTACGGTGGGCGCGCGGCACGCCTCTGACGGCGGCAGGGGCGGCGAGCCCGATCAGCCGCATGAAGCCTCGCCTTCCACGGCCGATCTTCGCGCGCTCACCGTCACCACAGCCACAATCGATTGCGGCGTGACCGCCGCATCACGACCGCGCGGTCGCCGCCCCGGCGACGTGCCGGCCTGAATCGCGACGCAGAACTGCTGCGGCGCGGATCAACCGCACCTGACCCTGGTTGCCCACAGATCGGGGATGTTCAAGGGGAGACCGGTTATGCCGCCTGTCCGAGCCACCGACCTCGCCCGTGAGGCAGAGGCGATCCTGTGGGCCGATCTGTGCACCTGCACCGCCTGCACCATGGAGGGCCTGCGGATCACCGCCGTCGCCGCCCTTCAGAGCGTCCATCCCGTTCCCCAGGTGGTGACGGTCCGCCGACCCGACCCCAACAGCGATCAGTTGTGCATCCGGATCGAAGGTCCGCATTTCACCGGCGAGATCAGGCTCGTGGCGCCCTGGTGCGACTGAACCGTTCGCGTGTCGCGGACCAGTCCGCGACGAGCGTCGACGATCGCTCCTGAACGCACGAAGACGGGTCGCCCTGGCTCACTTTGCTGCGCGCGTCATGACGATTGGGACGCATCGACCGAGGCCTCGAAACGGCTTCCGTATCGGGCTCATGCGCGGGTGAGGATCGGCGATCCGGGCAGCCTGTCGCCCCGGCATCAAGCGTTCGAAGCCGCGTGCCCGGCGCAAGCCATCGCCGAGGCTTGCGCCGGCGCCCTCGACGTGTGCCGCAACACGCCGATCCGGAAAGCTTGGGCTTACATCGACATCACACCGCGAAGACAGTCGCGGATCCGATGGAGACTTCCGATGACCCTCACGGCTCGCCTCACCCTCGCCGCCGCACTCGCCGCCGCGACCGTCGCGGTGTTCGCCGGGACCTATGTCGAGGCCCTGGAGCGCGCGCTTCCCATGCACTTCGTCTGATCCCGGGCGAGGACCTGCCATTTCGATAGAGCGGGAGGTCGACGATGCGCACACTGATGAACGCCGTCCTCGACGGCGCCCTTTCCGCCGTCGATACGCTGGATGACTGGCTCTCTGAAACCGTCAACGGTTTCAGCGCCGTGATGCCGGTGATCGCGGACGAGGATGCGGCGACCGGCGCCGTGCCTGACGGAGCCCGCGGACCGCGCTGATCCGGCTGCCGGATCAGCGCTTCTGGTTATTCGGCGCCGACTGGTCGGTCTGCGGCTCCAACTTCGTGGCATCGGGCTTTGTCGGCGTGTTGGTCTGCGCCTGCTTGTCATCGCAGGCGGCGAGCCCGACCATCAGCAGTCCGAGCAACGCGATCGTTCTCATCGCCGGCATGGTTCCTCCGTGAGCCGCTGACATGTTCCGAGAACGGTGGCCATGCGAGTGGCGTTCCGCCGGATCCGGGGTGCTCCCGCCCGGGCGTGATCCCCGGGCGGTCCATCCGCTCGCCATTTGCCGGACCGGCCCCGCGTCAGCGGCTTCCGGCGCCGGGCTTCGCGCCCGAGCCAGCATCGTTGGCGCCGGTGCTGTTGGTCGTGCCGGAGCGGCTCAGGTTGCCGGAAGACGGGCCGCTGCCCGAAGCGCCGGGGCTGGCGCCGGAGCCGGCGTCGTTCGGTCCGGTCTTGTCGGCCGTGCCCGACCGGCTGGTCGCGCCGGATCCGTTCTCGGCCGCCAGGGCCGGGGCAGCGGCGGCGAGCAGACCGGCTGCGGCGAGCGTGATGAGCCTCGTGCGGAGCGTCATGGCGTGTCTCCCTCCATGCCGGCCGTGGGGACTGGAATGCCCTAGAATGGCCCGGCCGGTCCGTTGGGGAACCCTCGGTCAGCACGGCTGTTCCTGAACGCGGGGGCTGAGCGACGAAGGCGGACTTCGCGCATGCCGATCCTGATCGCCCTGGTGGCTGTCGCGGCCGGGGTCCTGAACACCGTCCAGGCCGGGGCGAATGCGAGCTTGAACAAGGCCCTGGGGCAGCCGATCCTGGCAGCCCTCGTCGTGGCCGGCACCAACATCCTCGTCTATCTTCTGGCGGTCCCGTTCCTTGGGATCGGCTGGCCGAGCGGCGCGCGCTGGACGGGCGTGCCGTGGTGGGCGTGGCTCGGCGGCGCCATGGGAGCCGCCTACGTGCTGGCGATGATCATCCTGGCCGAGCGCCTCGGCGCCGCCTTGTTCACCGGCATCACCGTGACGGCCGCGATCGTGACCTCCGTGGCGCTCGATCACTACGGCTGGTTGGGCTTCGCGCAGCACAGCGCCGGTCCCTGGCGGATCCTGGGCGGCGTCATGATGATCGGCGGCGTGGCGCTGATCTCGCTGTTCTGAGCGGTCGCGGAGCCCCGTGATCGGCGGGGTTCAGGACGCACCGGGGTCTGCACCGCCGTCGGTCGCCGCCGCGGACGTCTCCCGGGCTTCCGCATCGGGCATCTCATAGCCGCGCGCCCAGGTGCGGTGGGCGTCCGTTCCCTCCGGATAGGGATTCGCGGTGAGCGGGTCGCCGCGCTCGCGGGCATGACGGCCCTCGGCGCTCACCGTGGCGGGCGAATGGGACGACAGTGTCACGACAATCTCTCCGGCATCCCGTTTCTGCCCGAACCCGATCTCACGTCAGCGGATGGCCGTGGGCGGCTCGGCTGCCGACTGGGAGCCGGCGCCGGTCACCCGCCAGACGACCCCGCCCGCATCGTCGGCGATGAGCAGGGCGCCGTGGCTGTCGACCGCGAGGCCCACAGGCCGACCGCGGGCCTGCCGGTCTTCCGTGACGAAGCCGGTGACGACGTCCTGCGCCTTCCCGGACGGCTTGCCCTCCGCGAACGGGATGTAGACCACCTTGTAGCCGTTGAGGGGGTCGCGGTCCCAGCTTCCGTGCTCGCCCACGAAGGCACCGCCCTGGTAGGTCTGGGGCAGGGCCGTGCCGGTGTAGAAGGTCATCCCGAGCGGCGCGACGTGCGAACTCAGGGAATAGTCCGGCATGATCGCCGAGGCGACGCGCTCGGGCCGCTGAGGCATCACCCGCGGATCGACGTGGCTGCCCCAGTAGCTGTAGGGCCAGCCGTAGAAGCCGCCGTCCTTCACCGAGGTCATGTAGTCGGGCACGAGATCGGGCCCGAGCTCGTCGCGCTCGTTGACGACGCACCAGAGCGTCTTGGTCTGCGGCTCGAAGGTCAGACCGTTGGGGTTGCGCAGGCCGGTAGCGTAGAGCCGGTGCGTCCCGGTCGCCCGGTCGATTTCCCAGATCGCCGCGCGGTCCTTCTCCGCGTCGAGCCCGTTCTCGGAGACGTTGCTGTTCGAGCCGATGCCCGCGTAGAGCTTGGTTCCGTCCGGGCTCGCCGTCAGGCTCTTGGTCCAGTGATGGTTGATCTGCCCCGCCGGCAGCTCGGTGAGCTTCACCCCGGGCTCCGCGATCGTGGTCTCGCCCGGCTTGTAGGGGTAGCGCATCACCCCGTCGGTCTCGGCGACGTAGAGGTCGTTGCCGACGAGCGCCATACCGAAGGGCGAGTTCTGCTTGTCGAGGAGGACGTTGCGCTGCTCGGCAACTCCGTCGCCGTCAGCATCCCGCAGCAGGGTGATGCGCTGACCCGGCGTCTCGGCGGAGTGGGACTTCCGTTCAAGCCAGCCCATGATGATCTCCTTGGGCCGGTATACCGGCGGGTTCGGGCCGCCGCTCTCTGCCACCAGGATGTCGCCGTTCGGCAGGACCAGGATCGAGCGTGGGTTCTTGAGACCCGTGGCCAGGGCCTTCACCTGCAGCCCGGCGGCCACCTGCGGTGCCTCGCCGTCCTTCCAGCCGACGACGCTGGAGACGTGCATCGGCGGCAGGAGGTACTGGTGCGGCTCGGGAAGTGGCGGGTTCGGCCCGATCTGTGTCCGCGGATCGATGGGATCCGGCCCGCAGGCTGCGAGCGGCAGCAGTAGGCCGGTGATCAGGATCGCGCGGCCGAGCGTCATGCGCGCTCTCCGTTCCGGACGCCCACGCCGTGGCGGTGGACCAGTGCCGCACCGTTCCAGCCGGTCACCAGCAGGATGAGCACGACGGCGGCCGAGAGGATCAACCCGGTCGGCACCACCGACGTGTAGGCGTCGCGGCTGTGCACGAAGAGGTTGATGAGGCTGAGGCCTACGGCCACGACGTTGCCGACGACGTGGATCCAGGCCGGGCGGAGCCGCCGGATGCCGCGGTCGCCGAAGAAGTCGATCATACCCGCGAGCACCGCCAGGGCGGCGCCGATCAGGCCGACGCTGAGGAGCCAAGCCGAGAAATTGGCCCATTGCATGTTGGCGGTGAACCAGTACGCGATGTCGGTCCCCAGGGTGCCGACGAAGCAGGCGATCGGGATCGGGACGAGCATCGCGTGGATCGGGTGAGCGCCGATCCGGGCCGTGGATTGCGGGTTTGTCTGGGCCAAGCGATGGTCCTCGTCGCGCGATCGCGCCGCGGGGCGCATGGTCCGCCGGGCGCCCCCGCGAAGGTTCCCGGTCTGGTGCCCGTGTGTCCGCCCGCCGGTCGAGTCGTCAGCACTCCGAGTCGCCGCCGGAGAGGCGGCGCTCGAGATGCTGCATGGCTGGCCAACCCGAGGGGATGCGGTCGG
The DNA here is from genome assembly GCF_053346215.1 of Methylobacterium sp. A49B. Lineage (NCBI taxonomy): Bacteria > Pseudomonadati > Pseudomonadota > Alphaproteobacteria > Hyphomicrobiales > Methylobacteriaceae > Methylobacterium > Methylobacterium sp. A49B. Next base: position 6,400 of record NZ_JBKFBO010000149.1, read on the forward strand.
TTCCTGCCCACGGCGGGCTGAGCCGCGTCGGTCGTCCGGGCAGGAAATGGTGGGGTCGGATCGCGCTCGAAGCGGCTCTGATCGATAAGCCGTCGCTACCGAGGCCGAGGAAGCGCGCGGTGCGGCAAACGGCGAAAAGCCCGGCCGCTTGCGGTTCGATCCGCCCCGCCGGCGCGCTTCACAGTCCGGTATAGCCCCTGGCCGCGGCAGCGTCCTTCAGGCGCGCGAACGCGGTTGCGTAGCGCTCCCGCAGGAACGCGGCGTTCGGCGGTATCCGGGCGGGACAGAGATTATCCTCGGTGTCGGACATCTTGACCAGGATCGCCGCGAGGTCGCCCGCCTCGATCAGGCCGGTGATGCGGTCCGAATAGGCTGTCCGGGCCGCAGGCTTCGTCAGCAGCATGACGATCCCGATCACGCCCGGATCGAAACCCTCGGCGCGCAGATCGCCGACGATCCGCGGCGTGTCCTCCAGCACATCGTGGAGCAGGGCAGCCTGCATGACTTGCATCGGGTCGATGTCGAACCCGTCGACGAGTCGGGCATGGCCGGCCCGGGCGAGGGCTGCGTTGGCGACGCGTTCGAGGTGTCGCATGCCGGGTTCGCCGCCCTTGTCGAGCTGGCCCGCATGCGCGGTGAGGGCGAAGGTATGGGCATCGAAGATCGTCGGCACGCTACCCTCTCGCGGGATGCCCCGGTGCGGTACGGCGCCGCTTCGGACTCCGGTAACGGACAATCGTGGCCGGGCGGCGGCGTTCCCGGTGGGCGGGCCATCGCTGTCAGTGACGCCCGGACCAACTCCGCTCTCCTGCGTTTTGAGGATGCCGGATTTTATCGATCTGTCAGACCGTTATTACTGGCAGAACTATTGCCCAGTTCGTATGCCATCGCCATTTGCTGTCTCATAAACGGACAAGCGGCGGTTCGCAGTCCAGGATTGAGCCAATGGCGTCCGTTACCGTAGAAAAGCCGCTCGATGTCGGTGGGCCGATCAGCCGCCGCGCCGCCGCCCTGGCCAACGCCAAGTGGTTCCGCGCGCTGGCGTGGCGCACCCTTCGCGACGGCGGTCCGCAGGCCGAGCTTCGCGCCGCCAACGCGCGCGCCGCGGCCCGTATCGTCCTGAAGCAGGCCAAGCGCGAGGCGGTCGTCGCCCGCATGGCCCGCGAGGCCCTGGGATCCGACGTGTAGCGCGGAGCGCGCGGGCGGTCCGGATCCTCGATCGTGGCGGAAGGCCGAGGCTTGCCCGACAGGTCGCGCGTGAGCGTTGTGACGCCACCGCGGGTTGCTTCATGCCGCTCTCGGATGCCGGGCGGTTCCAGGGATCGGAACGCCTGACCGGATCGCCGGGAGCGGCCGAGGCCGCTCCCTTCGCGACGCCTGTCGCGCTGGGATCAGCGCTTGAACTTGCCGTCGTACTTGAACTCGGGCGCCGACTTCAGCTGATCCTTGCTCGCGCCGATGATGGCCTTCCACTTTTTGGCGTCGGCGTCGTAGCCCAACGCGATGGAGGACGGCGACACGGCCACATACCGCTCGCCCATCCCGAGGAAGCCGCCGACCGAGACGATGTAGCCCACGAGCTTGTCGTGATCGATAACGAGATCCTTGATCTCGCCCACCGTGTTGTTCTGGGCATCGGTGACGTTCAGGCCGATGAGGTTGTAGCTCAGGACGGCGTTCTGCGGGACGGTCTCGAACTTCGGCGCGACGGTTGGAGGCGCTTCATTGGCGGCGAGGGCCGGCCCGGCCAGGGCTGCGGCGGCGAGGGTGGCGAGGACGAGGCGACGCATAGGAATCTCCACTAACTCAGGATGAGTCGCTTGAAAGCTCGAACACCGCCGCATCGTTCCGGCTCGTAGCGGAAATGTTAATGCCCGGAACATGGAACCTTCGCGCGGGTCGCGGGCGCTTCGGCCGGGCCGTCGCACACGCTGCGCGCACGATGCGCCCCGACTCCGTTTGCGCACCGTACTGCTCGGCCGGCAGGACAGTTCGGCGGCTCGGCCCGCCGACGTCACTGGCGGAGGCGGGCTTGCCCGCGCATGAAGGCGGGGTTCCTGGCGGGAGGCATCGGTGGCGGAGGGATCGAGCATGGCGGTGCCGGCGAACCAGGGCGCCCCAGGCGCCTGGATCGACGGACTCATCGGCGTCTCCATCTTCAGCGCCTCGCTGGTCGCCACACGCCTCGCGCTGACCGGCATGGACGCGCTGTTCCTCAGCGCGGCCCGCGCGGCCCTGGCCGGCCTGGCCGGGGCGGTGGCCCTGCGCATCCTGCGGCAGAGGCGACCGCGCGGAAACGACCTGCGATCGCTCGCGATCGTGGCGGCGGGCGTGGTCGTCGGCTTCCCGCTGCTCACGGCCCTGGCCCTTCGGACGGTGAGCGCCGCGCACGGGACCGTCTTCGTCGGCCTCTTGCCGCTTGCGACCGCCATCTTCGGCACGCTGCGCTCGGGCGAGCGCCCGTGGGCGGCGTTCTGGCTGCTGTCCCTCTGCGGTGCGCTGGTCACCGTCGTCTTCGCGGCCCGTGGCCTCGAAGGCCAAGTCGGGGCCGGCGACGCCTTCATGCTCGCGGCGATCCTGGTCTGCGGGCTCGGCTACGCGGAAGGCGGCGTGCTGGCGTGGCGGCTCGGGGGCTGGCAGGTGATCGCCTGGGCCACGGTCCTGTCACTGCCGGTGAGTCTGCCGCTCGCCCTCGCTCTGGCGCCGGCCGAGCCCACCGCGATCCCTCTGCCGGCCTGGGCCGGCCTCGGCTACGTCGCCCTGTTCAGCATGCTGATCGGCTTCGTGTTCTGGTACCGGGCGCTGGCGCGGGGCGGCATCGCGGCAATCGGTCAGCTGCAGCTGCTCCAACCGTTCCTCGGCCTCGGCGTCGCCGCCCTAGTGCTGGGCGAGCGGATCGAGCCCGCGATGATCGGCGCCGCCGTCGCGGTGGCCGCCTGCGTCGCGCTCGCCCGGCGCTTCGCCTGAACGTCCCCGAGGCTCAGCCCGCCTTGGCCACGACCTCGATATCCCGGTCCAGCCCGCTCTCGACCTTGAACTCGCGGGTGTAGACCTGCCCGTCGTGGCGGGCGATCAGCACGTAGTCGCCCTCCGCGAGTGTAACCTGCGGGAAGGCGCCGATCGCCTCGCGGATCGTGTCGCCGCCGGGCGTCAGGACCGAGAAGGCGGTCCCGGCGAAGGCCTCCGCGCCGGGCGCCGCCACCAGCTTGAGGGTCACGGTGGCGGCGCGGTGGTTGAGGGTCGCTTCCGTCACCTTGCCGTTCTCGACCCGAAGATCCGCGCGCTGGATCGCGTTCGACTCACCGTAGGTCGAGACCACGTGGTAGGTGCCCTCCGGCAGCCGCAGGATCTCGCCGGTCTTGATGCCGGAGCGCACGAGGCGCCCTTCCGAATTGGTGCCCACGGGGACGAAGACCGAGAACGTCACCTGCGCGGGGGCGATCTTCTGGTCGCCGACGGCGCCCGCCAGCATCAGCGCGCCGGCCGCGACGCGCAGCGTGTCGGTGGCCGGCTGGCCACCCATCACGATCCGCTTCGAGGCGCTGGCAAAGCCATAGGTGACGGTCGCCACGTAGGTGCCCGGCGCGAGGGTGAAATGCGGCTCCGCCTCGCCGGACCGGGCCACGATCGAGGGGCGAGTGCCGTCGCCGCGATCCTCGTAGATCCGCCAAGCCAGCCCCTGCCGCAGGGGCACGCCGGGACCGGCCAGGAGCGCCGACAGGGAGAGCTGCGCCTCCGGCTCGCTGGGCGGCATGGTGGGTGGAAGGGTCGGGCTGGTGATCGACGGGGAGGGCAGGGGGCCGCCGAGGCGGTTCTGGAACAGGTCCTGCTGCGCGCGCGCCGGCCCCGCGCCGGTCAAGAGACCGGCCAACACGGCCGCGGCAAGCCCCACGCGCATCGCTCAGTCTCTCTCACAGCGTCCCCGCGGCGCGACGCGCCGGCCCATCGGATTCTGCCTCTGCATCCGGACCATGGCGACGGCAAGGCCGCCTCGATGCCCGTCGCCCATGCTGCTCCTCCACGCCGCCCTTCCACCCGGGCCCGGCGCATGCCACATCGGGCACGGACCCGTGACCGGGACGGAGCGCATGACCGCCACCCTCGATCTCCTGAAGACCCGCCGCTCGGTGCCGCCGCCGCTGCTGGACGAACCCGGACCGGACCGCGCGCAACTCGACGTCATCCTCAGGGCGGCTGCCCGCGTGCCCGATCACGGCAAGCTCGCGCCCTGGCGCTTCATCGTGATCGCCGGCGACGCCCGCGCGCGGGTGGGCGAGACCATCGCCGCCACCTTCGCGGCCGACAATCCGGACGCGACGTCCGAGCGCCTCGCGCAGGAGCGCGGCCGGCTGACGCACGCACCCTTGGCGATCGCGGTGGTGTCGCGGGCGGCGCCGCACGTGAAGATTCCGGAATGGGAGCAGGTGCTCTCCGCGGGTGCCGCGACCATGAACCTCGTCATCGCCGCCAACGCCGCGGGCTTCGCGACCTCCTGGCTGACGGAATGGTTCGCCTACGACCGGCGGGTGCTCGACGCGTTGGGCCTCGCACCCGCCGAGAAGCTCGCGGGGTTCGTCCATATCGGCCGGGCGCGCGAGGTCCCCTCAGACCGGCCGCGTCCGGCGCTGGACGAGATCGTCACCTACCTCTGAGAGGGGTCCCGGCCGTGCATTACGATCTCGACGTGCCGCGCGAGGCGCGCCCGCTCCCTCACAATCCGCTCAAGGCCATCGTGGCGCCGCGTCCGATCGGCTGGATCAGCGCCATGAGCCGGGACGGCAAGCTCAACCTCGCGCCCTACTCGTTCTTCAACGCCGTGGCCGACAACATGGTGGCGTTCTCGTCCTCGGGCCGCAAGGACGCGATGACCTTCGCCGAGGAGGGTGCGGAGTTCGTCTGCAGCCTCGCCACCTGGGACCTGCGCGACGGGATGAACGACTCCTCCGCGCCGCTGCCGCGGGGGCAGAGCGAGTTCGCCTTCGCCAATCTGGAGACCGCCGCCTCGCGCAAGGTGCGGCCGCCGCGCGTCGCCGCATCCCCGGCGGCCCTCGAATGCCGGTGGCTCCAGACCGTACCGCTGGTGCCCCTCGAGGGCGGCGAGCCGGACAACTTCCTCGTGATCGGGCAGGTGGTGTCGATCTACGTCGACGAGCGCTTCGTCCGGGACGGAATGGTCGACACGGCGGCGATGCATCCGATCATGCGCGGTGGCTACTTCGATTACTTTCACGCCACCGCCGACACGCGCTTCCAGATGCGCCGCCCCAAGGGAGCCGGCGAGTTCACCGGGTCCTGAATGGGGATAGGCCCGCGCGCCACCGATTGAGGACTTATTTACCATAGGGAGCGCAGGTTCGGGCTGTCGTCAGCCCCCTTCGCGCGCCCGGATGTTCCTGTTCACCACGCCCTCAAGCCCCCCCGAGAGCCCGCCCCCGGCGCGGCCCCTCGCCGGGACGGCGGCCTCCGGACCGGTGGTCCAGGCGATCCGCGACGGGGCGATGGCGAGCGGCGTCGGCTTCGATTACCTGCTGGCCACCGCCCGGCGGGAATCGGCCCTCGATCCGGCCGCCAAGGCCGGGACCTCGTCGGCCACCGGGCTGTTCCAGTTCATCGAGCAGACCTGGCTCGGCGTGATGAAGAATGCCGGGCCGCGGCTCGGCCTGCAGGCCCAGGCCGACGCCATCACCCGCCAGTCGGACGGCACCTACATGGTCCCCGACGCGGGGCAGCGGCAGGCGATCCTCGACCTGCGGCGCGATCCCAAGATCTCCGCGACGCTGGCCGGAGCCCTGACCCAGCAGAACGCCGATGCGCTCGGTGCCGCGCTGGGCCGCGAGCCGACGGCGGGCGACCTCTACGCGGCGCACGTGCTCGGCGCCAAGGGCGCGGCCGCCCTGATCTCCACGGCCCGCGCCTTCCCCGAACGCGCCGCCGCCCTGGACCTGCCGGAGGCGGCCGCCGCCAACCGGGGACTGTTCTACGACCGCACGGGCCGGCCCCGGAGCGCCGCAGAGCTCTACGCCAGCCTCGCGGCAGCCGCCCAGGGTGCAGCCGCCACGGATCTCACGGTGCTGCGCCAGGACGGCGCGGCGGCCCCGCAGGCAGCCTCGGCCTATGCCAGTGCGGCGACGGCCTTCGGCGGCACCAGCGACTTGCGCAGCCTGTTCCAGACGGACCAGCGCGGAACGGTCCCGGACGCCGCGGCGCGGCTCTGGCAGGCGCGCAATGCCGCGCCGCCGCCCGCCCACGCGGCGCCGACCTACTTCCCGCGCTCCGCCTCTGAGTCCGCGATGGGCGGTGCACCGGATCCCGTCGCGACCGGCTCCGTTGCCGAGCCCGCGGCGACGCCACCCGGATCCGCGCTCACCAACCCGCCGCTGCCGCCTCGCCGCCCGGCGGATTTCGCCGCGGCGCCTGCCACGACCGGCGCCAGGAACAGCCTGTTCGCCCCCCGGAGCGGTCCATGATCATCCGCGAGTTCCTGGCCTGGACGCAGAACGCCTCGGCGAGCCGCCGCGCCGAGGCCACGGCGGCCCTCGCGCGGGCCTACCTGTACGGCGACCTCACCGCGGAGGATGCCTGGGAGGCCAAGACCGCCCTGCTCGCGCTCCTCGACGATCCCTCGCCGGTGGTCCGGCGGGCACTCGCGGAAGCCTGCGCAGCCTCCGCCCGGACGCCGCGCCCCCTCGTCGTTGCGCTGTCCTGCGACGCACCCGAGATCGCGCGACTGGTCCTGGCCCGTTCGCCGGTTCTCACCGACGCGGATCTGGTGGATGCCGCCGGACTGGGCGACGAGACGACCCGCGCCGTGATCGCGGCGCGCCACCACCTGTCGCCCGCGGTCTCCGGGGCGCTGGCCGAGGTCGGCGAGGTCGAGACCCTGGTGGTGCTGGCGCGGAACCCCACGGCGAAGATCACTGCCGGCCGGATGCTGCGCATGGTCGAGCGCCGCGGCTCGGAGGCGCCGTTGCGCGAGGCGCTGCTCGCGCGGGCCGACCTGCCGCCGGAGGTGCACCACGCGATCGGGCTCGCGGTGGCGCAGGCTCTGTCGCGCTTCGTCACGGGCCGCGGCTGGCTCGGCGCCGAACGCTGCGAGCGGATGAGCCGCGAGACCGGCGAGCGCCTGGCGCTGGAGGCCTGCGCAGGTGCTGGCGCGGCCGGCATCGCAAGGCTGGTGACCCACCTCCGCGTCACTCGCCAGCTCAATGCCGGCCTGATCCTGCGCGCCGTCCTGTCGGGCCAGACCGACTTCGCTCTGGCCGCGCTGGCCGACCTGTCCGGCCAGGACCATGCCGGCGTCGCGCGGGCCATGCGCGATCCCCGCGGCTTCGCCGACCTGCACGCGCGGGCGGGGCTGCCGGCCGCTCTCCTGCCGGCCATGCAGGCGGCCCTCGCGGCGTGGCAGGACGTCGCCCGCAGCGGGGCGACCATGCGCGGCGCAGGCCTGTCGCGGCGGATCATCGAATGCGCCATCGGCGCCTGCAATGCATTGCCGGATGCCGAGATGAGCCCCGTCCGCGCTCTGCTGAACCGCTACGAGGCCGAGGCCGCCCGCGACGAGGCCCGGGAGGTGGCGCGGACCATCGCGGCGGAGGCCCTGGCGCGCGAGACGGCCCGCCGCGACGCCGCGGCGGCAGACGAAGCGTGGCGCACCGCTCTGGAGAGCCAGCGCAGGACCACGTTCGCGACACCGGCCAGTGCGGTGGACGCCGTGATGGTCGCCGAGGACGCCCCAGCCACGACGCCGGAGGTCCCCAACCCGGTCGGCGCCATCCTCGACGCGCTGCCCGAGCAAATCCTGGCTTGGTACCGGACGGAGGAGCGACCGGTCGATCCGGAGGAACAGGCCGCCACCGACGCGGTGCTCGACGGCCTCGGCGAGAGCCTGCTCGAACAGTTCCGTGTGAGCCGCGGCCCGATTGCCCCGGCGGCCGACATGGGCGGGGCGGACACGGCGGCGAAGATCGCCGCCTGATGACGCCGGCCGGCCTTGTCGAGGCCTGCCGCAAAGGAGGCGCGGGGTGAAGATCGGTCCTGCACCGGCTTCGACCTGCTCGTCGCCCGCGTGATGGCGGCGCAGGGCCTCGCTACTCGGCCGCTCTGCGCTCCGCCGCGTCGGCCGTATCCGCCACACCGTAGCGCTCGATGCTGCTCTCCAGCCGCAGGGCCGCATTGATCAGGGCCATGTGGGAGAAGCCCTGCGGCGTGTTCCCGCGCTGCTCGCCGGTCGTGGGATCGATCTCCTCGGCGAACAGCCCGACATCGTTGCCGCGGGTGATCAGCCGCTCGAAGGCCGCCTTGGCCTCGCCGGTGCGCCCGTCGAGGGCGAGGCAGCCGACCCGCCAGAACGCGCAGGCGGTGAACGTCCCCTCGTCGCCGATCAGGCCGTCTTCCATGCGGTAGCGGTAGACGAGATCCCCGGCGCCGAGTTCCCGCTCGATCGCCGCGAGCGTCGAGCGCGTGCGCGGATCCCGGGGATCCAGCGCCGCGAACAGGGCGACCCGGAGCACGGCCGCGTCGAGATGGTGCGCGCCGTAGGCCCCGACATAGGCCTGCTTCTCCGGGCACCAGCCCTTGTCGAGGTAATCCGCCCGGACTTCCGCGGCGATGCGTTCCCATTCGGCGATCTTCTCGGCGGGCACGCCCGCGATGTTGCGCGCGATCCGCGCCGCGTCGGTCAGCGCCACCCAGATCATCGCCTTGGTGTGGACCTGCTGGCGCGGACCGGTGCGCAGCTCCCAGATGCCGTGATCGGCGTCATGCCGGTGGCGGATGGCGCGGGCCGTCAGGTTGTCGAGCACCTCCGGCAGCCGGTCATTGACCTTCTCGGGTGGGTCGTAATCCACGGCCTCCAGGAAGATGCACAGGGCCCGCAGCAGCTCGCCGTAGATGTCGTGCTGGTCCTGCCCTTCGGCGAGGTTGCCGATCACCACGGGCCGCACGCCGTTCCACCCGGCGAGGTGGGTGAGTTCCTCCTCCGGCGGCATGCCGTCGGCGATGCCGTACATCAGCTTGGTCTCGCGCCCGTAGGTCCCGTCGCGCTCGCGCAGGAAGCGGAGGAATTCGGACGCCTCGCGGACGTAGCCGAGCATCACGAAGGCCGTGACCGTGAACGAGGCGTCCCGCATCCAGGTAAAGCGGTAATCGTAGTTACGGTTGCCCGGCACGGCCTCCGGCAGGCCCGCCGTCGCCGCCGCCACGATGCCGCCGGAGGGGGAATAGGTCAGCAGCTTGAGGCAGAGCGCCGAGCGCATCACCGCGTCCCGGTAGGCGCCGCGATAGGTGCATCGATCGCTCCAGCGGCGCCAGTAATCGGCCGTGGCCTCCAGCCGCCTCTGGGCGCCGGCGAAATTCTCGATGCAGGCATCCTCCTGTTCCTCGCCGTGGGTCAGGACCACGTAGGCGGTCTGGCCCTCGTCCAGGCTGAACCGGATCTCGGCCGCGTCCTCGACGATGTTGGGCCGCGCATGCGCGTTGACCCGCACCCGCCAGTCACCCGCCTCGAACAGCACGGATGCGCCCTCGACCAGCGGCGTGCAGGCGCGGCGCGCGTAGTCGAAGGTCGGGCGCACCCGGAAGACGCCGGAGACACGGCCGCTCTCGCAGGTGAGCATCCGGATCAGCCGGCTCTCACCTTCGCCGTCCGGTCCCTCGTCGGGCTCCGGGCTCGGCGGGTTGACCGGCATCAGGTCGACCAGACGCGCGCGGCCCGAACCGGTGGTGAAGATCGTCTCCAGGATGTTGGTGTCGGGCACGTAGCGCCGCGCCGTCCCGGTGAGCGCGTCGAAGTCGACGCTGCAGGCGCCGCCCTTCTCCTCGTCGAGCAGTTTCAGGAACAAGGCCGGCGAATCGTGGCGCGGCCAGCACAGCCAGTCGATCGACCCGTCGCGGGCGATCAGCGCACAGGAATGGGTGTCGCCGATGAGGGCGTAATCGCTGATGGGCTTCGACACGGGGCTTCCGGATTGCGGCGCCCGCTGCGGCGGGCAAGACCTTGTCCGGGAGGTAGCCGGGTCGCCCCGGGCGGGGAGTCCGGCTCGACGATTCGCCGCAGGGTCGGTCAGCCCCCGGCCCTGGGCAGCATGCGGTCGCTGATGATGCGCCGCTGGATCTCGCTCGTGCCCTCGAAGATCGTGGTCAGGCGCGCGTCGCGCCAGTAGCGCTCGACCCGGCGCTCGGTGGTGTAGCCGTTGCCGCCGTGCAGCTGCATCGCTTGGTTGGTGACGCGCACCGCCATCTCGGTGGCCAGCAGCTTCACCATCGCCGACTCGCTCTCCGCGGCTTCGCCCTGGTCGAGGAGGTGGGCCACCTGCTGCCAGTAGGCGCGGGCCTGGGCGACATCGGCGGCCATGTCGGCGAGGGCGAAGCGCAGCGCCTGGAAGTCACCAATCGGGTGTCCGAACTGGACCCGCTCCTGCAGGTAGGCTTGGCTGTCCTCCACGGCGGCCCGCGCCACGCCGACGGCGCGGGCCGCCGTGTGCACCCGCGCGATGTTGAGCCCGCGCTGGACCGCGGCGAATCCGCCGGAATCGGCGTCCGCCCCCTGGTCGCCGTAGAGCCCCGTCAGGCGGTCGCTCTCGGGCACGCGCACGCCGTCGAGGGTCAGCTCGAAGGTCTCGAAGCCGTGATAGCCGATCTTGTCGATCACACGGCCGGTCATGCCGGGCGGGAAGCTGTCGCGCTCCTTGAGCACCAGGAAGGGCTCGAGGCCGGCCGAGCGCGATTCGCCGGGCTCCGGGTCCCGGGTGCGGGCCAGGACCTCGACGAAGTCGGCGCCCTTGGCGAAGCCGGCCCAGCGCTTGGTGCCGGTGAGCACCCAGTCGTCGCCCTCGCGCACCGCCCGGGTCTGAACGCCGGCGAGGTCGGAGCCGGCATTGGGCTCAGACAGGGAGATCGAGCCGATCCACTGCCCTTTTGCCGAGCGCCGAAGCAGATCGGCGCGGCGGTCCGGATCGAGGGTCTGCGTCCCCAGGCCTTGTCCGCGGGCCAGGATGCTGCCCACCGACAGCCAGGCCCGGGCCAGTTCCTCCGACACCAGACAATACTCGAACACGCCGAGGCCCAGGCCGCCCTGCGCCTCCGGAATCGTGATGCCGAACCAGCCCTTCCCGGCCATGGCGTCGATGAGCGACCGGGGCATCTCGGCCTTCTGCCGGTCGAGTTCGTCGGCCAGCGGCAGCACCGTGTCGTGCGCGAAGCGCCGCGCTTCCTCCTGCAGCGCCGCCCGCTCCGGCGTGTGCCAGGGCGAGATCAGTTCCGGCGGCTGCGGCGCGACAGAGTCCTTCCGACCCGCGAAATCGGTCATCGTTCCCCCCGGTGCTGCGGCGTGCCAATGCAGGCCGCGTGTTGGAAACACGCGCTTACAATTTGGTTCCGTCTCCCACCTTCGAATAATCCACGGACCGGCGCATAATAGCCTGATGATCCAGGCCGAACCGCACGCAGACTCCTTCGCGATGAGCGCACCGACTACGCCTCACATCCTCGTCGTCGAGGACGATCGGGAGATCTCGGCCCTGATCGCGCGGTACCTGCGCGGCAACGATTGCCGCGTGACGCTCGCGGGCGACGGCACCGAGATGGACCGGGCGCTCGCCGAATCGCGGATCGACCTGATCGTGCTGGACCTGATGCTTCCTGGAGAGGATGGCCTGAGCCTGTGCAGGCGCCTGCGCGGCACGTCGCAGATCCCGATCCTGATCCTGACGGCGAAGTCCGAGGACGTGGACCGGATCCTCGGACTGGAACTCGGCGCCGACGACTATCTCGCCAAGCCCTTCAACCCGCGGGAGCTGCTGGCCCGGATCCGGGCGATCCTGCGCCGCGTCGCCGCCGAGGCGCCAGACACAGACGAGCGCCGCCGCCTGCACTTTTCCGGCTGGACCCTCGACGTCTCCCTGCGCCAGGTGCTGTCGCCGGAGGGCGCGCGGATCGCCATCACGGGCGCCGAGTTCGACCTCCTCCACGCCCTCTGCCTGCGTCCGGGCCGGGTGCTGTCCCGGGACCAGCTCCTGGATCTCACACAGGGTCGCGCCGCCGGACCCTTCGAGCGCAGCATCGACGTGCTGATCTCCCGCATCCGCCAGAAGATCGAGCGCGACACCCGCAATCCGGAATTCATCCGCACGATCCGCTCGGGCGGCTACCTGTTCACGCCGGAGGTCACGCGGTCATGAGCGCCCTGCGGCGGTTGCGCGCCCGCCTTCGCCCGACGACCATCGCGGGACAGATCGCCCTGCTCATCGTGGCGGGGATCGCGGTGGCGCACGTGGTCGCGACCGCCGCCTTCCTGCTTCTCCACGAGCCGCAGAATCCGGACACGCTGCCCGGGGTGGCGGCGAGCCGCCTGGGCACGCTGGCGCGGCTCCTCGACGCCGCCGATCCGGCAGCCCGGCCGGCGCTGCTGGCCAGCGGGCGCAGCCTGCCGCTGATTCGGGTGGAGGCCTGGGACGGGAAGGCCCCCCCCGGCGCGAAGCCGGCCCCCAATCTGCCGGTCATCCACCGGCTCCGGAACGGGGCCGGCCGGGCCGTGACGATCACGGACCTGTCCGCCGGCGATCCGGATCAGAGCCGCTCGGCGAGTCAGCTCCATGTCGGCATCGTGACGGCCTCCGGGGCGATGCTCCAGGCGACGCTGCCGAACGACCCGCTGCGGGCGCCCAAGCAGGGCGCGCTGATCTTCACGGTGGTGTTCCTGGCGCTTACCCTGGCGCTGCTCAGCGTCTGGGCGACCCGCGCGCTCACGGCGCCGCTGAAGCGGCTCGCGGGCGCCGCCGAGGCGTTCGGCGCCCGGGACGACCATGTGGCCCTGCCGGAAGCGGGACCGCGCGAGGTGCTGGCGGTCTCCCGGGCCCTCGACCGGATGCGGTCGCGGGTGCGCCGGCTGATCGACGACCGCACGCAGATGCTCGCGGCGATCAGCCACGACCTGCGCACGCCGATCACCCGGCTGCGCCTGCGCGCCGAGTTCATCGAGGACGAGGCCGCCCGGGCCGCGACGCTACGCGACCTCGACCAGATGAACGGCCTGGTCGAGGCCGCGCTCTCCTTCGTGCGGGACGGTCAGACAAGGGATGCGGGCAGCCTCAGCCTCGTGGACCTCGCCTCCGTGGTGCAGACGGTCTGCGACGACTTCTCGGATGTCGGCGCGCCTGTCAGCGTGAGCCGCAGCCGCCACGTCCTGGTGCAGGGGCGCACCGAGGAATTGCAGCGGGCCGTGACGAACCTCGTGGACAACGCGGTGAAGTATGGCGGCCGGGCGGAAGTCCGGATGGAAGCCTCGGAACGGGGCGTGCGCGTCTGCGTGCTGGACCATGGCCCGGGCATTCCTGACGCGGAACGCGACGCGATGCTCCAGCCGTTCGTGCGCGGCGACCGGGCCCGCAATCTCAACGCGGCGAGCGGCTTCGGTCTAGGCCTCTCCATCGTTCAGGCCATCGTCGAGTCGCACCACGGGCGGCTCCTGCTGGAGAACCGTCCCGAGGGTGGACTCTGCGCCGCGATCGAGCTGCCGCTGGCGGCCCAGACCTTCGCGGGTCGTGGGACGTCCAAGGCCGTCCCGCTCCCGGCCGAGGCCGCCTGACACGCGGCCGGGTGGCTCCCGAACCGGGCTCGCGCCGGCGGCGGTGCGGGGCCGCGACATCCGTCATCGAAGGACGGCCCGAGGCCTGCTAGGGCTGTGGCGGGCCTTGGGGGCGCTCTCCCCGGCCCGAGGAGATTCGATGACGAGCAGCGCCCATCCGGACGAGCGACCCAGTATCGCGCTGATCGGCGCGCCGATCGAAGTCGGCACCAGCGAGCCCGGCGCCCTGATGGGCCCGGCCTCCCTGCGCACCGCCGGCTTGGTCCGGGCGCTGTCCGATCTCGGCCACGCCGTGACCGACGGCGGCGACGTGGTCCCGGACGGGCAGGCCGCCGCTCGGGGCCTCGAGGCCGTGGGTGCCTGGACGCGCGCCCTCTCCCGCGCCGTCGAGGCCGCCCTCGACGCGGGCGCGCTTCCCCTGGTCGCCGGCGGCGATCACAGCCTGTCCCTCGGATCGATCGACGGGGTTATGCGCCATTGTGCCCGCCGGGGACGCGCGCTCTTCGTGCTCTGGCTCGACGCCCACGCCGACTTCAACACGCCGGAGACCTCGCCTTCCGGCAACGTCCACGGCATGCCGCTCGCTGCTCTCTGCGGGGAGGCGGGCTTTCCGCGCCTCTTCGCCGAGCCGGCCCCGCCGCCCCTGCCGCCGACCAGCGTCCACCTGTTCGGCCTGCGCTCGATCGATGCCGGGGAGCGCGCGCTGGTCACCGCGCGGCAGGTCGGCGTGACCGACATGCGCACGATCGACGAGTTCGGCGTGGTCGCCCCGTTGCGGCGCGTGCTCGACCGCGTCTCGGCGGCGGGCGCCCATCTCCATGTCAGCCTGGACATCGACTTCCTCGACCCCTCGATCGCCCCCGGGGTCGGGACCACGGTGCCGGGCGGCGCGACGTTCCGGGAAGCCCACCTCATCATGGAGATGCTGCACGATTCCGGGCTCGTGCGCTCCCTCGACGTGGTGGAGTTGAACCCCTTCCTCGACGAGCGCGGCCGCAGTGCGCGGGTGCTGGTCGAGCTGGTCGCGAGCCTGTTCGGCCGTCGCATCCTCGACCGACCGACGGCGCCGATCGAGGCCGTGCCCGAGGCGTTCGAGCGGGATTGATGCACGGCCGCGTTCCAGACCCGCCGGGCACCGGCCCGGCGACCGGACAGGTACCGGCGCGCCAGCGCTCCGACGGCCGGGTCCGCTTGCGCGCCGGGCCGGCCGGAGGCGGAGGATCGACGCGGATCCTCGACCTCGCGGAGGCGGGGCCGTCGCGACTGCGCTTCCCGCGCGGGGAGGGACCGCTGGAGGCGGTCCTGGTGAACACGGCCGGCGGCGTCGCCTGCGGCGACACCTTTTCCATCGAACTGGATCTTGAGCCGGGCGCCGACCTCGTGCTGACGACGACGGCGGCCGAGAAGATCTACCGTTCGGACGGTCCGGTGAGCCGGATCGAGAACCGCTTGAGCCTGGGGGCGGGCGCGCAGCTCGCCTGGCTGCCGCAGGAGACGATCGTGTTCGACCGCGCCCGGGTCCGGCGGGTGTTCGAGGCGGATCTCGCCGCGGGAGCCGCGCTGGTCGCCGTGGAAGTCGTCGCCTTCGGCCGCGTCGCCCGGGGCGAGCGGATCGCCAGCGGGCTGTTCGCGGATGCGTGGCGCGTGCGCCGGGCCGGGCGGCTCGTCTACGCCGACAAACTCCTGCTGGAGGGCCCGATCAGCGACCTCCTCGCGCGTTCGGCGATCGGCGGCGGCGCGTGCGCCTGCGCGACGGTCCTGGACGTCTCGGACGGCGCCGAGGCGCGCCTGGAGGAGGCACGCGACCGTCTCGCAGCGATCGAAAGACCCGGGATCGAGGCCGCGGCCAGCGCGTGGAACGGCCACCTCGTGATCCGCGCCCTCGCGGGCGGGGTCGGCCCGTTGCGGGACCTCATCGCGCGCTTCCTTGCCGATCATCGCGGCCTGCCGATGCCCCGGGTGTGGCAGAGCTGACGGGAACCGGAGAATCGATGCAAAGCGGCCGTTGCCTGCCGGCGCCGACCTCTGCTAGAGACGCGCACCCGGAGCTGTCCGCCAGGCTCCGCGCGGCGCCCCGGCGCCGTTCCAGAAGGCCTCGTGGCGGAGTGGTTACGCAGAGGACTGCAAATCCTTGCACCCCGGTTCGATTCCGGGCGAGGCCTCCAATCTTCCATTTCAGACGCTTTTGACGGGTCCGGCGCGATACGGTCTCCGATCGGACGCGTCGGTTGGCGCATCCCACATCACGAGCGAAGCGCAGTGCCCCAGGGCGGCGTGGCCTTCGAAGGCTCTGCCGACTGAGCTGCGTCGCACCGCTCGCACCGACGGCGGTGCCGGAGGCATCGACCGGAGATCGCGTCAGGCGACGTCGACGTGGCCCATGAAGGTCTCGATCGCCCGCTGCAGGCTGTGCGTCCCTGCATTCACCCGGGACGCGCTGCCCCGCACCTGCCCGGCCTGAGCGTCGTTGGAAGCGGCCGCCGCCCGGACGCTCGCGATGCTCTCGGAGACCTTCCGGGCATCGGCGGCGGCATTGAAGATCGCGCGCGCGATCTCCTGGCTGGCATGGCCCTGCTGGTCGGTGGCCTCCGCCACCTCCGAGGCGATCAGGCTCATCCGGGCGATCGTCTGGCCGATCGCCTCGATGGCGTCGACCGTGCGGCCAGCGGCGCCCTGGATCGATCCGACTTGCCCGGTGATGCGGTCGGTGGCGAGCGCGGTCTGACCGGCGAGGGCCTTGACCTCGGCGGCCACCACCGCGAAGCCCTTGCCGGCCATGCCCGCGCGGGCCGCCTCGATCGTCGCGTTGAGGGCCAGGAGATTGGTCTGCTCGGCGATCTCACGGATCAGCGTCACGACCGCCCCGATCTCCTCGGCCGCCTGCGAGAGGCTCATCACCGTCTCCTCCAGACCGCGGGTGTCGGAGAGGGCGGACGCCGCGATCTCGCTGGTGTACCGGACCCGCGCCTCGATCTCCCGGGCCGAGGCCGAGAGCTCCTCCGCGGCGCTGGCGATGCTGTCGACGATCTCGGCGGTCTGCCCGGAGGCGCCCGCCACGACGGCCGCTTCGGACGCCATGGCGCCTGCATTGCCCGAGAGCGTGTCGGCCGCGGCCTGCATCGCCTCGGCCGAGTCGGCGAGATCCGTCACCGCGCGGTGCGTCTCGGCCTCGAACGCGGTGGTCGCCGCGGCCATCGTTTCGGCGCGCCTGCGGTCGCGATCCCGGCGCGCCTGGGACTGCGTGTCCAGATCCCGCTTCTCGATCAGCGCCGCCTGGAAGGCCGCGATGGCGCCGGCCATCTCGCCGATCTCGTCGCGGCGGTGCGTGAACGGGATCGGACGGCTGAGGTCGTTGCCGGCCAGTGCGGTCATGCTCACCTTCAGCCGGTGCAGGGGCTGCCGGACCTGCGTGACGATGATCGTGACGGCCGCGAGCAGCCCCAGAACGAGCGCCACCGCCGGCACGGCGACCAGGGTCATGCGGGCCTGCCTCCGGTCCGCGGCGTCGGCGGCGCGGCGCACGTTCAGGCGATTCAGCACCTCGCGCCCCAGAGCGCCGATCTCGGCGATCATGTGCTCGCGGTTGCGCACCGTCGCCTCGTCGGTGGCCTGGATGAGAGCGGCCTTGGGCGAGATCGTCAGGCCCAGCTCGGCGGTGTCGTTCTGATAGGCGATGAACTCTTTCACGAAGAGGTCGAACCGGCGGCGCCGATCCTCGGGAAGCTGCTCCTCCATCGCGTTGAGGAAGGGGACTCGGACCTGCTCGACGGTGGCGAGGGCTTCGTGCAGTGCGGACAGGCGCGAGCGGGCCTCGGCCACGTCCTCGGCCACGTAGAGCGCCGTGGCCTGCACCACGGCGTGCTCGATCGCCTGCCCGAGGGCGCCCGCCTGCAGCCCGGCATTCCAGATCTTGTCGGTGGCGGCCGCACGCTCCTGCTCCCAGTTCGACTGCCGGACCGCGAAGATCGAGATGGCGATCGCCACGGCGGCCAGCAATCCGATCACCATCGAGAGCTTGAACCCGAGAGAAACGCGCATGGGGATGACGCCGGGACCGCGGCCAAGCCGCAACATCGTCGCTATACCGCAGGCATTTCCGCAAAGCATTCGAATATAGCCGGCAAAATCACATCATCCGCGGCCCAATTTTCTAGAGTATATTATAAGTAAATTTATCAGACTTTGCTTAGATTTACTGTCGTTTAAAAAAAAAATACGCCGCGCGCGCAGCCTCGCATCCGTTTCTGTCTTCAAGCCGTGCTGATCCAGGCGCCATCCTCGGTTGCCCCGCCTCTGCTCCACGCCCTCAGAGCGGCGGCAGTGCCGACCCGGGGGTCTGCGCGGCGGCGATCTCGCGCCGCAGGTCGTCGCACTGCACCTCGATCAGCTCTGGGAGGATATCGGCTTCCTGATCGTCCAGGGCTGCGAGCAGGCGCGGAAGACCGGCAACCCACTCGAAGGCGACGCGGACTTCGCGTTCGGCATAGGGATCCTGGGGATCGAGACAGCGAAAGGTCTGCATGTTGGCGGGTCTGAACCGGTCGGCTTGGCGGGGGCGGTGCCTTAGGATCGGCTCATGACGCTGGGATGACCCTCGAAGACCAGATCGCGCGGCCTGGGCGAGCAGACAGCGGGTCGAAGGTCGAAACTGTTGCTGCCCCGCCACGCTTCCGCGTCAGGCGGCGGGACGGGCTCTCTGGGCAGATACAGTTGCACCGCACCCGCATCGAGGCCCTTGCGTCCGGCGAGCCCGGTGTGTAGAGACGCCTCCGTGATCCCCGATAGCTCAGTTGGTAGAGCAGGCGACTGTTAATCGCCTTGTCGCAGGTTCGAGTCCTGCTCGGGGAGCCATCCCTTCAAAACCCGACATACCGCAGACGGATGCCGACGCGTCGGTACTGTTCGCGCGCCTCAAGGCCCTGGCGGCGAACGTCTGCAGGAAATGCCTAGGGATCAGTACGGGCGATCAGGATTACTTTCCAGCGGCCCTCCGCCCACGTAGGCGCGAAGAGCGCCGCGGAACGCGCGGCCCCGCGATGTGACCTCTACCGACGCCGCCGCGCGCGGAACGCGTAGAGCACCGCGAAGGCGACGATGATGCCGACGAGGATCCAGGCCGGCGCGCCGGAGGAGGCCGTTGGTCTGTGCGGCCTCGGTCCCCGGCGTGGGGTTCACGGCCTGCGCGTCGGCCGCAGCGGTCGCCGCCGCCACGAGCGCCAGCGCGAGCGATGTCGTTCGCAGCATCCTCCGACTCCTAGTCCGGGTTCACACGCCGTCGAAGATGAAAGGCGGGGCCGTCGCGGCGAGAAGACCCGCCGGTCACGAACGACCCCGCGGCGGACGGCTTACGAACCCTGCTGCTTCCTGAGGCTGCTCTGTTCGCCGGACTCGTCCGTTTGCGGATTGGCGAGCCCGCTGGTGTTGCCGGTCGCGTCCAGAACGCCCTCTGCCGAGACCTGTCGATTGCCGGCGTGGTCCTGATACTGCTCCGTTTGGACGTTCTTGCTGTCGAGTCCGCGCTCGTCGGTGTGGCGGGACTTGTCACGGTTGCTCAAGACCATGTTCTCCGGCAGCACGCCCTCGGGCAGCTCCGACATGGCACCGGTCCCATCGCCCTTGCCCTGAGCACCCGGGCCGACCTTGTGCCGACTTGCATTCGCCATCTACGATCTCCGCTGCAGTTCAGCCAACCTTCGGGACGCCGCGGCGCGCCGGCGCCGCGGCAATCGCCCTCAGCGATTCTGCTGGTAGCCCTGGTTTGTGGTGTTCACCTTCGCGTTGCCGGCCTGACCGACCTTTTCGGGATCCTTCGTCTGCGAACCCGCGCGACCCTGCGAGAGCGGCGCCTCCGGGGCGCTGCCGGGCCCCTTGTCGGAGCGGTTCGCCGGAGGAACGGGCGGTGGCTTGGTCGTCATGTGTACCCCGTCGTTGCCGAATGACTGGCAAACCCGGACCACCAAGCATCGTTCCGGACGGTACCGCTCCAGGCCAAGCTTTCGGTGACGTTCTTCGTCGAACGATCGGCCGCGCTCGGGACCGAATACGAATATCCATTTTAATGCCGAGCTGCTGATCCTGAAATTCTCCTGTGCCGAGCGCTTCTATTGCGAGGACGCGCGGAACGACCGGGCTGCGGCGTCGAACTGGCGCGCGGCGGCGAAACAATGTCGGGTGTGCCGGGTTTCCGGGGCAATACCGGTCTCCGCGACGCACTGGCAGACCGGGTTCCCCGTATCGCCGTCGCGGATCTGCGCGACGCCCTGCGCGTCGATCCCTCCCGCGAGATGTCGTCGCCGGCCTTCAGACCGAGAGAAGCGCGACCATGACGGATTTTCCGAAGCCGCCCTTCGACCGGCAGCGTCCGCTGACCCCTCCGGGTCGGGACGCCGACATGGACCCGCGGCCGGATTACGGCGAAGCGCACTACCGGGGCTCGGACCGCCTGTCGGGGCGCAAGGTGATCATCACGGGCGCGGACAGCGGCATCGGCCGGGCGGTGGCGCTGGCCTTCGCCCGCGAGGGCGCCGACGTGCTGGTGAGCTACTACGACGAGCACGAGGATGCCCGGGAGACCTGCCGCCTCGTGGAATCGGCCGGGCGGACGGCGATCCCGCTCCCCGGCGACGTCAAGGATCCGAAGCACTGCCGGGCCATCGTCGACAGGGCGGTCGAAGCCTTCGGGCAGGTCGACGTGCTCGTCAACAACGCCGCGCACCAGAAGACCTTCGCCAACCCGGAGGAGATTTCGGACGAGGAGTGGGAGGTCACCTTCGCGACCAACATCCACGCCATGTTCTACCTGGTGAAGGCCGCCCTGCCGCACATGAAAGCGGGCGGGACCATCATCAACACGACCTCGGTGAACGCCGACACCCCCAGCCCACAGCTGCTGGCCTACGCCACCACCAAGGGGGCGATCCAGAACTTCACCGGCGGCCTCGCCCAGATGCTCGCGGAGCGCGAGATCCGGGTGAACTGCGTCGCGCCGGGCCCGGTCTGGACGCCGCTCATCCCCTCCACGATGCCGGAGGAGGAGATGCGCCAGTTCGGCACCCAGGTGCCGATGAAGCGGCCGGGCCAGCCCTGCGAACTCGCGCCGGTCTACGTCCTGCTGGCCAGCCCGGAATCCAGCTACGTGTCGGGCGCCACCATCGCGGTGACGGGCGGCAAGCCGATCCTCTGATGCGAACGGGAGACCATCCGTGGCCCAAACTTCAGATGACCCGAAGGGCTCCGAGCGCCCGAACCTCCGCGCGTTCAGCGCGTCCGCCGACCGCAACGGCCAGGATCTCGGTCAGGACGAGGCGCGGGATCTCGCCCGTCCGGCGGAGCTGCAGCGCGAGCGCGACTCCGATCCGGGCTGGCAGGCGGAGACGGTGCGCACCGCCTCCGGGCACGCGCGTCTCGACTCCGTGAGCGGCGGCAGCACGGCCTCCGTGGAGGCCACCGAGGCCGAGACGCCGCCCGAAAACCTGCGCCGCCTCGGCGATGCCAGCACAACGCCGAAGGCGTCCTGACTGAAACCCTCCTGACAAGGACACCAGCGCGATGATCCCGAGCCGCGTGCACGCCGTGAGCGATTACCTGTTCCCGGCCCTGATCGCCGCGCTCTCGCGGCAGCGGGGCCCCGCCGCCCGCCGGATCATGCGGGTCGGGCCCGTCTGGCACTACGCCTACACGGTCCTGACGCGCTACGAGGGCGGCCTCGTACCGGCGCTCTCGATGCGGACGCACCTCGCCTGCGACGCCGTGGGCGCGCTCAGCTTCGTCGGTGCGGCCGCCCTGCTCAGGGACGAGCCGGCCCGGGACCGGCTGCTCCTCGCGGCCCTCGGCCTCAGCGAGCTGGCGCTCATCGCGGCGAGCGAGCGGGAGGTTCCGGTCCGGTGACGCAGCCCCTCCTCGGCGTGCCTCTGGTCTTGGCCTCGGTCTTCACCCTGGGCTGCATCCTGATCCAGAAGGCCGGCCGGCGCGCGGAGGCGGTGACGGAGGGCCTGGGCTTCCTGTTCCTGCTCTGCGTGCTGCTGAATGCGGTCGCGCTTCTGGCCTTCTTCGCGAGTGCGCGAAGCTCCGGCACGGTTCCGATCCGCTTGCTGACGGCTTGGTAGGGCGAAGCGGCAAATCTTGCCGCGCGGCGGATCCTGCCCGCGCTGCCACCAGCCGAGCTACTGAAAACACTGGCGAAATTCTGGAACGCGGCATGCGTGCCCGCACCGTCAACGGTCGCGAGGGCTTCTCATGTCGGTGAATTCGGTATCGGGCACGTCCCTGCAACGGGACCTCGCCGGGGCGCTGCGCCTCACTCGCGCTGCCGCCGTCCAGGAGGTCGACAGCAGCACCTTCACGCCGCCGAGCCAGAACGCGGGCTCCACGCAGGGCACGGGCAGCGCCTCCCAGCCCGGCACGGCGGCGTCGACGCCGGCGCTGTCGAACGACCTCATGGCCTCGCTCCTGCAGCTGCAATCCGATTTCAGCCAGATGGGCCTGCAGAACGGCGTCGCGGTGCCTGAAGACGGGTCGAGTGGCGGCAAGGTTTCCGCGACCGGTGACGGCGCGGATGCGAGCCAGGGCGCGGACGGCACCGCTCCGGTGCGTCATCACCGGCATCACGCACGCGCGAGCGCGGCCGATGCGACGGATGCCACGCAGGCCGGCCAGTCCGGAAGCGCGACGGACGTCACAGCGACGTCCGCCTCGGCCTCGACGACCGCGACGACCTCGGCGAACGATCTCGGCGACGGCCTGCAATCGTTCCTGCAGCAGATCACCAAGGCCATCGCTGCCTATGCGAGCGGCGGCCCGGCAGGGATCGCGGCCGCCGCGCTCACCAGCCCGTCGAAGGCCTGAGCCGTCCAGTCGCCGGCGACGCCTGGAGCGGCGCGCGCGTCTCTGGCATGATCGGGCCGACCGGAGGCCGCCATGTCCCTCACCGTACCCGTCATCCTCGGCAGCGTCCGGACGGACCGGATCGGTATCCGCGCGGCCCGCTTCCTGATGGCGCGGCTGGAGGCGCGCGGACACGCGGCCCCGCTGGTCGACCCGGCCGCGCTCAAGCTTCCGCTGCTCGATCGCATGTACAAGGAATATCCCGCCGGGACGGCGCCGGAGCCCCTGAGCCGGCTTGCCGATCTGTACCGCCGGTCCGACGCGTTCCTCGTGGTCTCTGCCGAGTACAATCACGGCGTTCCGCCGGCGCTCTCCAACGTCCTCGATCACTTCCTGGAGGAGTATTACTGGCGCCCGTCAGCGATCTGCTGCTACTCGGCCGGTCAATACGGCGGGGTTCGCGCGGCGATGCCGCTCCGTGCGATGCTGGCCGAGATGGGCATGCCCAGCATCCCGTCGCTGCTGCCGATCCCACGCCTGCAGAAAGCCATCGACGATGCCGGCGCGCCCGCGGAGCCGTGGCTCGAGGCCTCCGCAAAACGTTTCCTCGACGAGTTGGAATGGTACGCCGAGGCGCTGCGAGACCGACGCCAGCGTGGGACACCCTACTGAAGCGACGGCTGTCAGCCCCGCTCCTCGATCGACCGGATGCCGGCCGACCCCTTGGAATAGGGAGTCTTCGGCGGCAGGGCGCCGGATGGGAGGCTGCGGCCCGCACGGTCGCTCCTGAAGCGCTATTTCTGAGCGCTCAAATGTGCGGAATTTGTTGCAGAGACAATCCAGCTTCCAAGATACAACGCGATGAACCAGCGATTTGATTCAATTCAGGCCGGAGAACTCTCGATCAAAGCCTGCAGATCCCGCGAACGACTTCGCAACCGCCTCGTCAAATGAATGGTCTCGCGGCGCCGCGAGACAGTATTAAGCTGTTGCAAAAAAGTGGCTGCCGAGTCGGCCGAAGTGTGGGAGCTTGGCTGTGTTGCCGAACCCCGGACACACCCCGATGAAGATCGACGAGAGGGCGCTCTTTCAAGAGCGCGTGCGGACACTTGTCCTGCGTCATGCCCTGGAAGCCGTGCTCGAGCGCCTCGCGTTTGCCGCGCGTGAGAGTGGGAAGAATGCGGAGACCGAGTTCCTGAACTTGGAACAGGCCTTGATCACCGCCGCCCAGAGCATCGCGGACCGCGCCGCGACCCAGAAACTGGCGGTTCTGAACGCCGTCGAGGATGCCAGCGCCACGATTCGCGCGGCTTTCAACAACGCCCATGATCGTCTGGAGGCGTTGCCCGCCGCACATCTGGCGCTCGTCGAGGCCCCGGTCGCCGTCGCCGCCTAGCTCGATCTCGGACCCTCCGAGGCGCCAATTCGTCCCGGAGGTCCCGAGCGCGAACCCGGCGCGCGCTACTGCTTCGCGCGGTTGATGATCGTCCAGAGCGCCTGAGCTACCGGTTCGGTGACGGTGCGGCGATACTTGCGGTGCACCAGCTGTCCGTTGTGGTAGACGTCCTGCTCCACGTACAGCCGCTCGCCGTCCCAGCGGACGATATTGTCGGACTCAATGGTCTCCTCGACGCCGAGATCCCCACGAAGGATCGAAGTGCCTGTCTGGGTGAGCATACGCGCGTCCTCGTTCACGCAATCGTTTCCTAGGGGGCCGTCGTTGCCGCCCAAGCGGCCCTCCACACGGGGCAGCATAGGTGCGCATCCGCCCACAAGCCAGCGACCTCACGAACGCGGAACGACGACCGTAACGCGAACCGGACGGATGGGGCGGTCGGGCGGTCTCCGGCAACAGGCCTCATCACGTCACCGATGTGCGCTTCGGCACGGCGAAGCTCGTGACGCGGTGCGATGCTGCACGTGCAGACCGGGGTTGCGTTCAGGACGCCTTCCGGCCCGGCACCCTCGCGACGGAGGCGTCCATGATTTCTCGGCCGTTCCGGTTCATCGCCCCGGCGCTCGCCGCACTCGGCCTCATAGCCCTGCGCCTGGCGAGCCCCATCATCGGGCCGATGACACCCCCGCCGCCCGGCAGCGCCGAGGACGGGCGCGTTGTGTTCCGCCACTATCTTTGAGCGGTCAGCCGCGACGGTTCAGGACGACGGCCGGCACGGCGCAGGACGGTTGGGCGCCCGGTCCGAGGACGATGTCACCCTGGCGCGGGTTGTTCACCGTGAACGGCGCCGTTTCCTGAAGGCCGATGAAGCCGCGTCCGATCTGCGGGACGAACAGGTCGCCGCCGAATCGCACAAAGCAGCGGTCGATCACCGCCTCGTAGTCGAAGGTCCTCTGCAGCACCGGCGCACCGCCCGCATCGGGGATGCCGCAATAGGCCGACAGGTTGATCTGGCCTGGCCGCGACAGCCGCAGCGACAGCGCTTGGCCCGGCAGCACCGTGGCGGGCGGCCCGCCGTCCTGACGCGCCACCAGCACGAGGCCCGACCGGTTGTAGACGCGGCGCAGGCAATCGGCCGAAGCGCCCGAGACCACCGAAGCCGTGCCGGCAATGCCGAGCAGGATACCGGTCCAGGCGCGCCCAATACGCTTCGTCACTGCTCATCCTCCGCCAACCGGCCGATTGATCCGCAAAGGCCGCGCCTGACTTGAACAGCGACCGGCCGGGTCGCGCAAGTCGAACACGGCCATAACGGCCCAAGGGGCGCATCGTTCGGGGGTCAGTGTACGCGCGGTGACGGCTCAGCGACGCTCGTAGAGCAGCCGGGCGCGGATGGTACCGGGGATCGCCCGGATTTGCACGAGCAGCGCCTCGGCGTCGGCGTCAGTGGCATCGGTCTCCAGCACCACGTAACCGACCTCGCCGTCGGTCTGGTAGAACTGGGCGGCGATGTTGACGTGCCCGCGGGAAAACACGTCGTTCAGGCGCCCCAGCATGCCCGGCAGGTTGCGCTGGACATGGATGAAGCGGGTGCCGGTCGGGCGAGCCGGGAGCTGTACCTGCGGGAAGTTCACCGCGCCCACCGTGGAACCGATGTCGGAATAATCCACGAGCTTGCGCGCCACCTCGGAGCCGATGCGCTCCTGCGCCTCCTCGGTGGAGCCGCCGATATGAGGCGTGAGGATCACGTTCTCGATGCCCTGGAGTGGGCTGACGAAGGCCTCCGCGTTGGAGCCGGGCTCCGCCGGAAAGACGTCGACCGCTGCACCCTTGAGGTGGCCATCGCGCAGTGCCACCGCCAGGGCGTCGAGATCGACCACGGTGCCCCGGGCGTTGTTGATCAGGAAGGCACCGGGCTTCATCGCCCGGATCGCAGCCTCGCCGATCATGTTCGCGGTTGCGTCGGTCTCCGGCACGTGGAGGGAGACCACATCGCTCTGGGCGAGCAGCGCGTGAAGCGATTCGGTTGGTTCTGTGTTGCCGTGGCGCAGCTTGTCGGTGTGATCGTAGAACAGCACCCGCATGCCCATGGCCTCGGCCAGCGTGGAGAGCTGGGTTCCGATATTGCCGTAGCCGACGATCCCGAGCGTCTTGCCCCGGACCTCCAGGGAGCCCGCGGCCGACTTGTCCCAGCGACCGGCATGCGCGCCCACCGAGCGCGGCACGATGCGGCGCAGCAGCATCACGATCTCGCCGATGGTCAGTTCCGCCACCGAGCGGGTGTTGGAGAACGGCGCGTTGAAGACCGGGATGCCCCGATCGCGCGCCGCCTGCAGGTCGACCTGATTCGTGCCCACCGAGAAGCAGCCCACCGCCAGAAGTCGGTCCGCGGCCTCGAACGCCGCAGCGTCGAGCTGCGTCCGCGAGCGGATGCCGACCATGTGCACGCCCTGCAGCGCTTCGTGGAGTGCCTCCCGGTCAAGGGCCTTCGGCAGGCGCATGAGATTGGTGTAGCCAGCCGCCTGCATGAGCGAGACGGCACTGTCGTTGATGCCTTCGAGCAGCAGGACCCGGATCTTGTCCTTGGGCAGGGAGAGCTTTTCGGGCGTCATCGGAGTCGATCGTCTGCCGGCTTGCCTCTACGACGGGAATCGCCGGTCCGGAGGCGGGGTCATCAGGGATACGAGCCTGCCCTGTGCGATGCAACATGACGCCGCGCTGGGCAGATCCGCGGTGCGACCGGGCCCGGCGAACCGAGAGGGGGCGACGCCGCACAGACTTCAGCCAAGCGTGCCAAATATTGAGGCGCCGGAATCGACCGAATCCGCGCGGATTGTCGGAACTCGGCTGTGCTTCGCGATTTGACCGGCCCTGTATTGCAACTTTCGGTCTCCGGGGCGTTCCGCCGCCGACACCGCACACGGTCCTCGCACGATGCACATCCGTACCGGCTTCACGATCGCGTTTGACACGTTCGGCCCGACCCCGATGAACCTGCTCCTGAACGTGCGCCCGGAGCATCAGAGCGATCTGGTGATCCCCGAGGTAATCACCTTCGACCCGCCGGTGTCAGCCCATCAGCACCGCGACGGGTTCGGCAACGTCTGCACGCGCATCATCGCGCCTGGCGGCCGGATCACAATGGCGACCGACTTCATCATCGCTGATTCCGGACTGCCGGACGATCAGGCGCCGCAGGCCCGGCAGATCGCCGTTCAGGACCTGCCCGACGACGTTTTGGTCTATCTGCTGGGCTCGCGCTACTGCGACACCGACAAGCTGTCGGGCATCGCCTGGTCCCTGTTCGGCGGCACGCCGGAGGGCTGGGCGCGGGTCCAGGCCATCGTGGACTACACCCATCACCGCCTGCGCTTCGACTATCAGCAAGCCGACGCCACCCGCACGGCGTTTGACGGCTATACTCAGCAGGTTGGCGTGTGCCGGGACTTCGCGCATCTGGCGATCACGCTGTGCCGGTGCATGAACATCCCGGCGCGCTACGCCACCGGCTACCTCGGCGATATCGGTGTGCCGAAGGATCCGGCCCCGATGGACTTCTCGGCGTGGTTCGAGGTCTATCTCGACGGGCCGGACGGGCCGCGCTGGTACACGTTCGACGCCCGGCACAACCGCCCCCGCATCGGCCGCATCGTCATGGCCCGCGGCCGCGACGCAACCGACTGCGCTCTCACCACAAGCTTCGGCGCCGCACATCTCGTTCAGTTCGACGTCCACACGGATGCGCTCGCTGACGCGCGGGACGCGTTCGATCGCGCGGCCTGAGGCACTGGAGGACCCTAAGCGGGCACGGCCGCCTCCCGGACGGCCGGCTCGTTGTTGCGCTGATGCAGGAATGTCGGATCGAACTCGGCCACCGCCGTCAGCGCGTCCCAATCCTCGATCGTCAGGACGCCGCCCGACAGGGCGACCAGCTTGCGCTGGCGCAGCGTCCGCAGAACCCTGTTGAGGTGGACGCTGGTGAGACCGAGCGCGTCCGCCAGCTCCGACTGCTTCGGCGCCAGGGGGCAGCTCAGCCCCGTCGTCAATCCGACGGCCTGTTGCCGGAGGAACAGCTCGCAGAACAGGTGCGCGACGCGGCCCAGCGCCTGCCTCCGGCCCAGGCTGGTGATCCGCTCGCGATAATGCGCCGCGTCGATCAGCGTGTCGCGCCACAAGGCGCTCGCGAGGTCGGGATGTCGCCGCAGGAGCGGTCGCAACTCGTCGTGCGGGATGAACGCGATGACCGCGGCCGTCAACGTGGCGAGGTTGTGATCCATGTGATGCAGGTGCAGGCTCTGCAGATCGGGCATGTCGCCCGCGACGTAGAACGACAGGATCTGGCGGTCGCCGTCAGTGAGCGCGGCGTAGCGGGTCACCCAGCCCTGGAGCACTAGGCAGCACTGATTCGGCCTCTCGGAAAAACGGGCGATGTCGTGACGGGCCGGCAGGTTCCGGACCGTATGCGGCAGGTTCAGGAGGGCGGCGCGCTCGGCATCGGCCAAGCGCGTGACGCTGTCGAGCTTGCGCGCCAGCATCTCCATCGGTGCGTTGTAGCCGTTCGGCATCGGACCCTCAGGCCTCGCACCACGCGGTCGGGATCGATGAGGGGGCTGACCGGCCGTCCGAGCGGGGCCTGACATCGAAGCGCGACACGTTCTCTTCCCCCATAACGGTCCGCGGACGGTCGAGCCCCGCACCGGCGCCGGTCGGCTAACACGACGGACCTTGCAGGAGGCCGAACCGCAGGAAGCCGGGACACGGCTCCGGTTCGCGGACGTATCGCGGCGATCCGGCCTGAGGCAAGACTGGCACGTGGCCGCGGTCTCGTCACGCGGTCCAGCGCCGAAAATCCCTTTCGGTTGAAGTCACAGGGCCGTTGCTGTATGGCACGCCGGTCTTTCCGGACATGCTCGCGCGCGCTCGTCGCCCGCCGAACCCCGGATGGACCGCCCTCGTCATCCGTATCGACGCGTCGGCAAGCCGGGTCCCGCGGGACCGGCCGCCTCTCCCGAAAGACTCCGGGAAGGCCGCGGCGAGCGGGGGTGCCTGCAACGCGAGCCGCCGACGCAACGGGCCTCCGCCGGAGGCCGTTCAGGAGACAGAATGACCGCAGGTACCGCTCTGGGGCGTGGCCCGAGCCGCGAGGATTTCGCAGCCCTCCTCGAGGAGAGCTTCCTCGAACACGAGATCACTGAAGGGTCCGTCGTCAAGGGTCGCGTCGTCGCGATCGAGAAGGACGTGGCCGTCATCGACATCGGCGCCAAGACGGAAGGCCGTGTCGCGCTCAAGGAATTCACCGGTCCCGGCCGCGAGGGCGAGCTGAAGGTCGGCGACGAGGTCGAGGTCTACGTCGACCGGATCGAGAACGCGCTTGGCGAGGCCGTGATCTCGCGCGACAAGGCGCGCCGCGAGGAGAGCTGGGTCAAGCTCGAGAAGTCGTTCGAGAACAACGACCGCGTTACCGGCACGATCTTCAACCAGGTCAAGGGCGGCTACACGGTCGACCTCGACGGCGCCGTGGCGTTCCTGCCGCGTTCGCAGGTCGACATCCGCCCGGTCCGCGACGTCACCCCGCTGCTGGGCACCCCGCAGCCGTTCCAGATCCTCAAGATGGATCGCCGCCGCGGCAACATCGTCGTGTCGCGCCGGACCGTGCTCGAGGAGAGCCGCGCCGAGCAGCGCTCGGAGCTGGTGGCCAACCTTGAGGAAGGTCAGGTCATCGACGGCGTCGTCAAGAACATCACCGAGTACGGCGCCTTCGTCGACCTCGGCGGGATCGACGGCCTGCTGCATGTCACCGACATGGCGTGGCGCCGCGTGAACCACCCGTCCGAGGTCGTGACCATCGGCCAGACGGTCAAGGTCAAGATCATCAAGATCAACCACGAGACGCACCGCATCTCGCTCGGCATCAAGCAGCTGCTGGCCGATCCGTGGGAGGGCATCGCCGCCCGCTACCCCGAGGGCGCCAAGCTCAAGGGCCGCGTGACCAACATCACCGACTACGGCGCCTTCGTGGAGCTGGAGCCGGGGATCGAGGGCCTGATCCACGTCTCCGAGATGAGCTGGACCAAGAAGAACGTCCATCCGGGCAAGATCGTCTCCACCTCCCAGGAGGTCGAGGTTCAGATCCTGGAGGTCGATCCGGTCAAGCGCCGCATCAGCCTGGGCCTCAAGCAGACCCTGCAGAACCCCTGGGAGGCCTTCGCCGAGAAGCACCCGGTCGGCTCCGAGGTCGAGGGCGAGGTCAAGAACAAGACCGAGTTCGGCCTGTTCATCGGCCTCGAAGGCGACGTCGACGGCATGGTCCACCTGTCGGATCTCGACTGGAACCGTCCCGGCGAGCAGGTCATCGAGGAGTTCAAGAAGGGCGACATGGTCCGCGCCCAGGTTCTCGACGTCGACGTCGAGAAGGAGCGGATCTCGCTGGGCGTGAAGCAGCTCGGCGGTGACCCCTTCGCCGAGGCCGGCGAGATCAAGAAGGGCCAGATCGTCACCTGCGAGGTGGTCGAGGTGAAGGATGCCGGCGTCGAGGTGAAGATCGTCGACACCGACATGCAGACCTTCATCCGCCGCGCCGAGCTCGCCCGCGACCGCGGCGACCAGCGCCCCGAGCGCTTCGCCACCGGCGAGAAGTTCGACGCCCGCGTCGTCCAGTTCGACCGGAAGGCCCGCCGCGTGCAGGTCTCGATCAAGGCCCTCGAGGTCGCCGAGGAGAAGGAAGCGATGGCCCAGTTCGGCTCCGCCGATTCGGGCGCCTCGCTCGGCGACATCCTCGGCGCCGCCTTCAACAAGAAGCGCTCCGACGACGAGTGATGGCAACGGCCGCCCGGCCGGTCCGGGCGGTATAGCCTCAACGTTCAGACCCGCGCCGGACCCAGGTCCGGCGCGGGTTCTTTTTTCCATCCGCCAATTCAAGGTTGTCGCCAGCGGATAACGTCCGGGTCGGCCGGCATCCGGCGCGACAGGGATGGGCAGTGCCGTCATTTTCTTCGCCCGCCCCGTATCCACCTCCGCGAAAAATGCTCTAGAACACCGGCCTCACCCGGCGCGGACCGGGCGAGCCGAAGGAAACCAAGGACTTGCCCGGCGTGGGGCGTGCTCCCGCACCCCGTCGCGGGGCCGGCCGGGGGCTTGAAGGGAAGCGACCGCATGGCAGCCGACGCCGAACTGCTGATTGACCGGCGGCGCCTGCGCCGCAGGCTGTCCCTGTGGCGCGTGCTCGGGATCGGCGGTCTGATCGTCGCGGTCGGCGCCCTCGGCTACCGCGTCCGGACCGGCGCGGAGGGCGCGTTCGCGGTGCGGCCGCAGATCGCCCGCATCTCCGTCTCGGGCTTCATCGCCGGCAGCGAGGCCACCGCCAAGCTGATGAAGCGGGTCGGTGATGCCGACGCCGTGAAGGGCGTGGTCGTTTCGATCAACTCGCCCGGCGGCACCACCACGGGCTCGGAGGAGATCTTCCGAAACCTGCGGGCGCTGGCTGCCAAGAAGCCGATCGTCGCCTTCGTGGACGGCACCGCCGCATCCGGCGCCTACATCACCGCCATCGCGGCCGACCACATCGTGGCGCGCGAGACCAGCCTCGTCGGCTCGATCGGTGTTCTGTTCCAGTACCCGGACGTCTCGGGGCTCCTCGACAAGGTCGGTGTCAAGGTCGAATCCGTGAAATCCTCGCCGCTGAAGGCCGAGCCGTCGGGCTTCACCCCGACCTCGCCGGAGGCGCGCGCGGCGCTCGCCGCCGTGGTCGGCGACACTTACGCGTGGTTCAAAGGCCTCGTGGCCGAGCGCCGGGGCATGGATTCAAACCAGCTCAGCACGGTCTCGGACGGCCGCGTGTTCAGCGGGCGCCAGAGCGTGCCTCTGAAGCTCGTGGACGAACTCGGCAGCGAGCGACAGGCCGTGGCGTGGCTCGAGAGCGCCCGCGGGGTCCCGAAGGACCTCCCCGTCAAGGACTGGAAGCCGCGGTCGGAGAGCGATTTCTCCCTTTGGTCGGCGGCCGGCGTCGGCGCCGATCTCCTGGGCCTCGACGGCCTCGCGGCCCGGATCCGGACCGTCGGCGCGGAGGCGCAAGCTGCCCGCGGCGGCCTCCTCGCCCTCTGGCGTCCGGAACCCTGACCCCGCGCTCTCACGTAGCCCGCCCCGATCCCGCGAGAAGACCAGACGCCATGATCAAGTCGGAGCTCGTCCTCAAGATCGCCGAGCAGAACCCGCATCTCTACCAGCGTGACGTGGAGATCCTGGTCAACGCCATCCTCGACACCATCTCCGACGCGCTGGCCCGCGGCGACCGGGTGGAGCTGCGCGGCTTCGGCGCCTTTTCGGTGAAGCGCCGAGAGGCGCGCCGGGGACGCAACCCACGCACGGGTGCCGCCGTTGCCGTGTCCGAGAAGGCGATCCCCGTGTTCAAGACCGGCAAGGAGATGCGCCAACGCCTTAACGCGGCGGGCATCGGCGAGACCGCCTCGGCCGCCGAGTAGGAAGGACCTGAGAGCGCGATGATCCGTTTTCTGAAGAGCCTCGTGCTCCTGCCGATCGCGGCCGTGGTGATCCTGCTGGCGGTCGCCAACCGCGCGCCAGTACGGCTCTCGTTAGACCCATTCAACCCGGACGCGCCCGTCTTCAGCGTCGACCTGCCTCTCTACGCGATCCTGTTCGGCGCGGTGGCGCTCGGCATCGTGGTCGGCGGCATCTTCACTTGGCTCGGTCAGGGCAAGACCCGGGCGCGGGCGCGCTACCATCGCCGCGAGGCGGTCCGCTACGAGCGCGAAGCCACGCGGCTGCGGACCTACGCACCGGAGAGCGAGACGTCCGGCGCCTACACGGTGCCGAATACAGGCCGCGCAGCCCTGCCGGCACCGCGCTAGAGCGATTGCCGATCAGGTTGCGTGGGGCCGGACAGCGGGTGCCCCAGCCGCGACGATCCCCCTCGTGCTTACAGGAGAGCGGGGCTCGTCGCGTTCGGCACGGGCTCGGACCTACAACCAATTCCTGATCCGGTGGCGGACGACTCCTGAACTTGCTAACGCGTCACCGGCAGATTCATGCCGGCGCGCGCGGCCACCACGAAGGCCGCGATTTTATCCGGATCCTTCACGCCGGGCGCCACTTCGACCCCCGAAGAGACATCGACTGCGCCGATCCCTGTCCGCATCAGGGCCTCGGCCACGTTCCGGGCGTCGAGGCCACCCGACAGCATCGTGCCGGGTGGAAGAGCGGCACCGCGCAGGATCTCCCAGTCGAAGCGGCGACCGTTGCCGCCGGGCAGCGCCGCGTCCGGGGGCGCCTTGGCATCGAGGAGGATCCGGTCGGCCACCGGCGCATAGTCGGGCAAGACCGCGAGATCCGCTCCGGTCGCGATGCCGAGCGCCTTCATCACCGGACGGCCGGCGAGGGCCCGGATCGCGGCCACGCGCGCGGGGCTCTCGCGGCCGTGAAGCTGGATCAGGTCCGGATCCACGGCCGCGACGGCCGCAGCGATCACATCATCGTCCGGATCGACCAGCAGGACCACACGCTCGGCCCGCCCGCGCGCCAGGACCGACAGGGTAGCGGCCTGCGCCAACGTCACATGCCGCGGACTGCGCGGAAAATGCACGAGGCCGATCCAGTCCGCCCCGGCCTCCAGCGCGGCGGTCAGAGTCGCTTCGGTGCTGAGCCCGCAGATCTTCACACGGGCCGAAGTGGCGGACTCGGGAGGCATGGGGCTCCTATAGCGGATTGCGCGGCGCCGATCAGCCGCCATGCACCGCGCGGCCGCCCTTCAGTATAGCGGTGGCACGACGACGTTCGGGATCGGGAAACCACTGAACACGATCTTCCCGTCGACGAGGCGCAGCGGCGGAAGCGCCTTCAGCGGCGGCGCGTCGGTCGGGGCGTCCCGATCCGGGCGCTGGCCCAGGCCCAGGAGGCCGCCGACCAGCTGTCCCACCAGGGCGCCCCTGTCGGAACCGAACCGCTGGCCGACGATGCCGCCCACCAGCGCGTCGACGCCGGCGGCCCGGAGGTCGATCTGCCCCGCCGGGCGGTGGGCGCCGTCAAGGGCGAGCGTGCCCTTCGCCTGGACCCGCTGCGCCCCCTTGGACAGGGAGAGTGCGGTAAGATCGAGGGTGCCGCCGGCCTGACGCCACCGCTCAAGTTCGCGTGCCACAGTGCCGGTGCGCAGCACTATGGCCTGCGTGAGCGTCGCGTCGAGGGCGACGTCTGCCGGATCCTGCGTACCGGTGAGTGCGTCGAGCTGCGGCGCCTCCGCGTGGTTCAGGCGCAGGCTGAGATCGACGGCGCCATCCGATTCATAGCGGCCGGGACTCGGCCGTGCATGCAGTTCCAGATGCTTGCCCGAAACCGCGATGGGGCTTGGCTCCGCCCCCTTCACCGTGACATTGGGCGCATCGACCACCAGCGACGCCCGGGTGAATCCATCCGCCGCGCCGTGGAAGCTACCCTGCAGGTTCTTCCAGGCGGCATCCCCGGTCAGATCGCCCTGCTCGACATGGAACGGTCCGGCACTCTCGAATACGATGAGGCGGGGCTGGTAGATCTGGGCCGCCGCAGTGCTCGGGCCCAGGCGGAGGCGCCCGTCGGCGCGTACCAGCGTGACGGCGCTGCAGCGCAGCTCGATCCGGAAGGGGTAACCGCCGAGTGAACGGTCAGCACAGGTCCATGTGCGGCCCGCCGCGGCCTCGCGGGCGATCCAGCCATCGATCTCGCCGGCCGCCCGCTCACGGATCCAGAACCAGCCAATCGACCAACCTACCACCACGAGGGCGAGCAGGACGTACGGCAAGAACAGCCCGAGCCGGGATCGCCGCGCCCCGCGCGCCGGGGGCGTCTGAGGAGCAACCTCCGGACGCGTCCGATCCTGCACCATGCATTCCGCTCCCGATCACGTTCCCGCAGGAACATCGCAGCCCCGGCTTGAGGCCACGCACGGGGCGAAACTGGGGCGGTGGCGCCTCCGGTCGACCAGCGACGCGCGTTTCATCCGCCAGCCTGGCCGTTCCGATCGAATGTTTCGATCAGACCTGCGCCGGCTCGGCGGTATCGACTTTCAGATCCTCCACGATCGCAACCCGCTCAGCCTCGTTCTCGGCAAGGCGATGCACGTGCATCTCGGTGGCACCCCGGCTGCGGACGCGGTCGAGCCAAGTCCGCCGCAGATGATCGCGCGGGTTCTCGCTGGAATTTGCGACCGAAACCATCTCGGCAATGCCGGTGTCGTCGCGGCGCACCGCGATCACCACGGCCTGTGCCATCTCGTCGAGGTCGAAGCCCCCGGCCGGATGAACCCCAACGACGTAGCGCCGGCCGGAGCGGCCGCGCCACGCGGAAAGGGGAAGCGCGGGCGATCCGCGCAGACCCGCGGTCGTCTTGAGGCGTTCTTCACGCACGTCCTGCCTCCGGTTGCGATCGTCCTTCAGGTCGCGAAGCGCGGCCGACCAGGACAGGGCTCTTCTGTTCGCCATTTGTTCCAAATTAGCGTGCGATATCCACAGGCGTCAAGGGCGACGTTCCTAGAGGAGGATGTGGGCGTTGCCCACGCTATCCACAAGACGGGCACCCTGTTGCGGGTGGTCCTCAGTCGTCGTCGATAGGTCCGACGCCTCAGCGACGCGGCGCGGCTGCGGCAGGGGCCTCCGCCGCTGGGACGGGGTTGCCGGCGGCGGCGAGACCCGCGAGGCCGCCGTCCACGAGGGCGTTCGAGGCCGTCTCCAGGCGCTCCTGCGCCAGAGCTTGGAATTCCTGCCGGGGTAACCCCGGCGGGATGGGCGGCAGGAACTCGATGATGGCGGTGCCGGGCCGTCGAACGAGACTGTTGCGGGACCAGAACAGACCGGTGTTCAGTGCCACCGGCAGGCACGGCACGTTCAGCGCCACGTAGAGGTGCGACAGGCCCTGCTTGTAGGCCGGCTCGGCGCCGACCGGACGGCGGGTACCCTCCGGGAAGATGATGAGCTGGCGACCCTTCCGGATCGCCTCGCCGGCGGCGGCGTTCATCGCGCTCATAGCCCGTGTGCCCTTGGACCGGTCGATCGCGACCATGCCGCTGCGCGAGAGATACCAGCCGATCAGGGGGATGAGCAGCAATTCCTTTTTCAGGATGTAGGCGAAGTCCGGCAGGATCGTGCAAAGCGCCAGGGTCTCCAGAGCCGACTGATGCTTGGCGGCTACCAGCAGGGGCCCGGGCGGGATGTTCTCAAGGCCGCGGAACTCGACACGGGTACCCGCAACCACTCGCAGCAGCCACAACGTGGCCCGTCCCCAGGCCCGGGCCAGCCGAAGCACGGAGCGCCCCGCGATCAGCGTGGGCATCCCGGCAACCGCCAGGACCGTCGTCATGGCGTAGAAGCAGAGGTTGAAGGCGAGGGAGCGCAGGGCGAGCATCGGATTCCGCGGCGTGGCGGCCCCCCTGTAGCGCGCCCGTGGGTCCATGGCCAAGCGGCACTGACGCCGGGCGGGAGAAGCGATGCTCAGGCGCCGCCCTCACGGGCCTCCCGGACGAATCCGGCGCTCCGTCCGGCGATCAGCCAGTAGACGAGTCCCGCGCCGGCTCCGACGACGAAGAGGATCAAGGTCAGGCGCGCCTCGGCGGCGAGAAGGTCAGGATTGACACCGGAATTCCGGCCGGTATCGCGGGAGCGCACGGCGCCGCGGGTGAGCCAGGGGAGGGCGGCGGTCAGCAGGCCGCACCCGGCGCCGTACCAGAGGAGGCCGCGCCGGGCGAGGATCTCGCCGCCGAGGCCGACGAAGGCCGGAGGCACGACCAGAAGGACGAACAGGGCCTTGGCGAGGCCGGCAACGAATAGGATCAGCCCCTCCGGCGGCAACCCCGCCGACAGGTCGGACAGCGCCATGTCGAGGCCGGCGAGCGCGCCGCCGGTGAGCCAAGCCTGCGCGGCCGGATCAACGAGCAGCGCCGAGACGAGGACTGCGAGGCCCGTCGGAATGGCGAGCAGGAGGGCGAAAGCCCCGACGAACAGGCGGCCGACGGCATGCATGGGCCGAGCCTCTACACCGGACTGACCCGACCGTCGCGCGAAAGCCGCGCCTGATCCTCGTGGATCGGACGCGGCTTCCGGGTTCGAGCGCGGCGCGTCAGCCGTGGGCGGGGGCGCCGCCGTGATCGGCGTGCGTGTGCTTCTTCCGGAACCGGCCGAGCCAATTCGAGAAGTGGCGGATCACCACGTAGAAGACCGGCGTCAGGAACAGGCCGAAGAAGGTCGCGCCGATCATCCCGAAGAACACCGCCGTTCCGAGCGCCTGGCGCATCTCGGCGCCCGGACCGGTGGCGATCACCAGCGGCAGCGTGCCGAGGATGAACGCGAAGGCGGTCATCAGGATCGGGCGCAGGCGCAGGCGACAGGCCTCCACCGCCGCCTCCACCGGGCCGCGATGCTCCCGCTGCTCGATGTCGTGGGCGAACTCGACGATCAGGATCGCGTTCTTGGCAGCCAAGCCGATGAGCACGATCAGGCCGATCTGCGTCAGGATGTTGTTGTCCTGGCCGCGGAGCTGCACGCCCGCGAGTGCCGCCAGCACGCCGGTCGGCACCACCAGCAGGATCGCCAGCGGCAGCGCCCAGGACTCGTACTGCGCGGCCAGCACCAGGAAGACCAGCAGCACGCCCAGCGCGAAGACGGCGCCCGCGGTGCCGCTCGCGGCCTTCTGCTGGTAGGCGATCTCGGTCCAGTCGTAGGAGTAGCCCTCGGGCAGCGCCTTCTTGGCGATCTGCTCCATGGCGTCCAGCGCCTGACCGGTGGAGATGCCGGGCTTGGCCACGCCCTGCACCGGCACCGAGTAGTACAGGTTGAACCGCTGCACGATCTGCGGACCGGTCACGTCGCGCACCGAGGCGAGCGTGCCCATCGGCACCAGTGCACCAGTTGAGGAGCGCACCTTGATCTGCGAGATGTCCTGGATCGACGTGCGGAACGCCGCGTCGCCCTGCAGACGCACCTGATAGATACGGCCGAGGGTGTTGAAGTCGTTCACGTAGGTGCCGCCGAGATCCGCCTGGACCGACGAGAACACGTTGGCCAGCGGCACGTTCAGCATCCGCGCGATCGTGCGGTCGATGTCGAGGAAGAGCTGCGGCGTCGAGTTGTCGAAGGTCGTGAAGACCCGCTGCACGTCCGCGCTCTGGTTGGCCTGACCGATCACCTCGCCGGCCGCGGCCATGAGCGGGCCGATATCCGACGACTGCCGGCTCTCGATCTGCATCTTGAAGCCGCCGCCGTTGCCGAGGCCGCGGACGGGCGGCGGCGGGATGACGATGACCCGCGCTTC
Source organism: Methylobacterium sp. A49B (assembly GCF_053346215.1). Lineage (NCBI taxonomy): Bacteria > Pseudomonadati > Pseudomonadota > Alphaproteobacteria > Hyphomicrobiales > Methylobacteriaceae > Methylobacterium > Methylobacterium sp. A49B. Next base: position 44,484 of record NZ_JBKFBO010000149.1, read on the forward strand.
CTGGATGTCGGAGGTCGCCTTCAGCACGTCGCCGGTGATGACGGCAGCGCTCCGCCCCTGCGTGGCCCGCTCCTTCGCGCCCTTGAGCGTCAGGAACATCACGCCGGCATTGGTCGTGTTGGTGAAGGTCGCGCCGTCGAAGCCCGCGATGATCACCGCGTTGGCCACGCCGTCGACCGTGCGCGCCTGCTTGGCGGCGCGCAGGATAACGTCCGTGGTGCGGTCGAGGGACGAGCCGGAAGGCAGCTGGACCACGCCGATCAGGTAGCCCTGGTCCTGGTCGGGGATGAAGCCTGTCGGCGTCGTCTGCGCGAGGTGCAGCGTGCCGGCGATCACCGCCGCGTAGACCAGCAGCATCACGCCGATGCCTACGACGCCGCCGGTCAGGACGCGGATGGTCCGTCCATAGGCGTTCGAGGTTGCGTCGAAGGCGCGGTTGAAGCCGTTCGCCAGCCAGTTCACGAACCGCGTCAGGAAGAATTTCGGCTCCTTCCGGGCGTGGTGCGGCACCAGAAGCAGCTTGCAGAGCGCCGGCGACAGGGTCAGCGAGTTGAAGGCCGAGATCAGCGTCGAAGCCGCGATGGTCAGCGCGAACTGCTTGTAGAATTGGCCCGAGATGCCCGGGATGAACGCGGTCGGCACGAACACCGCGGCGAGCACCAGCGCGATGGCGATGACCGCGCCGCCGACCTCGTCCATGGTCTTGTGCGCGGCATCACCCGGCGACAGGCCCTCGGCCATGTTGCGCTCGACGTTCTCCACCACCACGATCGCGTCGTCGACCACGATGCCGATGGCGAGCACCAAACCGAACAAGGTCAGGTTGTTGAGCGAGAAGCCGAAACCCGCCATCGCGGCGAACGTGCCGATGAGCGACACCGGAATTGCGATGACCGGGATGATCGCGGTGCGCCAGCTCTGCAGGAACACCAGCACCACGATGACCACGAGGCCGACCGCCTCGAACAGGGTCTTGTAGACCTCGTGGATCGACTCCTCGATGAACTCCGTCGGGTTGTAGGCGATGCGGTACTCGACGTCCGGCGGGAAGTTCTTCTTGACCTCCTCCATGACCTTCTTGACCGACGCCGCGGCGTCGAGGGCGTTGGTGCCGGGCCGCTGGAACGCGCCGATGCCCACCGCGGGAGTCTCGTTCAGGTAGGAATTGGTCGTGTAGTCCTTCTGGCCCATCTCGACGCGGGCGATGTCCTTGACCCGGACGAGGCGCCCGTCCTGCGCCTTGATGATCACTTCGGCAAACTGCTCGGGCGTCTTGAAGCGCGCCTGCGACTGCACGACGAGCTGGAACGCCTCGTTCTTGGCCGCAGGCGGGCCGTTGAGCTGCCCCGCCGCCACCTGGACGTTCTGCTCCTGCAGGGCCGAGGTGACGTCGGTGACCGAGAGTCCGTAGGCTGCGAGCTTGTTGGGATCGACCCAGATGCGCTCGGCGTACTCGTTGCCGCCGAAGATCGTGATGTCGCCGACGCCGTCGAGGCGCAGCAGCTCGTCGCGGATGTTCAGGTAGATGTAGTTGGCGAGGTAGTTCTGATCGTAGGTCTTGTTGGGCGAGAGCAGGTGCACGACCAGCATCAGGTCGGGCGAAGCCTTGCGCACCGTGACGCCGAGGTTGCGCACGTCCGGCGGGAGGCGCGGCTGCGCCACCGAGAGCCGGTTCTGCACCAGCACGTTGGCGATATCGAGGTTGGTGCCGACCTTGAAGGTCACGGTCAGCAGCATGTTGCCGTCGTTGGTCGACAACGACGTCATGTACAGCATGTTGTCGACGCCGTTGACCTCCTGCTCGATCGGCGTCGCGATCGTGGCGGCCACGGTCTCGGCGTTGGCGCCCGGATAGGAGGCGCGCACCGTCACGGTCGGCGGCACGATCTCGGGGTATTGCGAGACCGGCAGGCTCTCGTAGGCCACGAAGCCGAGGATCAGGAACACGATCGACGTGACGGACGCGAAGATCGGCCTGTCGACGAAGAAATGGGCGAAACGCATCGGTCAAACCTCTGAGGCCCGCCGGTCTCCCGGCCGGGGCCCTGCGTCGTCGGTGCGGGGCGCGCCGCGCGGCGCGCTCGGAAGCGGTCTCGGCGAGCCGCTCGGGCTCACGTCTTGCTCGGGGGCAGCTCGATGGTCTCCGGCGTCACCTTGGCGCCGGGCCGGATCCGGGAGATGCCGTTGACCACCAGGGTCTCGTCACCCTTCAGCCCGGACTGGATCACCCGGTAGCCGTCGACCTTCGGGCCCAGCACCACATCCTTCTGCTGGATCACGTTGTCGGGCCCGAGCAGGTAGACGATCCGCTTGTCCTGGTTGGCGGCGACCGCCTCGTCGGGGATCAGCACGCCCTGATACGGCTTGGTCGCCGGCATCGCGACGATGCCGAACAGGCCGGGCTTGATGAACAGGTCGGCATTGGGGACCGTGGCCCGCAGCAGGATCGTGCCGGTGGCGTTGTCGACCCGGTTGTCGACGAAGTCGAGGGTGCCCTTGCGGGTCGGCTTCGCCTCGCCGGAGAGCGCGATCGAGATCGGCACGCCCTTGCCCTGCTGGGTCTGACCCATCCCGATGCCGAGGCTGTTCTGGTATTTCAGAAACGATTTCTCGTCGACGGTGAAGCTGAAGTAGATCGGGTCGAGCGACACGATCGTGGTCAGCATCGTCTGGTCGGCACTGACGATGTTGCCCTCGGTCACTAGCCGCCGGCTGATGCGGCCGTTGATCGGCGCCTTCACCTCGCTGAAGTCATAGTTCAGCTGGGCATTGTTGAGAGCCGCCTGGGCGCTGTCGACGTCGGCTTGCGCGGTCAGTGAGGCCTGCCGGCGCTGGTCGGTGACCTGCTCGGAGATGTTACCGCTGCGAGAGAGCGTCTGCGCGCGCTCGAGATCCGTCTGCGAGAAGGACTGACGCGCCTTGGCGGATGCGAGCGCTGCCTGGGCCTGCTCCAGCGCCGCCTTGTAGGGCCGGCGATCGATGATGAACAGGGTCTCGCCCTTCTTCACCGTCTGGCCGTCGATGAAGTTGATCTTCTCCAGGTAACCGGTGACGCGGGCGCGGACTTCGACGTACTCGATCGCGTCGAAGCGGCCCGTGTACTGGTCCTGCTCGACGATCTGTCGCACCACGGGCTTGGCCACGGTCACCTTGGGCGGCGGGCCGCCCGGTGCCTGAGCCCGGGCGGGCGCCGCGAGCGGTCCGGCCACGAGGCCGGCGGCCAGGGCTGAGAGCACGGTGAGAAGGCTGGGAAGCCGGCTGCGCATCGGGTCCTGCTGTCCGTTGGCCGACCCGCCGGTCGTGCCGAGCTTGACGATTGTTCCGCCGCAGGTGCGCCCTAACCTGCGGGAAACGCTGTTGCTTGTGCGCGAGCGCACATCACGGCTCCCTGAGCCGGATTGATCCGCGAGGCTACTCGACTGTCTCGCCTGCGCTGTACCAGTCCTTGAAGCCGCCTTTGTAATGCTCGACGATATCGAGACCGGCGTTCTGCACGGCCATCAGCGCATGGACCGACCGGACGCCGGACGCGCATGAGAAGACAGGCCGCCGTCCATCCTCGGCCACGAGCGCCGCCACGGCCTCGGGATCAAATGCCGACAGCGGATGGGAAACGGCACCCGGGATGTGTCCAGCCGCATATTCATGAGGCTCTCGGACATCGATGACCAGCATCGAGCCATCGCTGAGCCCGTGCTTGATCGTATCCCGATCGAGGTCGACTACCCGCATCGGCAGGTTCTCCGTTCCGCCCGGCCTTCGCCAAGCCTGAGGACTGACGAGTTTCCTTATGCGTCAGGCCGGAGAGGCGCAACTTGATGACGGCGGGCAGAACGGATGACAGCCCGGTTCAGAGCGCGGCCAGAACGGGCTCGACGGTCGCGAAATGGGCCTTCCAGTCGGGCGGCGCATACCCGTCGAGCCGCCTGGCCAGCTCGGCTCCGAGAGGCGACGCTGGATGGGCCAGAGCCTCGATGGCCTCCAGCCAGCCCGGACCATCCAGCGGATCGCGGAACAGGGCGAATCCTTCGGCGATCTCCCGGTGGACCGGAAGATCCGAGGCGACCACCGGCAGCCCGCAGGCCGCGGCCTCCACTACGGGAATCCCGTAGCCCTCGGCGAAGGAGGGCATCAGCAGGGCGGTGCAGCTGCGCATGAGGGCAGCGAGGCCGTGGGTGGACAGCCCCGTGACCTCGACCGTGTGGGCACGGACGCCTGGGCAGCGTTCGAGCATATCGATGGCGCTCTCGGCCTCCCAGCCCCGGCGCCCGACCACGACGAGGCGGGGGGTGGCGGCGCCGTCGCGCTCTGCGAGCCGCCGCCAGATCTGGAACAGGAACAGGTGGTTCTTGCGCGATTCGATCGTCCCGCAGACCAGGAAGGTCGGGCGGTCGGGGCGGAAGCGGGGTCCGGCGCGCCCAAAGGCGTCCTCGACGCCGAGATGGCCGACCGCCACCGGCGGCCGTCCAAATCCCTCGGCGGCGAGGTGGTCCAGGGTGGTCCGGCCTGTATCGGCCGAGTTCACCAGGATCGCGGCCGCATGCCGGCCGATCGTGCGCATGCGCGCCCTGTGGCGGTCGGCCTCCCCGGCTCTTCCATATTCGGGATGGGTGATCGGGATGAGGTCATGGACGAAGAATGCGGCGCGCACGTCCCGCCGCGTATAGAGCCAGTCGAACCGGCCCGGATTGTCGAGGCGCAGGTGTGAGGTGTGGAGATAGAGCGCGTCGCGCGGCAGGGCGGTGATCGGGCGGCCGCGCAGGGCGATGTCGGCCGCCGTCCGCGCCTGGATCCGTCGCCGCTCTGAGGAACCGATCCGCTGCGCCGGATCCCGCGTCCCGCTCGGAATTGACCCCGCTCCCGCCGGATCGCCGCAGCGTGCCGCGAGGCGGTGGAAGATCGGATCCGAAGCCGCCTGCCGATCCTCGACCCAGCCGGCGGCTACGGCCTCGACGATCGCGAGCGCCTGCTCGCGCTGAAGGACGCGGGGACCATATGCCGTGGAGACGATACCGAAGCCGAGGCCCGGCCGGCTCAGGAAGGCGCGCGCGTAGGCGAGGTCGACCCGGTCGATCCCGGAGGGACTCGGATGCCGCAGGCGCGTGACGAGGCGCGTGAGATCGAAGGCGATCGGTCGGTCTGTCATGATCCTCAAGAGGGGCGGCTGCGGAGATTCCCCGTAGCGACCTGGGCCCGGCATAGCCAGCGCATCGGGCCCGATCACGGGGGTTGCACAGGCGCGGCGCGACGGCTAAGAGCCCCGGGCCCTTGCGGCGTCGGAGTGTAGCGCAGCCCGGTTAGCGCACTAGTCTGGGGGACTAGGGGTCGTGGGTTCGAATCCCGCCACTCCGACCAATCATTCAGGGGTCGGGCCTGTACCGGAGGCTCAGAACCGGAAGCCCCAGGGCAATCTTCAAAACGGTTTACACCTACAGTTCACAGCGAGTTCCCGTCGCGGGTCGTTCGGGAGGCGCTGCCTCGGCGGGAGTTTCCCGGTGCCGCGCGAGGCTTGAAGGCGGCGGCATCCCTCGATCCGGTCCACGATCCGCATCGCCTGGACGGCTGCCGCCGGTCAGGCCTGCGTCCTCCGCGGCCACTTTCGTCTGGTGGTCGGCACGCGCAGAGCCATCACCCGGCATCTTGCCGGCAATGCCGCGTCAGGGCCTCGCGATTCAAGCTTGGCGAGCGTCCCGCTGGAGCGCCTGCCCCCCGTGGACCGCGTACGAACCGGACAGTGAGTGCGCCCCGGTCAGAAGGCGAGAAGCCTGCCGCATGCGGGCCGTCGTCGCCTGCGGCTGCCGCTCGTTCGAACATGACGAATGCCGCTCCGACGGTTGTTTTCAACGCTTTAGCGTCGACATCCATTCCGCCGATCAGCGTGATTGCGAATGTGGGCTGCCTCGGAAGTGTTCGTCGACAGGCCTGCTGGCGGCAGCATCGACCAATCCAATTGCACCGGAACGGCGCTAACTGCTGCGCCTCGGTTCGTATGTCCGCGACATTTCGCCTGCCTCGCCGGATCGTCGTTTTGCCATATTGGCTGAGGATATCTCGCATATTGTTCGGCGATTCGGCAGCACGAAAACAATAGAGGTGAGATTTGAGCGATCCCCAAATGACTCCCTCTGAGTTGGAAGACTATTTTCTCTCCCTAGTCAATCAGGAACGAGCAGCTGCAGGCGTTAAGACCCTTACTTTTGACGGCGAGCTCTTGGCGGCAGCCGACAATCACTCGGCTTGGATGGACCAGACCGACACATTCAGCCACACGGGCGTGAACGGGTCGAGCCCGGCGGACCGCATAGCAGCAGCCGGCTATGGCTATGAGAATTGGGGCGAGAACATCGCATACGCGTCCGGTGGCATGGACAAGGCTACCGTGGACGCGCTCAATCGAGCGCTGATGAATTCACCCGAGCATCGTGAAAACCTGTTGAGCCCGAACTTCGATCAGGTCGGCATTGGCCTGCATCTTGGCAATATAGGTGGCTACGAGAACGTTGTCTTCGTCACTGAAGATTTTGCCTCGCCCAACGCGCAGGAGCGGGCGGAGCTTGGCAATGGAGCAACGGGCAGCACGGGTCTGACGGGCTCGACCGGCACCACTGGCTCGACGGGTTCGACCGGCGCCACAGGCAGCACGGGCACCACTGGCTCGACGGGTTCGACCGGCTCGACCGGCACCACCGGCACCACCGGCAGCACGGGCACCACTGGCTCGACGGGTTCGACCGGCGCCACAGGCAGCACGGGCACCACTGGCTCGACGGGTTCGACCGGCTCGACCGGCACCACCGGCAGCACGGGCACCACCGGATCGACGGGTTCGACCGGCGCCACCGGCAGCACAGGTACGACCGGATCGACGGGTTCGACCGGCGCCACGGGCGGCACCGGCACCACCGGTTCGACGGGCGCCACCGGAACCCGCGATCCGGACGAACACGGCAATGACAGCCATGGACATCGCCACGGTCATCGCCACGGCCACAGCGACGACGGTCATGGTCACAGTCATCGCCGCGGCAAAGGCGGCAGCAGCGGCGGGGGCGACGACCGAGGCGACGGAGCGACGGGCGGTGCTGGGGCTGCCATTGATCGGGGCTCCGTCAATCCCGGGATGAATCCGGTCTTCGCACAGGCGCCCCATGGTTCTAGCGTATCGAACGCGGATGTTCTGAGATCGTTGGGAGACCTGGTTAGCAGGCTGAGCAGCAACGGTTCGGTGAGCGGCCTGCTGAGCGATCCAACGGCTCAGAAGAACATCCTGACACTCATGAATGCGTTCCGGCTCGGCGGAGGCGAAGGCTCGACCGACCTGACAGCTCAGACGGGCGCCTCGGTCGCGTCGTCCAGGATCACAGGTGGAAATGCGTCTTCTACCCAGCCCGCGCTGACCGAGCTGACCAACAACCTGGGCCGATCGTAGTCCCATTTCGCGGGCGCCCGCCCGGAAGTCTCACGAACCTGAGGCCGCAGCACGCCGCTGCGGCTTCTGTCATGTGGCAAGATCACCGCTTGGGAAGAAAAAAATCGGAACTGCCCACCGTCAACGCGAAGGTGTAAGCGGCGGTCGGTGGCTCGAAATCCTGGCTCATCGATGGACCGGACAACGGCACCGTCTCCACGGCTACGTCACCGACGTGCTTGCGCCCCTCCTCACGCCGGGCGAGATCGTCGTCTCAGGCAAGCTCCGGAGCCACAAGGACGAGGCCGGCTGCCGAGTCATTCGCGCGGCCGGAGCCCATCTCCTGTACCTGGCCACTCACAACCGCGACCTGAACCGGTTCGAGCAGCCCGTCTCCAAGCTGGAGTACCTCGCCTATCAGCTTGAGCCACGGATCATTGGCGGCTTGGCGACACGTCGGGAAGACCCCCGAGATCACCGCATCACACGAATGCGCAAGATCCGATCTCCGACGCATCACAGCGGGCCCTGCCGGTATGCTCGCTTCCTGAGGGAGCCGGACGCTGCAGCTCAAGCGCAGGCGCGGAGCCGATAGTTTGGGCGCGAGCACCTGGTTCGCAAGCCGCCAAGCCGGCCAGACCGCGCCCCGAGACGGCGGGCCAAACGGCTGACGGGGCCTTCGTACCCATTCCCGGCAACCTCCGCGCTATCAATCCCGACCGGATGGGGAGCCGGACGGACGCCAGGACGAGGATTGGACGGAGCAAACCCGCTTTGCGCCTGACGACCTGACTGCAGGCGCCCAACCACTGTCTCGACGTCGCATCGGCTCAATCCTGGCGTCCCACGTCCCGACCCCGTCTCCGCGCCGCTGAATGCTGGAAGCGGTGTACATCTGTCATCGCGTTCGAGCAGAATATGCCTGAGGAGATCGATCAGCATCCAGCGCTGCCGCACTGCGGCATCGTCGACTGGTGCGGTCAAGCGGCTATGGCCGCCTGAACATTCTGAACCGGTCGGAGATGGTGCCCGACTCTCGTTCCGGTTGACGCCTTCCGCATTTCCCGCATCTTGTGCCGCCGACCAGCCTCGAAGACAGCAGAAGCTGCGTTCCTATTGTGACCCTTGAGGCAGCTTTGCATGCACCAAAGCAGTCCGATGGAAAAACTTGAACCTCGTGAATTCAGTTTGAAGACCTTCATGGTCGCCTTGACCGTCCCGCCGATGCTGTTCCTCGGCGCCGCACTGAGTAGTGCCTATCTTCGGAACGAGGCCGGCGCGAGTATTATTGCATGGTGTGCAACCTGCACGTTCCTAGCGGCGCTGCTTCGCACGCCGTCTCGCTTTTGGCTGCCTTTGATCTCGATCGCGGGATTGGGAGATTTTGTGGCTCATTGGTTGATGGGAACACCCCGCGCAGCGGTGCCAGGCATTGTCGTCGCCGATATTTTCGAAGTCCTATTTACTGCCGCCGCCTTCAAGCGACTTAACATCAAGTACCGATGGTACCTCTCCCTGAGATGCATAATTTTGCTGACTTTTGCCTGCCTGTCCGCATCATTACTGAGCACTTCGTTTGAGTTTGTTTGGATTGGCGTTTCCGTTCCTATCCAAGATCAATCCCTCATAAAAGCGCGATCCATCACCGAAGCGCTTGATCTACTCGTGGCCCTGCCACTCGCCTCGAGCTGGACCGAAAGAAATCTTCTTCGCAGCCTGAACATCCAGCAATTTACGCAAACGTTTATTCTCACAATAGCGACAGCAACTGCCAGTTATTTCCTGCTTGCATCCGGTACACCATTCCTGTTTCTGGCGATACCACTTCTTCTTTTGGCGACACTCAGCGGGGGACTTCTTGGAAGCACAGCCGCCGTGTTCAGCTTATCCCTTGTCGTAAGGTGGTTTACGTTCGAAGGGTCTGGCCACATCAATTTGCCCGCTACGGCAGAAAGCGCCAAATTACTAGTTGTATACCATTTATTCACACTAACAGCCCTTTTATCTGCTGTGCCTCTCGGCGTGCTCCTGGCTCGACTTGAGAATTCTGCCGAGCGGCTGCGCGAGGCTGGAATTACCGCAGATCGAGCTCGTCGAGACGCAGAGGCGGCGCGTGATCGAGCAGAGACTGCCGGTCGAGCAAAAGGCGAGTTCCTTTCCGTCATGAGCCATGAGCTTAGAACGCCGATGACCGGGGTCCTAGGCTTGGTCGACCTCCTCTCGAAGGAACCTCTAACCGATGGGCAGAAAGTCTATCTTCATCACATCAAGCAGTCCGGTCAGCATCTGCTGAATGTAATCAGCGATATTCTAGATTTTTCGAAGATCGACTCGGGAAAGCTTGAGATTGAGTCGACATCGTTTTCCATAAAGTCCGTCTTCGAGGCAGTCTGCGCGACAGCGCAACCACTCTGTCACGCGAAACACATAGATTTCGATTATGAGTTCCCCGATACGGCGCCCGAATATGTGATGGGCGACCCAACCAGAACACAACAGATTTTATTGAATCTGGTCGGCAACGCGATCAAATTCACCCATCATGGTGGCGTCAGGCTCATAGCCCAACACCGCCGTATCGATGCGGATACATTACGATTTCGTTTCGACGTTCACGACACCGGCATCGGCATCGATAAAGAAAAGAAATCGGAAATATTTAATGCCTTTACGCAAGAAGATAAGTCGACCGCCCGTCGGTATGGCGGCAGCGGGTTAGGTCTGGCCATTTGCAAACGCCTTGTCGTTGCGATGGATGGAGAGATCGATTTTATCAGCGTGCCTCGAAAGGGCAGTACATTTTGGTTCGAAATTCCATTCCAACAAATTAGTAATTCACTTATTCAATATTCTCAGGAAAGTAACAATCTTTCACTGCGGCCACTTCGAATTTTGATCGCTGAAGACGTAGATCTGAATCGCAGCATTATCGCTTCCATGCTGAGTTCAGACAAACATACGCTCGCCTTCGCGCGAAACGGGGCTGAGGCAGTCGATCTGGCCGCACAGCAGACGTTTGATCTAATATTGATGGACATCCAGATGCCTATTATGGATGGCGTCGAGGCAACTCGTCAGATCCGCAGCCGGGCCGGTCCGGTCCAGAACATTCCGATTATAGCGTTGACCGCGAATGTCTTCGAAAGTGAACGCCGCCGATATCTTGCGGCCGGCATAAACGCCTGTGTCGCCAAGCCGATCGATTGGAGCGTCCTCGACGAGACAATCTCGCGACTTACAGCCGGAAGCCATGCGCTGCCGGTCATCGATGCACTGTCAACCACCTTCTCCGTCGATCGATCGAACATGCTCGAGCCAGAGAAGCTTGACCGATTGAAGGATAAACTCGGTCCAGACCTCGAGAATCTTCTTCGTGATGCTCTCGAGCACGCTGAACACGCCCGTGAGAAGATTGGCAGCCAGGACCTGACCGGACGCGAGAAAGCCGATGAAATGCATGCTTTGAAAGGAGCAGCCGGCATGCTCGGACTTTCAGCCCTGCAGCGCCTTGCGGAAGAGTTCGAGACTCAAGCTCGCGTGGACGATGGTGCGAGCGGGTTTGGATCCGCGCTTCGAGAAGTCATCCTCGAGACAGAGGCCGCGCTCATTCGGCATCGCTTCCTGGATGGCGCGAAGACGACCCAGTGAACCAGTTTTCGTTGAGCCCGCGAGATCAGGATCATACCCTGTGCGTGAACCGACCAGCGCGTGGCGTGGAGCCAGATCGGACCAGACCGAAAGGAATGTCAGCGACGAGGGCCGGCATTCTGTGTGGGCTCATCCTGAGCTGCCGCGGCGCAACATTGGCCACGTCAGGCCCGCGCAGCGTGGCCGACAGCTGCGCCAATCGCAACCGTGGTGGCGCTGCCGCCATGCCGCGCTGCCCCTTGATAGTCTCATTGGGATGGAGCGACACCCCGGCCATCGTTCACAGCAACATCCGAAAATCTTCGTCCTGCCGCTCCGATTGGGAGCGGTGCGAGATGGCCACGCGGCCGGCATTTGTCCGCAAGGCGCCTTTTGAGGCTGACCCGACGTTGGGATCCTTGCGTCCCGCGAGACATGAGGTCCAATCGCTGGTTTGGTCCCACCGGACACGAGTCAGAGCCCTGTCGTATCGGTCGGCCGACGATTGACCGTCACGACGTTTAAGGTGCGGGCAGTGGACTGCGAGTGCGCTGGCTCTCCTCGATCGACTTGAACAAACGCGGTCGTAGGCGGGAGATCGGCCGCGCAGGCCTCACGCGTAAGCGGTTAACACGATAGCCTTCAAAGGCCTCACTGTCCGCTGGTGCACCCTGTGATGGCAAATTGGCATGGGACGGAGCCACGGTCAGCGCGCGTGGCCGTCATCGCTGACGAGGGCTGACTAAACCGTGTATCGCCGCGGCAACAGGACCTGACGCTGACGGCGATCTCCCAACGCCTCTGCCGCATGCCGATCGGACCTTTAGTCAGAAGCGGTGTTCCTCCAGTCCGACAACACTGCGCACGTTTGCGTAATTTGCGAGTTCTGTCCTGTTCGCCACGCCCAACTTCTGGAAGATATTGTAAAGATGTATCTTCACTGTTCCTTCAGAGATACCAGCCTCTCGAGCGATATGCTTGTTTGTCAACCCGCGCGCAACCAGCATTGCGATCTCGCGTTCGCGAGCTGTCAGGCTTCGAGGACTGAATTCCGCGTCCCTTAACTCCAGCGAGCGACCATCGCGCTTCAAGTCAAAATTTTCAAACCATTCTACAAGCTCAACGCTGGCCGAGTCCTTATGAAATATTGCAATTGCACCACACTCTGACGCAGTTGCGAATTCCTCGCGCGATACGGAACCGGTCAGAAACATGAAGCTCGTTTTAGACCCTGCTTGGCGCGCGGCCTCTACAACCTCAAAGCCCGTATATCTCGGCATCTGGACGTCAAGACATGCGATGTCGGGCTGCAACTCGAGGATCTTCTTGAGAGCGGTTTCCCCCTCTGAGCAGGCCGCCACAACGTTCAGATTATTGACCTGACGAAGGAGCGCAACCAGCCCCGCGAGAACCACCGGATGATCATCCGCAATCACTATACGAGGGCCGGTAAGACTAGTCATGCACAACTCTTTATCATCTCTGACGTCTTTCGGAGCCCGATTTGAGCATCGTTTGCTATCTTGGACCTGATGACTGAAATTAAAGAAATCTACCGTCGCCCGTATTATCTGAATGAAGACGCACAACAAACATCAATCATCGAGACGTCCATACATCATCGGAAAATCCGGAGACGTTAAACAGATAAGGGACTAGTTTAAACAATGTCGGCACGCAACCACATTCCTTAGTCAGACCCTTTGCATCAGCGTCGGTCAGGAAATCTATTTTAACGCCTATCCTTATTCCACATTTGCAAACAGGATTACTTCAATCAATCAATTCCTATACATGGATATTTTAAATTGAGAGCGTTAGGCTTTTAGACAGGACGTCAGCTGGTGTCAAGATTGATTTCAGGCCGCTAATCTGAATTGCCAGAACTTTCACGACTAAACATATCAGAGGACCCACGGCCATCCGAATTCAGCCTATAAGACCAGGGCCTTGAGCGACATGCAGCGCAATTCTCGAGCTCGTTGGACCATTCTACTTAAGCAGTAGCGGCCGAACTTGCTCCAGGGACCTGTATCAATCCGCTGTCGCTCGATTGGGCAGGCTCACCGATTGCGATCGATCCATGCCCCCGGAGCGCGCCGCCATTGTGAGCCCATTCGACCCGGACATGTCGACCGACATGGACTTGCGGGGAAAATCGCGGGTCGAACCGCAATCCGTAAACGCAGCGGAGAGCCTCGACGAAAAATGGAACGCTGCATGGAAGTCGGCGACATCGTTGCCAGTGAGGCCGCCATGACGCCGGTCGTCGGTCTGATTTTGCTGGCTCAGAACGAGCCGGGGCTGTCCGGCTCTGCCGTTTTAGGATCTTGATAGGCACCGTGACGGTCAGCGAATTCGTCCAAATGCTGGTTGCCACGCTGACTAGTTGATCAAGCACTCACTGCAATAACGCCTTTGGCTAAGCTGCAATCAACCGGATATATTGGCTATTAATTTGGACAAACACCTATATCCGCTGCATAGTTTCCACGAGACATTATTCTACCTGCGAATATTGCAACTACAGCCGAACCTTCGTTCTTATAGGTATCTAGCAAACGGTTTTATTAATCAGCAGCGGCTTCGAAGGGCAGAAAGCCTTGTGACACCAGTGTGAGAGAAATTTTTCGCCCCAAAGTCGTTTTCACGGCGCCTTAACGTTAGTGGTCCCATCAGGATGAAAATCCTCACGGAGTAGCGTGTCGTGGACGATGGGCATCCAGTTTCTGCCTGCACAACCTGTAGCAATGCGCGCGAGTTCGATCGCTTTGGCGTTCATCCTGGTCGCCTCACAGACTGTGAACAGTCCTGCAGCAGATCAAAGGACTAAGAGTGCACAGATTGACCTCCGTCAGGAACTGGCTTCGAGTCCCGACTTGGATCGCGATCTCACGAGCAGTCGGCGAAGCGCGATACAGGATCGCGCCATCAGCGGCGGGCATCACCGGTTCTGGTTCAAATCGGGGGCGAACACGAGTTCGTTTGACTTTCGATCGGGACCTGCCGTTCCGCTCGACATCGAGCGAAACGGTTCTGAGGCACTAGGCCGATCAGCGCGAGCGGCTTCAGGCAACCCGGCGGCAACGCTTCAAGTCGATTTGGCTTTGCTTCTCGTGACGCAGAGAGGCGTTCAGAACGAGATCAATGTATCCCAGAGCGGCAGCAACAATCTCGGCGTCCTAGCTCAGTCCGGGTCACACAATTCGATTGTGGGCTACCAGAACGGTGCTAACAACTCCGTGACACTGGTCCAATCCGGGGTCAATCAGATCATCGGCTATGCGCAGAGTGGCAGCGGATCTTTCCTGACCATTCGCCAGCGCTGAGCCTCGAGGCTCCGACAAAGTGACGGTGCTTGCTCGAAGTTCCTATCGCATCGCCGATCTCTCGGGCTCGCACACTGCGCCCCAAGCGCTGCCATCCGCCCTCAATGTTCCCTTCTGCCGCACCCGCTCTTACCTGAGCAACGGCTAAGTGTGTCGCGGTAGCGACATAACGGAAGGTGGAGCAACAACCGTGAGGCAAGCGTGAAGATCAAAACGCGGCGTTTCACAGGTCACGTCGACAGCCGAGCGTCGATGTCGGATGTGTTTCGCTGCTGCCGAAGTCCGAGACAGCCGCGGCGCGCGACCTTCCGACGCCAAGGCAAGCCTTCGTGCCATTCACCAGCAGCGCAGCCACGGCGCCCTTTAGCCCCGCTGAGCGGACGTCGAACAGCAGCGCACGGCGCGGAAGGGCGATCATGCCCGATTTTGCACTGCTCAACTCAGAGAGAGTGTCCGAGGACCATCAATCGAGATCGATCACGTTCTTATTCTTCGGCTGAACCCCGATCGGGCGGCTCGCCTTCCCTGTGAGAAAGTTCGGCTCCACGCGACTCGGCGTTGCTGGCTCGGCGACCGGGCGCGTGGCCTCGACCGCACGTTTGGATTGGTCGAGACCAGTCGCAGAATTCAGCGGCGGCGGCGTGACGACACGGCCCTCAGCCTGGTCAAGGCACCGGCGCAACGCTCCCGGATCAGGGAGGAGGGTGCAATCGTTCACACTCATCGGTGTGACCTGGGCCCCCGCGGTGGACGCGAGTGAGAGAAGCAGCAGCGCGCCCGCCCCGCGGGCGAGGCCGGTGCGGTCGCGTCGTGCGGTCATTGTTGCTGTGCCTGCTTGCGGCTGGGCTTGACCTGCCGGATCTCGATCTCATTGGGTTCGGAGGGAAGGACCCGCTTCGGGGCGGGCTGCTGCGCGGCCCGCGCCTGTTGCTGGGCCTGCGGCACAGGCTGGGCCTGAGTGCGCGCCTGTCCCTCAGGCGCCTCCGGCCTGTCGAGCCGACCGAGCCGCACCCGCACGTAGCTGACCGACCGCTTCGCGGCGTCGAACCCGCACTCGTAGGTCACGCGCACCCACTCCTTCTGCGGAGAGAGAAATCGGATCGAGTCACCACGATAGCGGACCACCGCGTCGGCGCCTTCCGGCGCCTCGGCTTGTTGGAAGATCTTCGCGAACGGACGCGAGACCCACTCGTAGTCGGTCGGTGCCTCCGCCTCGATTCTGGGGGCGCAGAGCTGTCCAGCCACCTCGTTGTTGGCCCGGACGCAGTTCGCGTCGCAGCCCGATGTGCCGGACGCCTGCAAGTTTGCCGTGGGCGCGGATGACGCTTGTGAAGCTGCGGGCGCCGCAGCTGCCGTTGGACCCGTAGCGGCGACCGGCTGCGCTCCGGCGGTTGCAACACCCGCATACCAGACGGCCACGGCAACGAGCACCGCTTGCCCCTGCGATGAGCCCCGCTGCCTCATCGTGTCCTCCCATGCCCCTGCCCGCAAGAACGACTTGGATCCTGCGATATTCTGGATTGGTTGATACCGGGTTAGGTTACGACTGTAGTTCCGGCATCCGGCGACAAAGTGGACCGCCCAGACCGATCTGGCGTCGGCCAGCTAGCACAGCCTTCATTTCTGAGCTGGAACCACCCTCGACCCATCATATCGCCTGAACGAATTTAGCGGGGTGTCAAAAATGGCACGGCGACGATCGTTGAAATTGCCGCATCGACTGCTGGTTTGCCGGTGGAGCCGGAGCCTTGATGGTTGCGAACGAGGTGAGGAGGGCTGCGTAGCCAGCTTTCTCCGAAGCCACGGGTACAAGCAGCCCGCCGCTCCTGGTCGGGGCGCTGGGATGCCACGAGGCCTGTCTCTTGGCGTGCTTCGCTTTCGATCTGTGACCGCCGCGCTCGCCGTCCGTGAACAACCTCGCGGAGCGGGCTTTTCGGCATGGGGACGATCATCGCGTATGCGATGCCGCCACGAAGGTCCGATCGCCTGAGGTCGGCGCCGTTTAAGGCGGCGGTCAGCACTCTCGAAGAGATCTGACGGGACGGCGTTCGCGGTCGAGGTCGCTCATCCGACGCCGGCCGACCCGGCTAGCTTCTCCGGCACAGGCCACGTCCCACGCGTAAGCTATGATCCTGTGTTTGCGGACGCAGGCAGGGCGCCGGGGCAGATTATACGGCCCGTGGTCGACAGGCCCTCGAGCTTGATGGCACCGTCACCACCAAGCCTGCGATGGATGCGACATCCCATTGTCTGAAACTGTACATCCCGGGAAAGCCTGCCAAGATTTTTAACTGTCGTAATTCGGCGTCCTCCGCCGAACGAAATATCCGAGCTGCGGGCGCCGCTATCCGAGAGAACTCCAGCGATTGAGAGAGGTTTTCTCCGAAGCGGAGTGCCAGTCGTCGATAAATATGGATGGTTTGCAGAATAAAATCATAGCTCTAGATCGGCTTTTGAATTATCTCCGGATTTTCAGAGATTAAAATTTCGATCTCAAATGCTTCGATACATCATTTTTCTGCGCCGAATTAACCAGTCCGCTGGTTTATGCCAGATATCAATTTTTCGTTACCAATTCTACTGGACAGACCGAAGCTGGGCAGTTAACAGAGTGTTAAGGCGCGCCCAGGGCAGCGATCTGCCTCGACCTGCCATGCCGGCTCCAAGTGATAGCCAGGACCTCAATAGACACCCGCTGCAATGCAGCCGGGTGACATTGCCGTTTCAGTATTAACTCTAGTATTGACCTACGTAGTACTCGCCATCTTGAGAGGCGTTATTGCAATCGTTGTCGTTAATTACCAGCGAAAACTACCTACTCGCTGATAAGGCGCCTGGACACACTGAAAATTCCGGTTACTGAATGGTCAAGGTCCAGCCGAGACGGATGTCCCGGGATGAGACTGAGCGCCCAAGACAGCGGCGCCGCCCGCCAGAAAGTGGTTCAGGAAAAGGGGTATCAGATGAATAAGCACCTGATCGGGCTGTCGATGGGCGTCGCCGCCATCGCATTCACGGCTTCCGCCTACGCGGCGGGCGGCAACAAGACCTATACGGATCAGTCCGGCAACACGAACCGGATCACGGTCAACCAGAATGACAACGGCTCCGGGACGGAGACGGTGACTGCTGGCACCGGTGGCGGCAATTCGGTCGGCTCGCTCTTCCGGCCCTTCACGCAGGGCGGCAGCGGCGACAACGTCCTGAAGGTCAATCAGACTGGCACAGGAAACTCGCTCGGCAACCAGAAGCAGGGTCAGCAGATCGGCTCGGGAAACACCGCCGATGTCACCCAGCAGGGCGTTAAGGGTCGCGTCGAGTTGCAGCAGAACGGCGGCAACAACGGCCAGACCGGATCGAGCGGCACGCTGGTGGGCCAGTTCGGTGCCTCAAACGGCACCAACCTCATCAAGCAGGACGAGAAGACCTCGAGCAGCTTCATCGATCTGACGCAGACCGGCAGCGACAACGTCTTCAACCTGCAGCAGTCCGGCTCCACCAACAGCCAGACGGTCACGCAGAACGGCAACAGAAACCGGGTCGTGACCGGCCAGGACTCCGATTCGTCCAGGAGCGCAATCACCGTCACTCAGACGAATAAAAGCGGCGGTATCGCGAATTCTGTGCTGGTCACGCAGAAGAGCGCCACGGACACCACAGCGTCGGCGACGCAGTCGGGATATGGTAACACCGCGTATGTCGATCAGAGCAGCACGAGCAACAAAACTGCCTCTACCGTCAATCAGTTGGGCAACAACAACAATGCGCGGAGCCTGCAGCGGAACGGCGTCGACAATTCGCAGATTACCCTCAATCAGAACACTGACGGCAACTATGCTCAGGTTCGGCAGGAAGCCGGCGTGACGGACAGCACCGTCACCGTGACGCAGAAGGGCGGCAACGGCAATATCGTCACCGATGCCTCCCAGCAGCAGGGCGTCCTCAAGAACATCATGACCGTGACGCAGGACGGCACCGAGAATACTGTGCTCAGCCGGCAGTGGAACGGAACGCGCAACAGCACGATGACCGTGTCGCAGACGGGTGACCACAACAAGTCAGACACCTACCAGAATGCTGAGACCGACAACGGCACGATCACGGTCACGCAGACCAAAAACTTCCAGGATGCGACGGCCACTCAGAACGGCGCCAAGGACAGCTCGATCAAGATCACTCAGTCCGGCGGTGGGAACCTTGCCCTCGGCGATCAGACCTATGTGAAGAACAGCAAGATCGATCTGACTCAGTCAGCCACCAACAACGGCTTTAACTACCTGTACGCTGCTCAGCTCTACCAGGACGGCAGCTCGATCACGGCGTCTCAGACGGAAACTGGAAACATCGCCTACTACCAGCAGGGTTACGCGTTCGGTTCTGGCAATCTGGCCCTTGGCGGCAAGAACAATAAGGTGTCGGCCGCCCAGAGCGGCAAGAATAACGAAGCCTTCACTTGGCAGACGAGCGGAGACAACAATCGGATCGGCATCTCGCAGGCTGGAACCGGCGGCAAGATCGGCGTGTACCAGCACGGTGGAAATGGCAATGGCGCCGACCTCTTCCAGACGAGCAGCAGCACGGGCGCCGTCGCTCGGCTCGAGCAGAAGGGTAGCGGCAACTATGCCTTCTCGCGGCAGAGCGATGTTACCAACAAGCTGACCGGCCCCGGTGCCGCGCCCGGCAGCTTTGACACGGCCACTGAGGCTGCCCTGCAGTCCGGCATTGGCAACCTGCTGTACGACTATCAGTCTGGTACCAACAACCAGGCTACCGTGTCTCAGATCGGCAACTTCAACGGCATCACCAATACGCAGTCTGGCACCGGCAACACGGCTGAGCTTGCCCAAAACGGCAACTTCAACGCCATTATCGGCTTCCAGAGCGGCACGGGTAACCAGGCTTCCGTCAACCAGACCAACAACGGCAACGTCGCCGTCTATGCTCAGGCTGGCACCAGCAACGTGTTGACCGTCCGTCAGCGCTAAGACTTGCTGCGGCGTCCTGTAACGCCAGCGTTCCATCACCAAAGAGGGCCGCGCCGACCAGCGCGGCCCTCACCTGTCACCGCAGATTCGAGGTTTCAGCATGCCGGTCACGGCACCGACCGATCCTCCCGCCCTGCGCTGCGAGCTGACCCAGCAAGTCAACGGCGGAATGGTCTCGATCTCGGGCCGGGTCTTCAGCGTCGCCCCGGGGCCCGGCACCTACCAATTGCGCATCGAGAAGTCCGGGCCCTCCGGCACCTCGGTCATCAACCAGGGCGGCGCCTTCACCACCCAGCCGCCCGAGCCCAGTGTCGTCGGAAACACGACCTTCAGCGTCGAGGCCGGCGCCAACTACAGGGCGCGCCTGCGCGTCACGTCCGGCGCCGCCACCGCGGAATGCCAGGACGGCCAGGACCGGCTCTGACCCGGCGGATCCTCACCACAGCAGCGGCGCAGAATCTGATCGCGCCGCCAGGCAATCGGCCGGGCCGCCAATTCTGATGTCGGAAACCGGTCGAAACGTCCCGATAAGGCTAAAAGATCGCCAACATCTGGTCTTGTTTCCAGCATTAAGCTTGTCGTTCGGGGGAAATCCTTAACACAGCGATACCCTGCAACGGTCGCACCATCGCCCTGTGACCCGCCTACCACAGACTCGCTCTATAAAGGCTCCGGCACCTGCTGAGACTATTCAGTCTTCGACAATACTGGTTTATGGCTTAGTCCGAGGCTTGGGAGGGATCATGCGCCGCCTGTATCAACGTCGGGCCAAGGGACGGGCGCTGACGCTCCTTGTCCTCGCCTTCGCGGCCGGCTCCGCCGCCGCGCAGGAGCGCGTGTCGATCGAGCAGGTGCAGGTCCGGGCGCAACGCTCCACGGGCGGCAACCCCGGCACTGGGATCCAGGAGAGCGACTACATCCTCGGCGCGCAGTCCGGGATCTCGCTGCTCAGCCCCGGTGGTTATCCCGCCGCCTCGTCGTCGGCGGCCACCAATCAAGCCCGGGCGCTCCAGCTCGGCTCCGGCAACGTGTCGACGATCGACCAGCTGGGCTCGGCCAACATCGCGATCCAGAACGTCATCGGCGCACAGAACGCCGTGACGCAGACGCAGATGGGCGACGGCAACCGGTCGGCGGTTTCCGTCGTGGGGAATTCCAACACCATCGGCACTCAGCAGGACGGCAGCCGCGCCTCGGCCGCGATCACGGTGGTGGGCAGCAACAACGCCATCACCACGCAGCAATCAGCCGCCGACACGGGCGCCATCAGCATCACGCGGATCGGCAACGGCCCGCCCCTGACGGTTTCACGGAGGTAATGACGTGGGTCACTCTTGTGTGCTCCGGCCGGCGGTGCTCGCAGCCTGTCTCCTCGCGGGAGCGCAGGCGCAGGCCGGCAGCCTCGTCTACCAGCCGGTCAACCCGTCCTTTGGCGGAAGCCCGCTGAACGGGTCGTGGCTCCAGGCCGAGGCGGCGGCGCAGAACGACGCGCAACGCCGCGCCCAGCGCCTCCAGCAGATCCAGTCCGCGATCAGCTCTTCGACCACGCAGAGCCCGGGCCAGATCTTCGCGCAGCAGCTGCAATCCCAGATCTATTCGTCCCTGGCGAACCAGATCACCCAGGCGATCTTCGGCGAGAACGCGCAGCAGAGCGGCAGCTACAGCTTCGGCGGCTCCCAGGTCTCGTTCCAGCGCGTCGGCGCCAACATCCAGCTCCAGATCTTCGACGGACAATCGACTACCACCGTCGTGGTGCCGGCGACCGCGGCCGTCTCAAGCGGCGCCACCTCTGCCCCGATCACCCCGCTCTCGGGCGCCCCCTGAAGCATCACGCTCCCGGGGGCGACCGAACACCCATCCCGAAGTTGAGGCCGGCGCCCCCGTCCGCCGCCAATCTGGCGGCCTGCAAGGGCAGCGCGCGCGAGCGCGGCGGCGCGGAACGAAGACGGACATCTCCGTGCGTAATTTCCTGAAGAGCCTGGTCGGCGCCGCGGTACTCTGCGGAGGTCTCGCGGCCTGCGCGCCGTGGGATCGCGAATTGCTGGCCCAGGCTCCCGTGGTGACGCCGCCGTCGCCGACCGACCTCAACCTCGAGACGCTGCCGCCGCCTGTCCGCAAGATCGATGTCGCGATCTACAACTTTCCTGACCTGACCGGTCAGAACAAACCGAACGACAACATCGCCGAGTACTCGCGCGCGGTCACGCAGGGCGGCAGCGCCTTCGTGGTCGACGCCCTCCGGCGCGCCGGCCGCGGCCAGTGGTTCTCCGTCGTCGAGCGCACAGGCCTCGCCAACCTCCTGCAGGAGCGGCAGCTCATCCGGGCGACCCGCCAGGAATTCGACGGCACGGATGCCAAGCCGTTGCCGCCGATCCGCTTCGCCGGCCTGATCGTCGAGGGCGGCATCATCGGCTACGACGCCAACACGGTCACGGGCGGCGCGGGCGCCAACCTCCTCGGCGTCGGCGGAGACACCAAGTACCGGCGCGACGAAGTGACGGTGGCCATGCGCATCATCTCGGTGCAGACCGGCGAGGTGCTGAACAGCGTGACGGTGACGAAGACGATCTACTCGGTCGCCCTCAACGCCAACGCCTACCGGTACGTCGCCGTCGCCAAGCTGCTGCAGGTCGAGGCCGGCGTGACACGCAACGAGCCGACCCAGATGGCCGTCCGGGAGGCGATCGACCTCGCGGTCTACGCGACGATCATCGAGGGCACCCGCAAGAAGCTGTGGCGCTTCCGCGACCCGGTGCTCGGAACGCGCTTGGTCGACGAGTATCTGGCGCGCGACAAGCCGACGCCGCTCGAAGTCCCGGGACCGGAACTGCCGCCAGGACCGCTCGTGGTAAAATCCTGAACCACCATGCAGGCATTCGTCGGCCATCCGCGTCCGTTCGACCGCCGAATTCCGCGAGCGCCGTTGGCCACCTGCCTGGTGGCGGCCGCGGTCCTGACGTTCATCGTCGCGCCGCGGGCTTCGAACAAGGCAGATGTCGAGCCGGTGGCGGAGTCGATCATCCTCGCGCCGATCGCGCAACTGGATCCGGTCCTGCTGGACATCCCGGCGATGACCGACCTGCTGGTGGTCGGTCGAGGGGACCTCCAGCCCATGGAGCAGGCCTCCCGCCTGTTCCCCCAGGTCCTGGCCCCGCAGTTCCTGTTCCCCCAGGCTGAGGCCGGCATGCGTGCCCTGATCGCGAGTGCGGCCACGGCCAACGACCTGCCGCCCGATTTCTTCCTGCGGCTGCTGCGGCAGGAGAGCGGTCTCAATCCATTGGCCGTGAGCCCGGTCGGCGCGCAGGGCATCGCCCAGTTCATGCCCGGCACGGCGGCGGAGCGCGGTCTGCGCGATCCGTTCGATCCCGTGGAGGCGATCCCGAAATCCGCGGAACTCCTGCGCGAGCACCGGGCGCGCTTCGGCAATCTCGGCTTGGCGGCAGCCGCTTACAACGCCGGGCCGCAACGCGTGCGCGGGTGGCTCGACGGCCGCTCCGGCATGCCGGCGGAAACGCGCGACTACGTGGTCCGCATTACGGGCCGCACCCTCGAGGATTGGGCCACGGAGAGCGGCCCGAGCCCACCGAAGCCCGCGCTCGCTTTCATGGCATCCGCCGATCTCGGTTTCGCGACGACCTGGCCGACGAACCCGGCCGTGCACCCGACGAACCTTCCCGCGACATCCCAGGGCATGCGCAGCGCTCCGTCGCCGGCGTCACGCTCCACCAAGCGGACACTCCAGCGTCCCTCGGCGCGGTCCCAGCAGCCGCGCTCCGAGCAGGCTCTCTGCGCGCTCCTGAACGGTGAAGGACGGACCTGTCTCGTGCAGGCGACCTACTGAGGCGGCGCGACTTGCTCGATGCGAACCCCCTGGCCGGGTGCGGCGGGTCGGCGGCTCTGACGCAGCTTGCGCCGCTTGCCGCGCCCTGAGGTCTCGCGCGGCGGAATCGGTCCGGCGGCATCCAGCAGAGCTCGATCAATCGTGGGCGCCCGCTGCAAGCCGGCTGGCCGCGGCCCGGGAGCGAGGCGCTGCCCCTCGTACAGCTCGATGCAGTCCCGGAGCGCCGTCGGATCGCGGATGAAGGTACAGTCGTTCACGTTCGGCACCGGCGCGCCCTGGGCGACAGCACCGGAAGCGCTCAGGGCGGCAGCGGCTCCGAGGATGGCCGCCCTGCATTTCCATCCGGACACGGCAGACCTCTCAGCGTGAGGAACGCGCCGCGCCAGCCCGCGGCCACATGCGTTGTCACCGGCAGAACATTGGCACGATCGATACGTTCCGGGTCGCCGTCAAACCTCACCGGCGGATCGGATGCTCAGGACGGTCCTAGCCTGTACACTCAAGCCGTGGTGGCCCCGCAGAGTGGCGGGGCAGGGGAAGATCCGCGCCGGTCACGCCATGGCCAGTACGGCCGCCATCACCGCCACTCCGACAGCGAGCCACGTCGCGTAGTCGCCGATCAGGCCGCTATGCAGGATCTCCAGCGCCCGCGTCGGCGCCGACTGCGTGGCGCTGACCGGCCGGACCACGAAGGCCGGCAGCCGCTGACGGAACAGCCCGTAGCCGGCTCCCGCCAGCGCGATGGTCACGGAAGCCCACGGCAGCCAGCCCGGCCCCTCGGCGAGCGACCCGCCCGGGGACCGGTGCATGAAGGCCGCGGCCGCCCGCGGCAGGGCGTGCTCGATCAGGCTCGCCGGCAGCCCGGCATCGAGGGCGAGCAGCGCGCAGCAGGGCGCGAGCATCAGCCAGAGGGGCCGGTTGGCCTTCTCGCGCTCGTCCTCGCTCGGCGCCCCGGCCTCGTCGCCGGGATCGGGCCCGAGCCCCAGGAAGATGCGGCCCGCTGCCCGCAGGACCGCGGCCCCGGTCAGCGCCGCACCGATCGCGGTGGCGGCCAGTGCGATGCCGTGGCCCTGCTGCGACAGAGCCCCCTGCACGAGGCGCGTGCCCTGGTCGAGAACGCCGATCGGCAGGCCGCAGAGCAGCAGCCCGGCCAGTGCCATGGCGATCCCGGCCGGCATGATGCCGCGGCCGAGGCCGCGCAGCGCGATCTCGTCGACGCTCGCCTGGGTGGCCAGAAGGATGCCGGCGATCATGAACAGCGCGCCCTTCACCAGCCCGTGTCCGACCACGTAGACCAGAACGCCTCCGGTGCCGTCCGCCGACAGGGCGCCGAGGCCGGTGAGCATGATCCCGGCATGCGAGATCGTCGAGAAGGCGAGCATCCGCTTCAGGTGGCGCTGCAGCAGCGCCATCCAGCCGCCGAGCAGGGCTGTGAGGGTGCCCAGGGCCGTGAGCAGGAGGGGCAGCGCGTGCTGGACCTGACCGGAGCCCGCGAACACGACGGCGCTCACCTTCGCGAGGCCGAACAGGCCGAGCGACACCATCGAGCCGGAGAAGATCACCGAGACCGGGCTCGGGGCCACCGCGTGGGCATCGGCGAGCCAGAACTGAAACGGCACGATCGCGCCCTTGATCATCAGGGCGGCGGCCACGAGGCAGAAGGCCCCGGCCACAACCGGGTCGCGACCGCCCCGCGCCACCGCTGCTGCGATGCCCTCGAAGTCCAGCGTGCCGGTCTGCGCGTAGATCAGGCCGATGCCGCCGAGCATCAGGAATCCCGCGAGGCTGTTGACCACGGTGAAGTTGATGGCGCCCGCGAGCGCCGATTCCGCCAAGTGGTAGGCGGTGAGCGCGAAGGCGGCGACGCTCATCACCTCGAACCACACGAACAGGTTGAACATGTCGCGGGTGAAGCAGAACCCGACCATGGCGGCCAGGAACAGCAGCATCAGGATGTGGAAGTGGCCATGCGTGCGGTCGAAGAAGCCCCAGGCGAACACGAAGGTCAGGGCGTAGAGCAGGCCGATGAAGGTCGCGACCCAGGCGCTCGCCTCGTCCACCGAGAAGCCGATGCCGAGGTGGACGCCGTCCCGCGGCTCCCAGCCGCCGAACCAGTAGACGATCGGCCCGTCGGCGGCGTGCACGGCGATGATGGCCGACAGGATCGCGACACTCAGTGCGGCGAGCGCCGCGAGGATGTCGGGCACGCGGCCCGGCAGACGGTGCGCGACCGCGAGCGTCACGGCGCAGACGACGAGCGGAATCGCGACCGGCAGGGGCAGGAGGGCGGCGGGGAAGGCGGTCACGGAGTCGTTCGCTCCCCACCCTTCGCGGCGCTCGATCCCTGGCCGCGGCCGGATGTTCCGCCGGCGCGCATCGGCCGAAGCTTCTCCGGGTCGAGGCTGCCGCCGCGCTTGTAGGCCTGGATCGTCAGGACGAGGAGGAGGGCGGTCAGGGTCGCGCCGACTACGATGTCGGTCAGCACCAGCGCCTGCATCACCGGATCGACAGCAGGCGTGCCCGGCGGGTGATCGTAGAAGATCGGCGCGATGCTGCCCCAGCGGTAGCCGAGGCCCAGGAGGAGCACGTAGGTCGCCGACTGGCAGACGCCGAGGCAGCCCACGAGGTGGATGAAGTTGCGGCTCGTGGCGATGCCGTAGAGGCCGATCCCGAAGAGCCACGCGGCGACCGCGTAGGGCAGCATGCTCACGCGGATTCCTCCCCGGGTTCGTCGGGCGCGTCCGCCTCGCGGGTCTCCTCCATGAATTCGAGGAAGAGCTGCGTGAACCCGCCCGTCACCGCCAGGGCGACGCCGAGGTTCTCCACGAGCATCAGGCCTCCGGAGAACAGGTCGCGGAAGGTGCCCAGCGGCAGGACGTTCTGCATGAAGGCGGCGCCGGTGAGCATCGGCGCCAGCCCGCACAGAGCGAAGAGCAGGGCGCCACCGCCCTCCAGGGCGTCGAGCCAGTGACTGCGGACGGCGTCGCGCCAGCCGGCATAGCCCTCGCCGAGGTAGATCAGCAGGGTGCCGGAGGCGAGGATCACGCCGCCCTGGAAGCCACCGCCCGGTGTGACGGTGGCGTGGAGCACCACGTAGAGACCGAACAGCGCTGTGAGCGGCCCCGCGATCCGGCAGGCGAGCACCACGGCCTCGGAGCGCGGGATGACGGCGCGGCCGGGCCGACGCAGGGCGCGTTCGGTGCTGCCCTCGCCCCGCCGACCCCGCAGCAGCACCACCGTTCCGGTGATGGCGGCGAGCAGCATGAACTCCTCACCCAGGGTGTCGAGGCCGCGCAGGTCGAAATTGATCGCACTCACCATGTTGGCGACGTGCCGAGCCTGCGGGGTGATCGCGTTGATGCGCTCGCCGTACTGGGCGATGGTCGATCCGAAGGGCGGCAACCCGGCGATCACCGCGGCGGCGCAGGGCAGGAGGACCAGCCCCGACAGAGCGAGCAGCGCGATGCGGATCCGGGGGCTCAAGACTCCTCCTCGGGGGACTGCGTCCGCACCGCCATGAGCGCGACGAGGAAGAGGAGCGGCACCGCCGCGGAGCCGACCGCCAGCTCCGACAGGGCGACGTCGGGCGCCTGAAGGGCGTCGAACAGGATCGTCAGGACGAGCCCGTTCACCGCGATCGCGAAGACCTGTCGGGTGGGGTCGCGTACCAGCACAACCGCGGTGCCGGAGATCGCGGTGAACAGGAACAGCAGCGGCAGGATCACGGTCATCGGGGTGTCCTCATGCCGAGCGGCCCTCGCGCATCAGCACGGCCCGGCCGGACACGTGCGACAGCACCGCCGCCCAGGCGAGGAAGACGACCATCATCACCAGGATCTTGAGCGAACGCCCGGAGATGCCGTCGGCCAGGAAGGCCGCGAGGGTGACGAGGATCGACGACGCGACATTCAGGAAGGCGAGGGCGTGAAACCGGTCCAGGGCCCGGGGCAAGCGCCATAGGGCCAGGGCGGCGAGCCAAGTCACCGCCACCGCGAGCGCCAGGAGGATGCCGATGACGACGCTCATATCCAGCGCTCCAGGAAGACTGCGAGCAGCATCGTGCCCGGCAGGTTGAGCAGGACCAGGGTGAGGGCGAGATCGGTGATCGAAGCCTGATCGGTGGCGAAGGCGAGCAGCGTCAGGATCAGCACCGTGACGCTTCCGGCGAGCTGATAGGCGGCGAAGCGCTGGCCGGGCCGGCCCCGCCACGCCAGCGCCGCCGCGAAGGCGAGGGGCGGCAGCAGCGCCAGGATGGCGGCCGTCCAGATATTCATCGCCCGTCGTCCTTCAGGACGTGCGTCGTCACGGTGCCGTGCGCGCGGTCGAGGGTCAGGACGTAGCTCTCGGGGGCGAGCGAGGCGGCGAGCAGCCCGACGGCCCGCGCGGCCGGAGCCGTGTCGCCGGAGGGTGTGGCCCAGGTCACTTCGGCCGCGCTCTGCGCGCGTATCGTCCCAACCGCTTCGCGTCCGAACACGGCCTTCACCAGGCTCATGCCGATCCGGAGCGTCTGCCGGGGCATGTCGCGGATGGCCGGGCCGAGGGGCCGGAGGGTTTGCCGGCCGAAATGGAAGCGGGTGCCCCCGCGCCGTCCGACGGCCCACCACCACGCGGTCCCGAGGGTGGCACAGCCGATCGCGGCGAATCCCTCATTCAGGCTCACCGAGCCCGCGAACACCATGTAGGCAAGGGCGAGCGCCGCCCAGATCGCCGCGGCATCGCGCGTCGAACGGTCTCTGATGCCGCTGATCGGTCCTGCCCGCATCGATCCTGACCGGAATGCGCGCCGCGGAAGCGTGGCCATGCGCCTGATCGGACGCAAACGGTGGGGCGCGCGCCGGCGTTCCCGGAACTCGACGACACGGTTGCGTGTAGGGCTTCGGGAACCCGCTCCACCGGAGACGCGCAATGCCGGCCGAGATCCTCGAGATCCGTTTCGTCCACGAGGGCTGGAGCCGGTTCGGCCTCGCGCGGGTGCGCTTGGCCGACGGCGCCGTCGTCGAGCGCGAGATCGAGGATCACGGCAATTCGGTGGGGATCCTGCCCTACGATCCCGAGCGCAAGGTAGCGACACTGGTGCGTGAGTTGCGAGTCCCGCCGCTCTTCGCTGCCGGCGAACAGGCTCAGCTCGAAGCACCCGCAGGGATCATCGACGACGGCGGTCCCGAGGCGAATGCCCGCCGGGAGGCGTTGGAAGAAGTCGGCCTGCGCCTGCGCGCGCTCGAATTCGTCGGCGCCGCCTATTCCTGCGCGAGCCTCACCACCGAGAAGATCCACCTCTACCTCGCACCCTACGGCGCGGCGGACCGCGCCGAGGCCGGCGGCGGAGCCGAGGGCGAGCACGAGAACATCTGGGTCGTCGAGATGCCGCTCGCCGAGCTCGCCGGCATGGCCGACCGCGCCGCCATCAGCGACCTGAAGACACTCACCCTCGTCCTGGCGCTGCGCGCCCGCCATCCGGATCTTTTCGCGCCGTGAGGATCCGCTCGCGGAGCCTCGCCCAGATCCTGCTGACTGCCCTAACGCTCGTGGCCGTCGCGTGGGTCGCCTTCCACCTGCGCTGAAGGGCGGCGACGCCTCGTCATGCCGGGCCGAAACCGCGCGGAAGGGTGGACGCGTCTTGATCGACGGCCGCGCCGGGCCCATCGTCGGGCCAGCAATCGGGAGACCACCGGATGACGCGCGCCTGCATCGTGGGCTGGGCCCACACGCCCTTCGGCAAGCTCGAGGAGCCGGATGTCGAGGGACTGATCGCCCGGGTCTCCGGAGAGGCGCTGGCCCATGCCGGCGTCGAGGAGTCCCAGGTCGACGGCATCTACGTCGGCTCGATGAATACCGGCTTCTCCAAGCAGGGCTTCGAGGGCTCGCTGGTGGCGGTGAACCGTCCGGGCCTCGCCCACGCGCCGGCGACCCATCTGGAGAACGCCTGCGCCACCGGCTCGGCCGCGCTCTACGCGGCCCTCGATTTCGTCGATAGCGGACGCGGCCGCGTCGCGCTGGTCATCGGCGCCGAGAAGATGACGGCCAAGACCGTGGCCGAGACCGGCGACATCCTGCTGGGCGCCTCCTACCGGAAGGAGGAGGCCGACATCGAGGGCGGGTTCGCGGGCGTGTTCGGGCGGATCGCGGCGGGCTACTTCCAGCGCTACGGCGACCGCAGCGAGGAGCTGGCCCGCATCGCCGCCAAGAACCACCGCAACGGCGTCGGCAACCCCTACGCGCAGCTGCGCAAGGATCTCGGCTTCGATTTCTGCAACCGGATCTCGGAGAAGAATCCCTACGTGGCGGCGCCCCTGCGGCGCACCGACTGCTCGCTGATCTCGGACGGTGCCGCGGCTCTGGTGGTGGCGGATGCGGAGATCGCCGAGGGTCTGGAACGGGCGATCGGTTTCCGCGCCCGGTCGCATGTCAACGACATCCTGCCCCTGTCTCGTCGCGACCCGGCGGAGTTCAAGGGTGCGCGGATGGCCTGGGACAAGGCGCGGGCGCAGGCCGGGATCGGCAACGACGACCTCTCGTTCGTGGAGACGCACGACTGCTTCACCATCGCGGAGTTGATCGAGTACGAGGCGATGGGATTGGCCGCGCCGGGCGAGGGGTACCGCGTGGTCCGTGAGGGTCTTGCCGAGAAGGGCGGCCGGCTGCCGATCAACCCGTCCGGCGGACTCAAGGCCAAAGGCCATCCGGTGGGCGCCACCGGCGTGTCGATGCACGTCATGGCCTGCCTGCAGCTCATGGGCGAGGCCGGCGAGATGCAGGTGCCGGGCGCGGAGCTCGCCGGGATCTTCAACATGGGCGGGGCGGCGGTAACGAATTACGTTTCGATCTTGGAGCGGCGGCGCTGAGCGGAGGCTCAGCTCTCTCGAAGGATCGGGATTGACGAAGTCCCTCCCGCATGCGGCAGCGGATGGGACCTGGAATGCGAGGTCTGATCGTCGCCGTCTTTGCGAGCGCAGCGAAGCAATCCAGTCAGCGCAACGACGATCAGCCGCGCGCTTCCCTGGGTCGCTTCGCTGCGCGCGCGATGACGGATGAGGGTAGGGGACCGAGCGCCTCGCTCAGCCCAGCCGGTCCAGCGCCTGCTCGAGATCGGCGATCAGGTCGGCCTCGTTCTCCAACCCGATCGACAGCCGGACCGTCTCCGGCCCCACCTGCGCGGCGGCCTTCTCGTGCTCCGGCAGCTGCCGGTGTGTGGTCGAGGACGGGTGGATCGCCAGCGACTTGATCTCGCCGATGTTCACCAGATGCGAGATCAGCTCGAGCCCGGCGATGAATTGCAGCGCCGCCGGCTCGCCGCCCTTCAGCGCGAAGGTAAAGATCGAGCCCGGCCCCTCGGGCGTGTAGCGGCGGGCGAGGTCCTCCCCGGGTTGGCCCGGCAGCATCGGATAGCTCACCCAGGCCACCGCAGGGTGTTGCTTCAGGAAGGCCGCCACCGCGCGGGCGTTGGCGCAATGCCGCTCCATGCGCAGGGGCAGGGTCTCGACGCCCATGAGCGTGAGGAACGCGTTCATCGGCGACAGGCCGGGCCCCAGGTCGCGCAGGCCGAAAAACCGGCACGCCGCCGCGAAGGGTGTCTCCGGGAAGGCCTCGGTGAGCACCAGCCCGTCGTAATCCGGCCAGGGCTCGGTGATCAGGTTGTAGCCGCCGGCCTGCGCCCAGTCGAACCGGCCGGCGTCGCAGATCACGCCGCCGATGGTCTGGCCGGAGCCGCTGAGGAACTTCGAGGTGGAGTGCCAGACGATGTCGGCGCCGTGCTCGATCGGTCGGATCAGGGCCGGCGAGGCCAGGGTGTTGTCCACGACGAGCGGCAGATTGTGGCGGCGGGCCACGGCGGCGATCCCGTCGAGATCCACCACCGACGCGCAGGGATTCACGATCGATTCGCAGAAGATGGCCCGGCAGTCCGGGGTGATGGCCGCCTCGAAATCCTCCGGGGCCATCCCGCGCGCGAAGCGGGGCTTCAGGTCGTAGCGCCCGTCGAGGCGGCGCATCAGGCCGAGCGACCCGCCGAACAGGCGGGGGGACGCGACATAGGCGTCGCCGCTCTTCAGCAGCGTCATCAGAACCAACTGCATGGCGGACTGTCCGGAGGATACCGCCACGCCCGCCTTCGCGCCCTCCAGGTCGGCGACCCGGCGCTCCAGCGCGGCGACCGTCGGGTTCGATCCGCGGGAGTACGAGAAGCCGGTCCGGCGGCCGGCGAAGATGTCCGCCGCCTGCTCGGTCGAGTCGAAGACGAAACCGTTGGTGAAGTAGATCGGCTGGACCCGCGCCCCCGTGGCGGGATCCGGCGCCGCGCCGGCGTGGATCGCCCGGGTCGCGAAGCGGTGCTGTCGGTTCTGGTCCGTCATGGCTCTCGGTCGGGTGTTCGACGCCCGGACCGGGGTGAGCCCGAGCGGAGTGCCGGCGTCAAGCCGCGCGGCGGACGAAGGCCTGAAGGGTGCGGACCAGCGTCGTCGGCTCATAGGGCTTCGGGATGAACCGCGCCCCCTCCGGCATGTCGTTCGGGCCGGGGGTGCCCATGCCGGACACCACCAGCACCGGGATCGACGGCCAGCGATGCGCCACGAGCCGGGCCAGCGCGAAGCCGTCCATCGAGCCCTGCGGCATGTCGACGTCGGTCATCAGGACGCCGACGTCGTCGCGGTTCTCCAGCACCTTCAGCGCCTTGTCGGCGTGGGTTGCCTCCACCACCGTGAAGCCGGCATCCGCCAGGGTGTCCGACGCCTCCA
Source organism: Methylobacterium sp. A49B (assembly GCF_053346215.1). Lineage (NCBI taxonomy): Bacteria > Pseudomonadati > Pseudomonadota > Alphaproteobacteria > Hyphomicrobiales > Methylobacteriaceae > Methylobacterium > Methylobacterium sp. A49B. Next base: position 76,403 of record NZ_JBKFBO010000149.1, read on the forward strand.
TCAGCAGGAGGCCGTCATCTTCCACCAGCAGCACGACGGGATGGTCGGATGGGCTCTCTGACATCAGACCTGCGAGGTTGGATCTCAATTCCGGAGCCCGCGCCCTATTCCTCCGGGGCTCCCCGCGTCAAGGCGCGGGGCCCAGCTGCGTCAGGCTGCCTCTTCGCGCTTGCCGAGGCGCTTGTCGAGGTACGTGTCCACCGTCTGGGTCAGCTCCTCGACCTTGCCGTCGAAGAAGTGGTTCGCCCCCTCGACCATCTGATGCTCGATGATGACGCCCTTCTGCGTCTTTACCTTCTCGATCACCGGCATGACCTCGCGGGCGGGCGCGACCCGGTCCTCGGAGCCGTGCACGAACAGGCCGGAGGAGGGGCACGGGGCCAGGAAGGTGAAGTCGTAGCGATTCGCCATGGCGGCGATGGAGATGAAGCCCTCGATCTCGGGACGGCGCATCAGGAGTTGCATGCCGATCCACGAACCGAAGGAGACGCCCGCGATCCAGCAGGACTTCGCCTCCGGATTGACCGACTGCACCCAGTCTAGCGCCGCGGCAGCGTCGGACAGCTCGCCCGAGCCGTGGTCGAACGACCCCTGGCTGCGCCCGACCCCGCGGAAATTGAAGCGCAGGGCTGCGAAGCCGCGATTGGCGAAGGTGTAAAAAAGATTGTACACGATTTGATTGTTCATCGTGCCCCCGAATTGCGGGTGGGGGTGCAGGATGATGGCGATCGGCGCGCCGCGCTTCTTGGGGGCTTGGTAACGGCCTTCCAGGCGGCCGGCCGGGCCGGTGAAGATGACTTCGGGCATCGCTCGTCTCTCACTCCGGAGATCGTCCGCCGGACGATCGATACGGCGGCGCAGCAGCCTTGACTCGTCGCGCCCGCACCATAAAAGCACTCTTAGAACAGTTCTAGGCGATTAGAACTATTCTAAAGAAGGCGGCCGATACGTGTCGTTGGCTGCCGCGCCGGCCGCGCTCGGTCGGCGGGATCTCATTCTCTCGGCGCGCCTTAGCACGGCGAGCCGGTGCGCGGGCAAGGAATTGTGACGCGCCGCAGCAAAGGGCTTAACGGAACGCGGATGAGCCGGGCACGCGCCTACCTCGACTACAATGCGACTGCGCCGGTCCGGCCGGCTGTCGCCGAGGCGGTGGCGCGCGCCCTGATGCTCCCCGGCAATCCGTCCTCGATCCATCAGGAGGGTCGCGCCGCCCGGGCCGCGCTGGAGGCCGCCCGCAGCGACGTCGCGGCCCTCGTCACCGCGCGGCCGGAGCAGGTGGTCTTCACCAGCGGCGGGACCGAGGCGGCGAACGCGGCCCTGTCCGGGGCCTTGCGCCGCCGCGGCGTGCCGGCTCCGACGCGGCTGATTCACGCGGCGACGGAGCACCCGTGCGTCGCGTCCGGCCACCGGTTCCCCGAAGCGGCCGTCGAGGAAGTGCCGGTCACCGCCGATGGTGTGGTCGACCTCGGCGCCCTGGAAGCGCGTCTTGCCGCCCTGGCCGACGAGACCCTGCTTGTCTCCGTGCACGCCGCCAACAACGAGACCGGCGCGGTACAGCCGCTGGCGCAGATCGGGGCCTTGGCGCGGTCGCACGGGCGGACGCTCGTCCACAGCGACGCGGTCCAGGCAGCCGGCAAGATCCCCCTCGACATGGCTGCGCTCGGCCTCGACGCGCTCACCCTGTCGGGCCACAAGTTCGCGGCGCCGAAGGGCGTCGGCGCACTGGTGCTCGCGGAGGGCGTCGCGCTGGAGAGCGCCTTCCTGCGCGGCGGCGGCCAGGAGCGCCGGCAGCGCTGCGGCACGGAGTGCCTGCCGGCGATCGTCGGGATGGGCGAGGCCGCGCGGATCGCCCGCGAGGCCCTCGGGCAGGAGGCCGCGCGCTTGTCGGACCTGCGCGACCGGATCGAGGCCGGCGTGCGGGCGCTCGCGCCCGACGCGGTGGTGTTCGCCGCCGGGGCGCCGCGCCTGCCCAACACCCTGAGCTTCTCGGTCCCGGGCCTCGACGCGCCCGCGGCCCTGATCGCCCTCGACCTCGCCGGCGTGGCGGTGTCGTCGGGCTCGGCCTGCTCGTCGGGCAAGGTCGCGCGCTCGGCGACGCTGGCCGCCATGGGCGTGGATGCGGATCTCGCCGGGGGGGCGCTGCGCGTCAGCCTCGGCTGGAACACGGTGGACGAGGAGGTGGCATGCTTCCTCGACGCCTTCGAACGGGCCTTGCAGCCCCTATATAGACGGCGAGGACAGGCGGCCTGAGCGCCGCAGCCCCCGCTTTCCGACAGACGCTTCCCGGTCCTTGACGCCGGAGATGCCTAGGAGACGCTGATGCCTGCTGTGCAGGAAACCATCGACCGGGTCCGCTCGATCGACCTCGACCAGTACAAGTACGGGTTCGAGACCACGATCGAGATGGAGAAGTCCGAGAAGGGCATCTCCGAAGACGTCGTCCGCTTCATCTCGGCCAAGAAGAACGAGCCCGCGTGGCTTCTGGAGTGGCGCCTCGACGCCTACCGGCGCTGGCTGACCATGAAGGAGCCGGAATGGGCCCGCGTCTCCTACGATAAGGTCGACTACAACGACATCTACTACTACGCCGCCCCTAAGCGGCAGGGGCCGGAATCGCTCGACGAGATCGATCCCGAGATCCTGAAGACCTACGAGAAGCTCGGCATCCCGCTGCGTGAGGTCGAGGTGCTGGAGGGCATCGCGCCGGAGCGCCGCGTCGCGGTCGACGCGGTGTTCGATTCGGTCTCGGTAGCCACGACCTTCAAGAAGGAGCTGGAGAAGGCCGGCGTGATCTTCATGCCGATCTCCGAGGCCGTGCGCGAGCATCCCGAGCTGGTGCAGAAGTACCTCGGCTCGGTCGTGCCGGTGACCGACAACTTCTTCGCGACGCTGAACTCGGCCGTCTTCTCCGACGGGTCGTTCGTCTACATCCCGCCGGGCGTGCGCTGCCCGATGGAGCTGTCCACCTATTTCCGCATCAACGAGCGCGACACCGGCCAGTTCGAGCGCACGCTGATCATCGCCGACAAGGGCTCCTACGTCTCGTACCTGGAGGGCTGCACCGCCCCGAAGCGCGACGACAACCAGCTCCACGCCGCGGTGGTCGAGCTGGTCGCCCTGGACGATGCCGAGATCAAGTACTCGACGGTCCAGAACTGGTACCCGGGCGACAACGACGGCAAGGGCGGCATCTACAACTTCGTCACGAAGCGCGGCGATTGCCGCGGCGCCCGCTCGAAGATCTCGTGGACGCAGGTCGAGACCGGCTCGGCGATCACCTGGAAGTACCCGTCCTGCATCCTGCGCGGCGACGATTCCCGCGGCGAGTTCTACTCGATCGCGGTGTCGAACGGCATGCAGCAGGTCGATTCCGGGACCAAGATGATCCATCTCGGCAAGAACACCACGAGCCGGATCATCTCGAAGGGCATCTCGGCCGGCCGGTCGCAGAACACCTACCGGGGCCTCGTCTCGGCGCACCGGAAGGCCAAGGGCGCGCGCAACTTCACGAACTGCGACTCGCTGCTGATCGGCGATCAGTGCGGCGCGCACACCGTGCCGTACATCGAGTCGAAGAATGCCTCGGCCGTGTTCGAGCACGAAGCCACCACCTCGAAGATCTCCGAGGATCAGAAGTTCTACTGCCAGCAGCGCGGCCTCTCCGAGGAGGAGGCGACCGCGCTCATCGTCAACGGCTTCGTCCGGGACGTGCTGCAGCAGCTGCCCATGGAGTTCGCCGTCGAGGCCCAGAAGCTGATCTCGATCAGCCTGGAAGGCTCGGTGGGCTAAGGACCCTCGGCGGGTGTGTGCATCTTCCCTCCCCCTTGCGGGGAGGGGCAGGGGTGGGGGTGGTGCCGGATAAAGCGCGGCGTTGCCTTCTGCTCCACCCCCACCTCCCGCTCCTCCCCACAAGGGGGAGGAGAGCGCGTCGCACTTCGTCACGCCGGGTTGCGTGACCAGCGAGGGCTTGGGGCAGGGGACAATCAGCGATTTCGAACAGGACTACCAAGACATGCTGGAAATCAAGAACCTCGTCGTGCAGATCGAGGACAACCGCATCCTGAACGGCCTGAACCTGACCGTGAACGACGGCGAGGTCGCGGCGATCATGGGCCCGAACGGCTCGGGCAAGTCGACGCTCTCCTACGTCATCGCCGGCAAGGAGGATTACGAGGTTCTCGACGGCGAGATCCTGCTCGACGGGCAGAACGTGCTGGAGATGGCCGCCGACGAGCGCGCCGCGGCCGGCATCTTCCTGGCCTTCCAGTACCCGCTGGAAATCCCCGGCGTCGGCACCATGACCTTCCTCAAGGCCTGCCTGAACGCGCAGCGCAAGGCGCGCGGCGAGGCCGAGCTGTCGACCCCGGACTTCATCCGCGCGGTGAACGGCGCCGCCGACAAGCTCGAGATCAACAAGGAGATGCTCAAGCGCGCCCTCAACGTCGGCTTCTCCGGCGGCGAGAAGAAGCGCATGGAGATCCTCCAGATGGCGCTGCTGCAGCCGAAGTTCTGCGTCCTCGACGAGACCGATTCCGGCCTCGACATCGACGCCCTGCGCATCGTCTCCGAGGGCGTGAACGCGCTCCGCGCCCAGGGCCGCTCGTTCCTGGTGATCACCCACTACCAGCGGCTGCTCAACCACATCGTACCCGACACCGTGCACGTCATGTCGAAGGGTCAGATCGTGAAGACCGGCGGCAAGGAGCTCGCCCTCGAGCTCGAAGCCTCAGGCTACGCCGAGTACCGCACCGGGGAGGCCGCCTGAGCCATGGCCGACGTCACCAACCTCCGCTCCCCCGCCGAGGCCGGCCTGTCGAAGCTGTTCGAGACCGCCCGGCAGAGCTTCGCCAGCGAGAAGGCGATCGCCCGCGAGGAGGCCTTCCGCTTCTTCGAGGCGACCGGCCTGCCGAGCCGGCGGGTCGAGGCCTTCAAGTACACCGACCTGCGCGCCGCCATCACGGAGGCCGCGCCTCCGGCCGAGGCACCGAGCCTCGACGATGCGAAGGCGGCCGTCGCCGGGGCGAAGGGCTTCGCCGGCATCGAGGCCGCGCGCCTCACCTTCGTGAACGGCCATCTCGTCCGCGAGCTGTCGGATCTCGACCGGATCCCCGAGGGCGTCACGGTCGTCCCGATGTCCGAGGCGCTGACCCGGGCTCATGTCGACCTGAAGCAGCTCGCCCCGGTGCCGCAGGCCCGCGATAACCCGGTCTACCAGCTCAATACGGCCTTCCTGGCGGACGGCGCGCTGATCACGGTGGCGCCCGGCGCGAAGCCGGCGCGGCCGCTGCACCTGCGCTTCGTGGGCACCGGGAACACGCCGTTCTCGACGGCGACCCGCGTGCTCGTCCAGATCGGCGAGGGCGCGGAGTTCGGTCTCTTGGAGAGCCACGAGGGACCGGACGGGCTCACCTGCCAGCCGAACGACGCGCTCGATGTGGTGGTCGGCCCGAAGGCCGCCTTCCGGCATACCCGCCTGAATACGGAGGGCGACGCCACCATCGCGCTCTCGACGCTGTCGCTGAAGGTCGAGGCCGAGGGTCAGGTCGAGACCGTCAACCTCGTGACCGGAGCGGTGCTGTCGCGCCACCAGATCTTCGTTCACATCGCGGGCGAGGATACCAACGTCGTGGTCAACGGCGCCGCCATGCTGCGCAAGGGCCAGCTCGCCGACTCGACATTGCTCGCCGATCACGCCGCTGTCGGGGGCGTCGGCCGCGAGCAGTTCAAGTGGATCATCGACGGCGACGCCACCGGCGTGTTCCAGGGCAAGATCATCGTGCGTCAGGCCGCGCAACAGACCGACGGCAAGATGAAGTCGGACTGCCTCCTCCTCACCGACGAGGGGCAGATGATGAACAAGCCGGAGCTGGAGATCTTCGCCGACGACGTCGCCTGCGGCCACGGGGCCACCTGCGGCGCCCCGGACGAGGACCTGCTGTTCTACCTCATGGCCCGCGGCCTGCCGCGTGCAACCGCCGAGAGCCTGCTCGTGCAGGCCTTCGTCGGCGAGGCCGTGGAGGCGGTCACGCACGAGGGCGCCCGCGCGGCGCTGATCGGCGAGATCGAGGCCTGGCTGACGGCGCGGGGCTGACGCTGACTCAACCCTCCCCCCTTGCGGGGGAGGGTGCCGAACGGAGTGAGGCGGGAGAGGGGAGCGACGGTGCAGAACGAGGCCATGTTCTCGACACCCGCTCAGTCCTTTTCGGCGGCCGGGCTCCCCTCTCCCGACCCTCGCTGACGCGAGGGCCACCCTCCCCCGCAGAGGGGGGAGGGAGATCCGTGAGCGTGACCCGATGAACGCACCCGTCCTTACCCCAACCTACGACGTCGAGGCGATCCGCAGGGATTTCCCGATCCTGGGCCAGCAGGTCTACGGCAAGCCGCTCGTCTACCTCGACAACGCCGCCTCCGCGCAGAAGCCCCGGCAGGTGATCGACGCGATGGTCTCCTGCATGGAGACCGGCTACGCCAACGTCCACCGCGGCCTTCACTACATGGCGAACGCCGCCACCGAGGGCTTCGAGGGCGCGCGCGAGACCACGCGCCAGTTCCTCAACGCCGCCTCGACGGACGAGATCATCTTCACCCGCAACGCCACCGAGGCCTACAACCTCGTGGCCTCGTCGATGGGCTGGGCCGGCCTGATCGGGGAGGGGGACGAGATCATCCTCTCGATCATGGAGCACCACTCCAACATCGTGCCCTGGCACTTCCTGCGCGAGCGCCGGGGCGCCGTGATCAAGTGGGCGCCGGTGGACGACCAGGGCAATTTCCTGTTGGAGGAGTACGAGAAGCTGTTCTCGCCCCGGACCAAGATGGTGGCGATCACCCACATGTCGAACGTGCTCGGCACGGTGACGCCGGCCGCCGAAATCGTTCGGATCGCCCACGCCCACGGCGTGCCGGTTCTGCTCGACGGGGCGCAGAGTGCCGTGCACACGCCCGTCGACGTGCGGGCGCTGGATTGCGACTTCTTCGTCTTCACCGGCCACAAGGTCTACGGTCCGACCGGCATCGGCGTGCTGTACGGGAAAAAGGAATGGCTGGACCGCCTGCCGCCCTACCAGGGAGGCGGCGAGATGATCCGGACAGTCGCTGAGAACGCGATCACCTACAACGACCCGCCGCACAAGTTCGAGGCCGGCACCCCGGCGATCATCGAGGCAGTCGGACTCGGCGCCGCCCTCGAGTACATGATGACGCTCGGGCGCGACGCGATCGCCGCCCACGAGGCGAAGCTGACGGCCTACGCGCAGGAGCGGCTCGGGGCGATGAATTCCCTGCGCCTGATCGGCACCGCGCCCGGCAAGGGCGGTGTGATCGCCTTCGAGATGAAGGGGGCGCACGCCCACGACATCGCCACGGTGATCGACCGGCAGGGGGTCGCCGTGAGGGCCGGGACGCATTGCGCCATGCCGCTGCTCCAGCGGTTCGGCGTTACCTCGACCTGCCGCGCCTCGTTCGGGCTGTATAACACCACCGCCGAGATCGATGCCCTTGCCGAGGCGCTCGGCAGAGCAGAGATGCTGTTCACCTGATACGGGGATGAGGCTGGTCCCGCCTGTGCGGGCCCGGGGAGAGTGAAGCGATGAGCACCGACGCAACCATCACGGGCGGCATGAACGCCCCCGCCGTCGCCGGCGACTCGACGATCCCGCAGGCGGAGCTCGACCGCCTGACCGACGACATCGTCGCGGCGCTGAAGACCGTCTACGATCCCGAGATCCCGGCCGACATCTACGAGCTCGGCCTGATCTACAAGGTCGATATCGGGGACGACCGCAATGTCGCGATTGACATGACCCTCACGGCGCCCGGCTGCCCCGTGGCGGGCGAGATGCCCGGCTGGGTCGAGAACGCGGTGTCCGCCGTCCCAGGCGTGCAGTCCTGCGCGGTCACGATGGTGTTCGATCCGCCGTGGGACCAGAGCCGCATGTCGGACGAGGCTCGCGTCGCGCTCGACATGTGGTAGTCCGGCCTCCGGGGAGCGGGCGTCCCGGCTTGAGGGCGACGGCGTCGTAGATGTCGGCCAAGGGTTGGCCAAGGCGAAGCGGGCGCTGGCGCCCGTCGTCATCGTCGCGTGAGGGGCCGGCAGGCCGTCGACGAGGTCGTAGAGCCCGTCCTGACCGAGCGGCCAGGGGAAGAATTCGTCCGCGGTCCTGCGCGCTATCGGAGGACAGGCCGAACGTGCTCCGCGGGGAGCTGAGGCACGTGGGCATCGGCTCGGGAAGACCAGGCAACCGATACTGAAGATGACGGATCGACGCCGCAGGTTACAGGCAGCGTTCCGCGACGTTCTCAATCCTGCAGGCAATCTGGGGACAGCGTCCATCGACGGAGCCGTTAAGGCCGCGCTAACCACGCGGGCGCAGATCAGGTCTTGCCGCTTCGGCGCGGCGCCCTCCCTGACGCAGCTGGTGGAATCGAATGGCTTCGGGCTACGTGGTCGCGGCGTTCCTGGAGGCGGCCGGGCTGATCGGCCTCGTGATCGCCGCCATCAAGATCCGTGCGGAGCGGCAGGCGAAGGTGGCCGAACTCCGAAGCTATCTCCGATCCGGACAGATCGCTCCGTCCGCCGCCAACCCGCTTGGGTCGCCGCGAATAGCGGGTTCGGGCGGACGCGTGGTCGCGGTCCCCTTCGCGCCCGACCAGACCCGGACGTTGGACGCGCAGGTCTCGGCCGCCCGCTCGGCCCTGCGCCGCGCGATCACCCCCGGCGAACGCAGGGTGCGCGCCCATCTCGGCGCCGCCGTCAGCGCAGGATGATGTCCAGTCCGCTGCCGAACAGGACGACGGCGCTGAGCGTGAGCATGAACTTCAGATCTTCGATGCGGGCGCTCATGATCAGACCTTCGTGGACGTCAGCTTCGTTGCTGCTTGGGTAACGCATCATCACCCCATTAACGGATTTTTCGCGAGTCCTTTCAGCTTCCGTTAGGGATTTACAGACCGCTTCTGTTCATTAAGGTTGTTGAACGGTTAAGATTACGGTCGGCCGTTTTCCGGCGATCTCCCACGGGAAGGTTCCACGTCATGGATCAAGGGCGGACCGGCCCGGTGGCGCGCGGGATCGACTGGCTGTTTCGCGACCGGACGACAGGCGCCATCACGATCGCGCAGTGGCCGAACCTGCCGCTGTGGCTGTTCGGCGGCTTGACCCTGGCCGCGTGGAGCTCGGGCGGAACGGGTTCGCTCGCGTCCTGGCTCTCGGTCGGAGCCGATCTGGCCCTGACATGGTGGGCCCTCGATGAGTTGCTCCGCGGCGTGAATCCGTGGCGTCGCTTCCTCGGCGCCGCGACGCTCGTCGGCTTGGTCGCGCTCATCACGCTTCGGCGAGCAGCGTAGGATGCGGTCAGTCCGGTCGCGCAACCCCGATGACAGGATCGTCGCGTCCTATTCGGTCCATAACGGGCGACACGCAGATCGATACTGACTTCACCGCCTTGAAGCCGTGGCTTTCGACGTATGCAGACGACCGGTTCGACCCGTCCGACAACGGTACGAACATAACGGTAGGTTGCAGCCGAGCGGAATTTGTGAATGGTCGCGCTTGGCGCCGCTCGGAGCGGGACAGGTCTGCCGGGAAGCGATTTCCGGCGACGGGCTGAAGGAACGATGTTGAAGGAATCATGACGGACGCGGGTGGATCCGATCTGAAGAAGGCCGCTGCGGACGAGCGTGAGCGGCTGCTCGGAGAGATCGCCGGTGCGCTCAATATTCCGGTGATGGCCTTCCGGAGCCGGGTCTCATGGGCAGACGGCGCCACCGGGCCGAGCGCGTCGGAATGCGCGGCCCTGTTGGCGGCCTTCTCGCGCATCGCCGATCCCGAGCGCCGCAGCGCGTGCCTGGCGCTGGTAGAAGGTTTCGGAGAGTCGTCGGACTGTGGCGTCGCGGTGCGTCCGCGCACATCGGACCCGTGAGTGTTGGGTGCGCCGCGTGCTATAGGCCCGGCCGCGCCCGATGCGGGCCGCGCCGTCTGCTCACCCGAGCGGAGACGGGCGAGGCCGCGCTAGCCTCCGCTGATCCCAGGCCCTGATGCCGATCATTGCCATCTCGAAGCTGTCGAAGACCTACACGTCCGGCTTCACCGCCCTGCGGGACATCGACCTCGCCATCGAGCGCGGCGAGATCTTCGCGCTGCTGGGCCCGAACGGCGCCGGCAAGTCGACCCTGATCAACATCGTCTGCGGCATCGTCACGCCGAGTTCCGGCACGGTTCTGGTCGACGGGCACGACATCGCGGGCGATTACCGCGCGGCCCGCCGGGCAATCGGCCTCGTGCCGCAGGAACTGACCACCGACGCCTTCGAGACGGTGGTCAACACGGTCAGCTTCTCCCGGGGTCTCTTCGGGCTTCGGCCAGACCCGGGCCATATCGAGCGGATCCTGCGGGCGCTGTCCCTGTGGGAGAAGCGCGACAGCCGCCTGATGACCCTGTCGGGCGGCATGAAGCGCCGGGTGCTGATCGCCAAGGCGCTGTCGCACGAGCCCCGGGTGCTGTTCCTCGACGAGCCCACCGCGGGCGTCGACGTGGAGCTGCGCCAGGACATGTGGCGGCTCGTGCGCGAGCTGCGCCAGCAGGGCGTCACCGTCATCCTGACCACGCACTACATCGAGGAGGCCGAGGAGATGGCGGACCGCATCGGCGTGATCCGCCGGGGCGAGATCATCCTGGTGGAGGAGAAGGCCGCGCTGATGCGCAAGCTCGGGCGCAAGCAGCTGACGCTGCATCTCCAGCAGCCGATCCAGGCCATACCGCCGGAGCTGTCCGATTTCGAACTGGCCCTTGCGGGCAACGGAAGCGAGCTGGTCTACACCTACGACACGCGGGCCGAGCGCACCGGCATCACCGGGCTGCTCACGGGACTCGCCGCGGCGGGGATCCGCTTCAACGACCTCCATACCCAGCAGAGTTCGCTGGAGGACATCTTCGTGGGCCTCGTCCGCGAGGAGGGAGCATCGGCATGAGCGCGGCCTTCAGCATGAACTGGCCGGCGGTCCGGGCCATCTACCTGTTCGAGATGGGCCGCTTCTGGCGCACCGCCGGCCAGAGCATCCTGGCGCCGGTCATCTCCACGACCCTCTACTTCGTGGTGTTCGGCGCGGCGATCGGCTCCCGGGTCTCGGCGGTGGACGGCGTGCCCTACGGGCTGTTCATCGTGCCCGGCCTGATCATGCTCTCGCTGCTGACGCAGAGCATCTCCAACGCCTCGTTCGGCATCTACTTCCCGCGCTTCGCCGGCACGATCTACGAGATCCTCTCGGCGCCGATCTCGCCGCTCGAGGTGGTGCTGGGCTTCGTCGGGGCGGCGGCCTCGAAGTCGATCCTGATCGGCCTGATCATCCTGGCGACCTCCGCGCTGTTCGTGCCGCTGCGGATCGATCATCCGCTCTGGATGATCGGCTTCCTGCTGCTGACCGCGGTGACGTTCAGCCTGTTCGGCTTCGTCATCGGCCTCTGGGCGGACGGATTCGAGAAGCTGCAGCTGGTGCCGCTCCTCGTGGTGACGCCCCTGACATTCCTGGGCGGCAGCTTCTACGCCATCGGCATGCTGCCGCCGTTCTGGCACGCGGTGAGCCTGCTCAACCCGGTCGTATACCTGATCAGCGGCTTCCGCTGGGCGTTCTTCGGCAGCGCCGATGTCAGCATCGCCATCAGCCTCGGCATGACCGCCCTGTTCCTGTGCGTCTGCCTCGGTCTCGTCACCTACATCTTCCGCACCGGCTACCGGCTCAAGAGCTGACACGGAAACCGTTTGAACGGTTCGGGGGACGCATCCCCCGCCATCACGAGCACGGCGAAGTGACCCAGGGCCGCGCGAGCTTGGTGAGCGTGGCGCCGCCTGGATTGCTTCGCTTCACACGCCAGGATGGCGGTGCGGCAGCGATCAACCGCACCTGGTATGAAGCGTCAGGGCTGCGCTGCGAGAAACGCCAGCACGCCATCCCGATGCGGCTTGGCGCCGACCGCGGTGGAGTGGTCCTTGCCCTCGATCTCCAGCGCCCGCGCGTCCGGGATCAGGGCGGCGAGCGCCGGCCCGGAACCCGCGACCGTGTCGAGGGTGCCCACCGAGACGAGGACCGGCACCTCGATCTGGCCGAGTTCGGCCCGGCTCAGCGTCTGGCGCGAGCCGCGCATGCAGGCAGCGAGCGCCCGCAGGTCGCTGCGGGTCTGCTCGGCGAACATGCGGAAGGCGGCGGCGGTCGGGTTCGGGGCGGGCGTGCCGGCGGGCGCCTCCAGCGCCTCGGCGATGCCGGAGGGCAGGCCCTTGCCTTCGACCAGATGCATCCCGAGACCGCCGATCAGCGCCGAGCGAACCCTGTCCGCGTGGTCGAGGGCGATATGGGCGGTGATCCGCCCGCCCATCGAGTAGCCCATGATGTGGGCGCGTTCGATGCCGAGATGGTCGAGCAGCCGGATCGCGTCGCCCGCCATGGCCTCCGAGCTGTAGGCGGCCGGATCGTAGAGCTTCTCGCTCTCGCCGTGGCCGCGATTGTCCAGCGCGATCGCCCGGTAGCCGGCCTGCGTGAGGGCCTTCACCCACTGCGTGTTGACCCAGTTGACGGCATGGTTCGACGCGAAACCGTGGATCAGCAGGATCGGCTTGCCGGCCCCGTCCGCCGGCGGGACGTCGATATAGGCGATCCGCACGCCGTCGGAATTGAAGGACTCCATGCCGCGCAACCTGTGTTCCTGAAGCTCGGCCACGGCTTAGACCACGCGGGCGCGCCGGGGCAACGCGGATCGATCCGCTTGCGGGTCGGAGCGCCGGCTGGCAAACCGCCCCGGTCATGACGGACACCCAGCCCTACGGCACCTATGAACCGTCCGGCCTCGTGGCGGCGATCACCCGCCGCACGAACCGGATCCCGGCCGAGTCCTGGTACGGACGGCGCTTCGCGCTGTTCCTGCGCCGGATCGCCATCGCGCGCCTCGGCGGCAAGCCCCTCGACGTGACCCGCTACGGCGCGCGGATGCGGCTGCACCCGTACAACAACAATTGCGAGAAGAAGGTACTGTTCACGCCGCAATTCTTCGATCCGGAGGAGCGCGCGCTCCTGCAGGAACGGCTGCCGGACGATTGCGTCTTCCTCGACATCGGCGCGAATATCGGCGCGTACGCCCTGTGCGTCGCGGCCTTCTCGGGCCCAGCCGCCCGGATCGTCGCGGTCGAGCCGCAGCCCGACGTGTTCAACCGCCTGACCTACAACATCGCCCAGAACCCGTTCCACACGGTGAAGGCGGTGGCCTGTGCGGTGGCCGACAAGGCCGGCGAACTCACGCTGTTCATCGATCCCCGCAACCGCGGCGAGTCGAGCCTGCGCATCGTCGGCACCAACGAGGGGGCGCGCATCACCGTGCCGGCGGTGCCGCTCCTCGATCTCCTGCGCCGCGAGGGTCTGACCCGGGTCGACGCCATCAAGCTCGACGTGGAAGGCGCGGAGGACCTGATCCTGGAGCCGTTCCTCCGCGAGGCGCCGGAGTCCCTGCTGCCCAAGATCCTGTTGATCGAGAACGGCACCGGGCAGTGGCAGCTCGACCTGCCCACGCACCTCGAAGGCTACGGCTATCGCGAGATCTCGCGCTCGCGGCTGAACCTGATGTTCGAGCGGTCTGCAGTCAGGCCGGCGTGATCACAGGGATTGCATCGCTGACGGCCACACCCTCCGGCCCGACGGCGCATCGATAGGCCCGGACCTCCACGCCGGCGGCCCGCGCCTCCCGGAAGGCACGGTCGAAGACGGGGTCGATGTCCCGGGCGACGTCGAAGGCCTCCGCGTGCATCTGCACGACGATCACCACCAGAGCCCGTCCGCCCTCGACGACGACCTGGGCCAGATCCCGCATGTGGCGGGCGCTGCGGGCGGCCTTGCAGTCGGGAAACTCCGCCAGACCCGCTTGGCGCATCAGGTGGCAGTTCTTGACCTCCACATGGCAGGGACCGCCCTCCGCGCCGCTGGCCAGGAAGTCGACCCGGCTCGCCTGCGCGTAGCGGACCTCGGGCTTGAGCGTGTCGTGACCGGCCAGCGCCGTGATGATGCCGGCCCGGAAGGCCTCGGCCACCAGGGCGTTCGGGCGCAGCGTGTTGATGCCGACCCATTGCGGGCCACCGGGCAGATCCGCCTCCACCAGCTCCCAGGTCAACGGCAGCTTGCGCGCCGGATTGGTCGAGCGGGAGAGCAGCACCCGCCCGCCCGGCGCGTTCAGCCCGAGCATCGCGCCGGGGTTGGGGCAGTGCACGGTGACGCGGCCCTCTTCGGTATCGATGTCGGCCAGGAAGCGCTTGTAGCGCTGCACCAGCCGTCCCGGCACCAGCGGCGCGACGAACTGCATCGGGTCCTCGGGGTTCACGTAGTCGTGGGCTGCGGTCGCGCTATCTGCCTGCAGGACCCGCCCGACGCCAGAGCTCCATGAACCAGCCTTCCGATTCCGTCACCGCCGCGATCCTCGTCATCGGCGATGAGATCCTCTCGGGTCGCACCAAGGACAAGAACATCGGCACCATCGCCGACTTCCTCACCGCCGCCGGGATCGACCTGCGCGAGGTTCGGATCGTGCCCGACGAGGCCGCCATGATCGTCGAGGCGGTGAACGCCCTGCGGCAGCGCTACACCTACCTGTTCACCACCGGCGGGATCGGCCCCACACACGACGACATCACCGCCGATTGCGTGGCCCAGGCCTTCGGGGTCGGCATCGACGTCGACGAGCGGGCGCGGGCGATGCTGCTGGAGCGTCACAAGCCGGAAGACCTGAACGAGGCCCGCCTGCGCATGGCGCGGATCCCGTTCGGCGCGGATCTGATCGCCAACCCGGTCTCGAAGGCGCCGGGCTTCCGCATCGGCAACGTTCACGTCATGGCCGGCGTGCCGAGCATCATGCAGGCCATGCTCGACTCGGTCGCCCCGACCCTGAAGGGCGGCACCGCCATGCTGTCCGAGACGATCGAGGCGGCGGGGCTCCCCGAGGGCAGCTACGCGGGCGGCCTCGGCGAGATCGCCAAGACGCGGCCGGCCGTCTCGATCGGCTCGTATCCGGCGATCACGCCGGAAGGCTTCCGCAACCGGATCGTCGTGCGCAGCCGCGACAGCCTGGCCCTGGCGGAAGCGCGGGTCGCGGTCGAAGCCCTGCTGGCGCAGCTCTCGGCTTGAGACGTCATCATTCGATCGAGCGGGTTGCGTAGCGGAGCTGGGCGAATGGTGCGGGACAAGGACAAGCGCGCTGATCCGGAGGCGCGCCGCGATGAGCTGCTGAAGGAAGTCTCCGAGATCGGCCGGCCGGACGCCTACGTCCTTCACGAGGTCATCCGGCTCGAGGGCGACGAGGAGTTGCGGCGCCACGGCCTGGCGCTGTTCCTCTCGGCCTTCGCGGCGGGCCTCAGCATCGCCCTGTCGCTGATCGTCCCGGGCGTGCTGCGGAGCCACCTGCCGGAGACCGACTGGGCCAAGATCGTGAGCTCGATGGGCTACGCGGTCGGATTCCTGGTGGTTGTCCTCGGGCGCCAGCAGCTGTTCACCGAGAACACCATCACGCCGGTGCTGCCGCTGCTGCACGACCGCTCGGTGAAGACGGCGCTTCGGGTGATCCGGCTCTGGACCATCGTCCTGTGCGGCAACATCCTCGGCACGCTCGCGATCGCGACGCTCCTGGCCTTTTCCGGCGCCTTCGAGCCGCCGGTGCTCAAGGCGTTTGCGGAGATCAGCCACGACGCCATCGCGCACGGCTTCTGGTCGACGTTCGTGAAGGCGGTCTTCGCCGGCTGGATGATCGCCCTGATGGTCTGGTTCCTGCCGGCGACCGCGAGCGCAGCCCCCTTCGTGATCCTGCTGATGACGTGGCTGGTGGCGCTCTGCGGCCTCGCCCACATCGTGGCCGGCTCGGTCGAGGCCTTCTTCCTCGTGGTCACCGGGGCGGCGACGATGGGCGATTACGGCTTGAAGTTCTTCCTTCCCACCCTGCTGGGCAACACCTTTGGCGGTGCCGCGCTGGTGGCGGTGCTCAACTACGGCCAGGTTGCGCCGGAGGTGGAGGAGACCAAGGCGGTGGAGGGCGAGCGCCTCGACTGACCGGCGGGATCACACCGGCGGCATTGTCACGCCATTCTCGCGCGCGAAGCGACAGACCCGGCGCCACGCAGGCTTCAGCAAGCATTGCACCCCTGGATTGTTTCGCTCCGCTCGCCAAGACGGTGTCGAAGCGCCAAGCAACGACTGGGAGCCCGCTCAATCGAGTCGCACCGGCGGGCTGATCAGGTGGTCGAGGTCGTCGAGCAGCCACGTCATGGTCCCGCGCACCGGACCGTAGAGACCGATCTGGTGCTGCCGGTACAGCAGGTCGTGGGTCAGCCGGGCCGAGAGTCCGTTCAGGCGGCCGCCTCCGAACGTGTAGCGCCCGAGGGTGCCCCAACCGTTGAAATCGGCGAGCGAGACGATGGCGCCCTTCTCGACGTAGCGGAACGGCGGCAGATCCGTCGCGACCGAGCCGCCGCGGGCCAAGGCGCGGCCGAGATGGCGCGCGAGGTGCTGAGCCTGCTGGCGCGCGGCCTGCGCGGTCGCCGGGACGGGCTTGCCGGATTGCGGATCGTCGAGGCTGGCGCAGTCGCCCAAGGCGAGGATCGCCGGATCGCGGCTCGTGCGCAGGTCGGGCCCGACGACGAGCTGCCCGGTCCGCGAGCGCTCAAGGCCGTCGAGACCGGCGAGCACGTCCGGAGCCTTCACGCCCGCCGCCCAGACCTTCAGGCCGGCCGGAATGCGGCTTCCGTCCTTCAGGGAAAAGCCGTCCGCATCCGCCCCAGTGACCATCGCGTTCGTCCGCACCTCGACGGCGAGGTCCGACAAGGTGCGGGCGGCGGCTCGGGACACCTTCTCGGGAAAGGCCGGCAGGAGGCGGGCGCCGCTTTCGATCAGGGTCAGGCGCAGGCGGCGGGGCAGGTCGGGGGAGCCGTAGGCGGATAGCAGGTTGATGGCGTGCTTCAGCTCGGCGGCCAGCTCGACGCCGGTGGCGCCGCCGCCCACGATGGCGATCTCGAGCATGCCGCCCCGGTCGAGGCGCGCCAGCAGGTGGCGCCGGAGCTGATCGTGGAAATGCTCGGCCTCGGTCAGGTCGTCGATGGTCAGGCAATGCTCGGCCACGCCGGGCGTGCCGAAATCGTTCGCCCGGCTGCCGATGGCGAGGACGAGCAGGTCATAGGGCCGGTCGATCTCCGGGTGCCCCTCCGCCGCCTCCACGGCGAGCCGCACGCGCTTGGCTTGACGGTCGATCCCGACGAGGGTGCCCGGCTGGAAACGGAAACCGTTGCGCCGCGCCTGTGCGAAGAAATCGACCTTCTGCCGGTCGGCCCGAGCGGTGCCGGCCGCGAAGGTATGCAGCATCGGCTTCCAGACATGCGAGAGGCTGCGATCGGCCAGGGTCACGTCCGCCCGGCCGCCGCGCCCGAGGCTGGTGGCCACCTCGATGCCGGCGACGCCGCCGCCGACGATCACGATCCGCGCCCTGTCCGCCATGACCCCTCCGCCCGCTCCCGCGTCGGGAACACCGGTCAGGGCTCCGATGTTCGCCGCGGCCCACGCGGATTCACGTCATCGCGCGGACCGGGCTGCCAACCCGGCTCGCGGCACACCCGTCGGCACGGCTCCGACGAACCGCATCGCGCGCGAAAGCAGGGCTGTCCCATCATGAAAAAAGCCGCCCGGAGGCGGCTTTCTCGAACTCCGCGTCGTCGGCGGGCGACGTCAGGACCGCATCCGGGTCCGGACCTCACCGAGACTCGACCGGATCAGGCCCTGCGCGGCCTCGCCCTGCAGCCGCTCGCGCAGGATCGTCTCCGACACCTTGACGGCGGCCTCCGCGGCGGCGGCGCGCACCTGAGCCTCGGCCTGAGCCTCGGCCTGGGCAATCTTGGTCTCGGCGGCCTTGGTGCGGCGCGCGAGGAAATCGTCGAGCTTGCGGTGACCCTCCTCGGCGGCGCGCTTGGCCTCCTCGCGGGCGCTGGCGACGATCGACTCGGCCTCCTTCTCGGCCTCGGCCCGGCGGCGCTTGTAGTCGGCAAGCACGGCCGCCGCCTCCTCGCGCAGGCGCTTGGCCTCGTCGAGTTCGTGGCGGACGCGCTTGGCACGGCCGTCCAGGCCCTTGGTCATCGCCGAGAAGCCGCCGACCTTCCAGGCGATGCCCATGAAGATGACGAACGCGACGGCGACCCAGAATTCGGCTTCGAGCAGCATCGTGGGTTCCCGTCTAGTGTGCGGTGGCGTCGAGGGCGCGGTCGAGCGTGGCCCGATCGGGAGCCTGCCCGGTCAGACGCTCGACGATCGCGGAGGCCGCCTCGCCGGCGATCGAGCGGACGTTGCCCATGGCCGCCTCGGTCCGCGTGCGGATCGTCGCCTCGGAGGCGGAGAGCTTGGTGTTCAGCTCCTCCTCCAGCGCCTTGCGCTTGGTCTCGGCCTCGGCGGCCAGCTCGTTGCGGGTGGTCTGCGCGATGTCGCGCGCCTTGCCCTGAGCCTCCCGGAGGGCGGTCTCGAAAGCCACGCCGGCGGCATCCGCCTCGGCCTTCATCGCCTGCGCCTGATCCAGGTCGGCCCGCAGGCGCTCGGCGCGGGCGTGCAGGATCGACTGGATGCGCGGCAGCGCGATCTTGTCCATGAGATAGTAGAGGAGCCCGAAGGCCAGGGCGAGCCAGATCAGCTGCGCCAGGAAGCCGGAGGTCTCGAAGGGTGGAAAGGCCCCGGAATGCGCTTCCGTGTGCTCGGTATGGCCCGGCACGATCTGCGTGTCGGCGCCCGAGGGCGGCGTGGTGAGGGGATTGGGCTGCGCCATGAGACCGCTACACTGACACCGTTCGCTGTGCCACCGCAGAGCGGTGACGGAAGACGGCGGGCGCCCCGCCTGGGAGCGCCCACCCGTTCATCGGGCGGCTGCCCGAGGAGGCCGCGGCGACCGCGGCCTCCGGCGCCGATCAGACGGCGAAGAGCAGCAGCAGCGCGATCAGCAACGAGAAGATGCCGAGCGCCTCGGTGAGGGCGAAGCCCAGGAGCAGGGTGGCGCGCTGGCCGTCGGCCGCGGACGGGTTGCGAAGGGCGCCGGCGAGGAACTGACCGAACAGGTTGCCGAGGCCGATGCCCGCACCCGCCATGCCGAGGCAGGCGAGGCCGGCGCCGATGTACTTCGCAGCGACGGGATCCATGGTAACTCCTAGGGTCTCTTCAGAACGAAACGTGCGGTGACGTTTGCGGCGGGTGGAGCCGGCCGGTTTTAGTGGCCGGGGTGAAGGGCGTCGTTGAGGTAGATCGCCGTCAGCGTCGCGAAGACGTAGGCCTGAAGCGCCGCAACGAGGAACTCGAGGGCGGTCAGCGCGATCGTCAGGAACAGCGGGAGCGGCGATAGCACGCTCCAGGCGCCCGCGAGAAGAAGCTGGACCACGAAGAACGCGAAGATCTTCATCGCGATGTGGCCGGCCAACATGTTGGCGAACAGACGAACCGACAGGCTGATCGGGCGCGAGATGAACGAGATCACCTCGATCGGCACCAGGATCGCCAGCAGCGGCTTCGGCACGCCCGACGGCACGAACAGGCCGAAGAAGTGGGTGCCGTGCTTCATCACGCCGAAGATCACCACCGTGGAGATCACCAGCGCGGCGAGGCCGAAGGTGATGATCAGGTGGCTGGTCACCGCGAAGGCGTAGGGGATCATCCCGAACAGGTTCAGGACGAGCACGAACATGAACAGGGAGAAGACCAGCGGCAGGAACCGCTTGCCGCCGTCGCCGGTGGCTTGGTGCACCGTGTCGGCGATGAACTCGTAGAAGATCTCCGCCAGGGACTGCATCCGGCCCGGCACGACCGAGCGGGAGGCCGTCGCCACGATGGTGATCAGCGCGATCACCCCGACGGCGGCGAACATGTACAGGGCCGATTGCGTGAACGCGAGCTGCTGATGGCCGATATGGCCCAGCGATACGAGCGGCTTCAGCTCGAACTGATGGATCGGGTCGATCGTGACCGCCATTCCCGCTTCCGCCCTTCTTGTCCCGCGCCGACACGTGCCGGCCGCCCCACATGCCCTATCGAACGGCGCGCCTTAGGGCTCCTGCCGATCGCGCCGTACCGGACGCGCGGCGGCGAAACCCGACACGCGCATCACGTTGTAGACCCCCGCGACGAACCCCAGCATCAAGAGGACGATCAGGCCCCAGGGCTTCGTCCCGAAGACATGATCGACGATCCAGCCGAGTATGCCCCCCGCGATCACGCCCGCGACGAACTCCGTGGAGAGCGTCATGGCTTGGCCGAGCGAGGAGGATCCGCCGTTCCGAGGGCGCGAGGAAGGATCGGGAGCAGCCTGCGGCCGCTTCCGTTCGATCTGCGTCTCGAGACGTCGGAGCCTCGCGGAGAGTTCGCTGTCCGTCGGCGTCTGCGCGGTCCCTTCCCCGTCCCTCGGGTCGTCGCCGTTCACGGCTCAAAACTCATCGGGCGGGAGGATCTGGAACCGGCTGGACACCCCCAGCAAGCGGGGCGCACCATAGTTTCGCCTATCTTGAGTGTCAAGGCGAACCCCATACACAGTAAGTCTTTGATTTTGAGTTGGTATTTCAGCTTGGAGCGACGCGCCGGAGCCGCGCTTCGTGCGGCGCTCCGGCCGGGCGATCAGGCGCCGATGAGCGGCTTGATCACCTTCTCCATGCCCTCGACCGTCATCTCGCCGGTGTAGCGCTCGCCGTTGATGAAGAAGGTCGGCGTGGAATCGACCTTGAACACGTCGAGCCCGCGCTGCTTCACGGTGTTGACCGCGCTGTAGACCTTCTGGTCCTTCAGGCAGGCCTCGAAGGTCTGCTTGTTGTAGCCGGCCTGCCGCAGCATCTGCTCCAGGGCGTCCACAGGCTTCGGCGTGAAGGCCCAGCCTTGCTGCTGGTCGAACAACAGGTCGGTGATCGGATAGTACTTGGAGTCGCCCTCGCAGCGCGCGAGCATGAAGGCCGCGGTGGCCAGCGGGTCGAGGGGGAACTCCCGGAGCGTGAACCGCACCTTGCCGGTGTCGATGTAGCGCTCCTTCAGGGTCGGCCAGGTATTCCGGTGGAAGGCGGCGCAATGCGAGCAGGTCATCGAGGCGTACTCGATGATCGTGCACTTGGCGTCGGCCGGGCCGAGCCAGACGTCGCCCAGCGGCCCCGGCTGCAGCAGCGCGGCCATGTCGGCATTCTGCGCCTGGGCGCCGCGGGACAGATAGGGCAGGGCGAGGCCGGCGCCGAGGGCGAGGCCGGAGTACTTGAGAGCGTCGCGTCGCGTCGTCATCGGGCAGGCTCCGCCGCATTGGACAGTTTTGGCGTTCCGATGCCGGTACTCGGGCGCGGCCGTCCTGGCAAGGCGGCCGAATCGACCGTTCACCGCTCCGGACGCGTCGCCACCGCAGCGGTGCCGAGGCGGTCGAGGGCCGCGCGCAGTCCGTCATCGGCGATCTCCGCCACGGCGCGCCGGACCTCGCCGGCGGCGGTCGGGTCGATCCGCGCGCGTGACGGCACGCGGCTGCCGCGCCCGACCCGATCCTGCTGCAGTACGATCCGGGCAACGCAGGCCCAGCCGTAATGGGCGTTGATCCGCTGGATCACCACCGGCGCGAGATGCTGGAGTTCGAGGGCGAAGACACCCTCGACGCGCACCACGAGGGTGCCGGAATCCGGGGTGCCGGAATCCTTGCGGCGGCGCTTCGGCCATTCGAGCTTGGACGGCCGGCAGTAGCGGGCGAGCCGCTCGCCGACGATCTCCGGCCAGGCGGCCAGGATGTCGGTCGAGGCGAAGCCCTGCGCCGCGAAGGCTGGCCCGATGCAACTTTCGATCAGCTCGGCCAGCGGTTTGACGCGCGCCATGATGGTTCCGGCCCTGTGGATCCGCGAAGGTTAGCGCAGGATGGTTGACGAAGGGAGGACGCGCCGGCGCTTTCGCCGCCCTATGATCGCCCATCCCCTCCGGCTATGCAGCCCGCACCCATGCCGACTCGCACAGACCCGGATCCCGAGCCCGGTCCCGGACCGCGCGCCGACGACCTGCTCGCCTGGTACGACCGGCACCGGCGCGTGCTGCCGTGGCGGGCGCTGGCCGGCGAGGTGCCCGATCCCTACCGGGTCTGGCTCTCCGAGGTGATGCTGCAGCAGACCACCATCGCGGCGGTCCGTCCGTATTTCGAGCGCTTCCTGACCCGGTTTTCCGACGTGTTCGCCTTGGCCGACGCCCCCGAGGAGGCGGTGATGTCGGCCTGGGCCGGGCTCGGCTACTATTCCCGCGCGCGCAATCTCCACGCCTGCGCCAAGGCGGTGGCGGCGGCGGGCGGCCGGTTTCCCGACACGGCCGAGGGCCTGCGCAAACTGCCGGGCATCGGCGCCTACACGGCGGGGGCCATCGCGGCGATCGCCTTCGACCGGCCTGAGGCCGCCGTCGACGGTAACGTCGAGCGGGTCTTGAGCCGCGCTTACGCGGTGGAGACGCCGCTCCCGGGCAGCCGACCGGAGATCCGGCGCCTGACGCAGGCGCTGGTGCCCGCGGACCGGCCGGGCGACTTCGCGCAGGCGCTCATGGATCTCGGCGCGACGATCTGCACGCCCAAGCGCCCCGCCTGCGCGCTCTGTCCGTGGATGCGGCCCTGCCGCGCCCGTTCGCTCGGCACGCAGGAGACGTTCCCACGCAAGATCAGGGTGGCCAAGGGCGCGCTGCGCCGCGGCGCGGCCTTCGTGGCGATTCGCAGCGGTGACGAGGCGGTGCTTCTGCGGACCCGCCCGCCCGAGGGACTTCTCGGCAACATGGCCGAGCCGCCGGGCAGCGCCTGGGAGGCGGATTACGATCCCGCGGCCGCGCTCTTGGACGCGCCTCTCGACGCCCGCTGGAAGCGGCTTCCGGGGCTCGTCCGCCACGGCTTCACGCATTTCCCGCTGGAGCTGACGGTGTTCGCGGCCCGGGTGGCGCTGTCGACGCCGGCGCCTCCCGGCATGCGCTTCACGCCGCGCGCGGCCCTCGACGACGAGCCGCTGCCCGGCCTGATGCGCAAGGTCCTGGCCCACGCCTTCGATCCGAAGCCGGAGCCCGAGAAGAAGCCGCGCGGACGCCCCAGGAAGGAGCCGCCGCCGATGCCGCTGCTCGCGGCGATGGAGCCGCCGGTGTCCATGCCGGATCCTGAGCCGCGCCCCAGCGTACGCGCCGTGCCGAAGCCGCGGCCGAAGGCGCCGCCGACGCCGCCGCCCGAGGCGGACGAACTGTTCGAAGGTGAGGTCGAGCCGCCCGCCGCTCCGGCAGCGCCGCGACGCCGGGGACCGGCGCGAAAACGGTCGTGAACCCGTCACGCCCCCACTCCGGAGCTTGCCGGGGACGAGAGCCCGGAACGACGGCACCCGGGCGATACGGTCCTCGATCGAGACCTTGCGCCGATGCCATCCTCTCCGTCATCGCGAGCGTAGCGAAGCGACCCGGGCCGGCGCGACGTCCGACATCGTCGCGCTGAGCGGATTGCTTCGCAGTCCTGGCAAAGGCGGCGGCGATTCAGCCGTTCGCCATCGCTTGGCGGAGACCGGCCCGGTAAGTGTCGATCACCACGGGCTTTCCGCCGCGCTCGACGTGCCAGAAGGTCCAGCCGTTGCAGGCCGGCAACCCCTGGACCAGGGCGCCGATCTTGTGGATCGAGCCGATGACGAGGCCGTTGTCGAGTTGCCCGTCCGGACGCACCGTGGCGCGGAAGCAGCGGCGCTCGTCGGTGACGGTCTCGCCGGGCCGGATATGACCCGCTTCGATCACCGACAGGAACGGCACACGCGGCTCGGCGCGCTTGGTCGGCGCCACCATCAGAGCCGCCCTCGACAGCGTCTCCACGGCAGCGATCCGCGTGCGGGCGGCCTCGGCGTAGGTCGCCTCGCGCTCGATGCCGATGAAGCGGCGGCCGAGGCGCTTGGCGACGGCGCCCGTCGTGCCGGTGCCGAAGAACGGGTCGAGCACCACGTCGCCGGGGTTGGTCGCCGCCAGCAGGGTCCGGGCGAGCAGGGCCTCGGGCTTCTGCGTCGGATGGACCTTGTGCCCGGTCGCATCCTTCAACCGCTCTTCGCCGGTGCAGAGGGGGATGAACCAGTCCGAGCGCATCTGGAGGTCCTCGTTGCCTCCTTTGAGCGCCTCGTAATGGAAGGTGTAGCCCTTCGATTCCGCCGAGCGGGACGCCCAGATCAGGGTCTCGTGGGCGTTGGTGAAGCGCTTGCCGCGGAAGTTCGGCATCGGGTTGGCCTTGCGCCAGACGATGTCGTTGAGGATCCAGTAACCGAGATCCTGCAACGCGCTCCCGACCCGGAAGATGTTGTGGTATGACCCGATCACCCAGAGGGTCGCGTTCGGCTTCATCACGCGGCGGCAGGCGGCGAGCCAGTCCCGGGTGAAGGCATCATAGGCCTCGAAGGTCGCGAACTTGTCCCAGTCGTCGTCGACCGCGTCGACGCGGCTCTGGTCCGGGCGCAGGAGGCCGGCCTCGCCGAGCTGAAGGTTGTAAGGCGGATCCGCGAAGACGCAGTCGACGCTCGACGCCGGCAGGGCGTTCATGGCGGCGATGCAGTCCCCGACGAGAACCTGGTCGAGGGGCAGGGAACGCTGGGCGGGTACGAGACCCATCCGTGGCGCCGACGCGGGCCGCCCGGCACGCGAGACCTGTTTCCGGGCGACGACGTCGGCAGCCACGGTACGCGGGGAAGCCATGGCAAACACCGGTTACGCGACTGACCGGCAGACCATGCCCCGGTTACGGTAAAGGTCGCGTTGTCGAATTTGCTTGGCGCACGTCCCGTTCTGGGGCTGCAGTTTTTGCCGAGCTTGGAACTGGATACCCGCCTACGCATTGATGCCACGCCCGCAGCGCGTCGGTTCGCTGGATCGCGGACGTGTCGCCGCATCCCGACGCCGCTCCTTCCCGCATCCACCCGGCAGCGGTGCGCCTCGCGGCGACGGGATCCGCGGAAGCGGTCTGCGGCGCCTTGGGTCCACCTGAGCGGGATGCAGGGTCACCCTCAGCGCAGGGCTTAGGATTTATGACCTATGAGGCGCTATTCGTGCCTCATTTTACGAACATCTTGCCGATTACGCGTTTCGACTTTCCGAGACATTTTTCCAAGATAAACCGGAAAAGTTCCGCAACAATTGCGCATGTAATCAGCATAGGCCGAAAAATCGGGCCCTAAACGCGATCGCGGTCGACCGCGAAGACCCGCCTTATTCCGGCCGATTTCCGAAACGACTGGCGCCGTCCCGAAAAAACAAGGGAATGCGCAAAGAATGTCGTTTGGTTTCGGAAAGTTCGCTGTTTCGTTCGGAATGCTCGCCACCGTCCTCAGCACCACCCTCCCGGCCGCCGCGCAGAGCGGAGCGGCCTCCTGGTACGGCAGTGGCCACCGCACCGCGAACGGCGAGCGTTTCAACCCCAACGGGATGACCGCCGCCCACCGCAGCCTGCCCTTCGGCACCCGCGTCCGCGTCGAGAACACGCGCACCGGCCGCTCGGTGGTCGTTCGCATCAACGACCGCGGTCCGTTCGTGCGCGGCCGCATCATCGACCTGTCGCGCGGCTCGGCCCGCGCCCTCGGGATGGGCGGCACGACCTACGTGTCCCTGCACGTCCTGCACTGACGGTTTCGAACCGGGGCCGCCCTTCCAGGAGCGGGCAGGGCGCGTCCCGGGCGTTGTCGGGGCCGATGCGAGGCCCCATCTGCTGCCGGGTTCAGCCCGGATCAACCGCCCATGCCCAAGCCCCTCATCGTCGACATCCCGCATGACCTCGGCCGCGACGAGGCCAAGCGGCGTCTCGAACACGGCACCGATCAGGCGCGGGCCTTCCTGGCCAAGAGCGGCATCGCGGTGGACCAGTTGGCCTGGACGGGCGACCGGCTCGATTTCGGCGTCTCCGCCATGGCCCAGAAGGTCGCCGGCACCATCGACGTGGGTGCCGAGAGCGTCCGCCTCGAGGTGAAGCTGCCGTTCCTCCTGGCTCTGTTCGCCGAGAAGATCCAGAAGGTGGCGAGCAAGGAAGGCAATCTCCTGCTGACCAAGAAGTAGCGATCCGGAACCCGAGCGGCGGGACCTTGTTTCCGCCCGAACGGCGCAGATCCGCGCCGTGGGTCTCGCGGAGGATAGAGTTGCCCCAGTTCACGCTCGCCGACCCGGGACAGGTCCCCGAGGTGCCGCCGCAGCCGATCCCGGCGCCGGACCGGCCCTATGAGCCTCCGCAGGCGCCGACGCAGCCACCCGGGCCGGAGATCCCCGGCAACACCCCGGCCGAGGCGCCGGGCATCCAGCCGCCCGAGATCCCGATGAACGATCCCGGCGCGCCGGAGATCAGCCCGCCGGGGCCCGCGAACCCGATCGCCTGACGGGCGCCGGCTCCGAACGGGGCGGCGCCGTTTGAACAGGCCGCCCCGCACTGCCATAAGCCGGCCCATGGCCGCTCCCCCGCTCCTCACCCTTCAGGACGTCGCGCTCACCTTCGGCGGCACGCCGCTGATCACCCGCGCCGACCTCGCCATCGCGCCCGGCGAGCGAACCTGCTTGGTGGGCCGGAACGGCTCCGGCAAATCGACGCTCATGAAGATCGCCGCCGGCCTCGTCGAACCCGACAGGGGGCGCCGGTTCGTCCAGCCCGGCACGACGATCCGCTATCTCGCCCAGGAGCCGGACTTTTCCGGCTTCGCGACCACGCTGGACTTTGTCGAGGCCGGCCTGCCGCCGGGGGAGTCAACGCACCGCGCACGCTACCTCCTGGAGTGTCTCGGGCTGACCGGCGCGGAGGATCCGACCAAGCTCTCGGGCGGCGAGGGACGGCGCACGGCGCTCGCGCAGGCGCTGGCCCCGGAGCCGGACGTCCTGCTCCTCGACGAGCCCACCAATCATCTCGATCTCCCGGCCATCGAGTGGCTGGAGTCGGAGCTGAAGGGCACCCGCGCGGCCCTCGTCCTGATCAGCCACGATCGGCGCTTCCTCTCCGCCCTGTCGCGGGCCACGATCTGGCTCGACCGCGGCGAGACCCGGCGGATCGACCAGGGCTTCTCCAGCTTCGAGGCGTGGCGCGACGCCTTCTTCGAGGAGGAGGAGCGCGACCAGCACAAGCTCGACCGCAAGATTGTCGCCGAGGAACACTGGCTGCGCTACGGCGTCACCGCCCGGCGCAAGCGCAACGTCCGGCGACTGGGCAACCTGCACGAGTTGCGCAAGAACCGCCGCGAGGTCCGCAGGCCGGTCGGCAGCGTCAGCATGCAGGCCTCCGACGCTGAATCCTCGGGCAGCCTCGTGGTGGAGGCGCGCGACATCGCGAAGTCCTACGGCGATCGCACCATCGTCGACGGATTGTCCCTGCGGGTCATGCGGGGCGACCGGCTCGGCATCGTCGGCGCCAACGGCGCCGGAAAGAGCACGCTGATCAATCTGCTGATGGGCCGGCTCGCACCGGATGCCGGGCAGGTCGTGCTCGGTACCAACCTGCTCCCGGTGGTGCTCGATCAGGCCCGGGCGGTGCTGGAGCCCGGCATGACCGTCACCGACGTGCTCACCGGCGGCCGGGGTGACAGCGTGACCGTCAACGGCCAGAGCCGCCACGTCATCGGCTACCTGAAGGACTTCCTGTTCAATCCCGAGCAGGCCAGGACACCGGTCTCGGTACTGTCGGGCGGCGAGCGGAACCGCCTGCTGATCGCCCGGGCGCTCGCCCAGCCGGCCAACCTCCTGGTCCTCGACGAGCCGACCAACGACCTGGATCTGGAGACCCTCGACCTGCTCCAAGAGATGCTGGGCGACTACCAGGGCACGCTGATCCTCGTGAGCCACGACCGCGACTTCCTCGATCGCGTGGTCGGCAGCGTGCTGGTCTCGGAGGGAGCGGGACGCTGGGTGGACTATGCCGGCGGCTACAGCGACATGCTGATCCAGCGCGGGCAGGGGATCGAGGCACGCACCGTCGCCCCGAAGACCAAGGAGCCGCGGGAGCGGTCCGCCCCGCCCGTATCGCAGCCGGCGGGCAAGCCGAAGCTCGGCTTCAATGAGCAGCACGAGTTGAAGACGCTTCCCGCGCGCATGCAGAAGCTCGAAGCCGCGATCGGCCAGCTCCGGGCGCTCCTGGCGGATCCCGACCTCTACGCGCGCGACCCCGCCCGCTTCGACAAGGCCTCGTCCATGCTGGCGCAGGCCGAGACCGAACTCTCGCAGGCGGAGGATCGCTGGCTCGAACTGGAGATGCTGCAGACGGGGTGATGGTCGGGCCGTCGAAGCACCTCCCGTGTGGCATCTGCGCCGGGAAAGTCAGCAGACCAGTTGCTGCATCACCGGGGAAGCCAACGACGAGCGATCACGGCCACCGCTGGCCGAGAAATTCGGCGACGTCCTTCGTCTGCACGCCAACCTGCCTGACAGCCTCCTTGATCCGCTCCTTCGTCACACCGAACCTTCGAGCCCAGTACTCAAGCTCCCAATCCTCGTGGACGTTGATCTTGAATTTGTCCTCCGGCTCCCGCCGGCGCAGGTTATCAGTCACTTCAGGTTTCCTTCTGTGGCATAAATAAACCTAAGCGATGAATCCGCGGTGGCAAGTGGGATGGCTCGATCGCAGCCGAAATTCTCTGGTCAAAGGCGACCGGCATCGACCGATGAGCTTGCAGTGGCCGGCCGTGACACGTCGCGGGTAAGACCCTCCTAGGCATCGTTCCGTTGATCAGCGACACAAACGAAGGCTCGCACCGCATGACCGCCTACCAGACCCTCGAACAGCGCTTCGCCCGCCTCGCGGCCCTCGAAGGCGCGGCAGGGATCCTCGGCTGGGACGCGCAGACGCTGATGCCGGACGGCGCCGCGGAGGCGCGGGGCGACCAGCTCGCGATCCTGCGCGGGCTGGCCCACGAGATGCTGACGGCGCCCGCGGCCGCCGAGGAACTCGTCGCCGCCGAGCGTACGGAGAACCTCGATCCCTGGCCGGCCGCCAACCTGCGGGAGATGCGTCGCGCCCTGGCGCATGCCACCGCCGTCCCCCGCGATCTGGTGGAGGCGAGTTCTCGGGCCGTGTCCCGCTCCGAGATGGTCTGGCGCGAGGCACGCCGCGAATCCAACTTCGCCAAGCTGGAACCGCACCTCGCCGAGGTTCTGCGCCTCCAGCGGGAGATCGGGCAGGCGAAGGGCGAGGCCCTCGGCCTGGATCCCTACGATGCGCTGCTCGACAGCTACGATCCCGGCATGCGCCGGACGACGATCGATCCGCTCTTCGCCGACCTGACCAGCTGGCTGCCGGCGCTGATCGCCCGCGCCCGCGAGATCCAGGCCGCGCGGCCGGCACCGCTGCCGCTCGCCGGCGCGTTCCCGGTCGAGGTGCAGCGGGCGCTCGGCCTCAGGCTCATGGAGGCCGTGGGGTTCGACTTCACACGCGGGAGGCTCGACATCAGCCTGCACCCGTTCTGCGGCGGCGCCACGGACGACGTGCGGATCACCACCCGCTACGACGCGGCCGACTTCGGACGCGCTCTGATGGGCGTCCTGCACGAGACCGGCCACGCCCTATACGAGCAGGGCCGCCCGACCATCTGGCGGAACCAGCCCGTCGGCGCAGCCCGCGGCATGAGCCTGCACGAGAGCCAGTCGCTCATCGTCGAGATGCAGGCCTGCCGGAGCCGTGAGTTCTTCACCTTCCTGGCGCCGCTGCTGCGCGAGGCCTTCGGGCGGTCAGGACCGGAATGGTCGCCGGAGAACCTGCACGCGCTCAACACCCGGGTCGCTCCCGGCTTCATCCGGGTGGACGCGGACGAGGCGACCTACCCGGCCCACATCCTCCTGCGCTACCGGCTGGAAACCGCGATGATCGCCGGAGACCTCGCCGTGCGCGACCTGCCGGGCGCCTTCAACGACGGCATCCGGGAACTCCTCGGCCTGACCGTGCCGGACGACCGGGTGGGGTGCCTCCAGGACATCCACTGGCCGAGCGGCGCGTTCGGCTACTTCCCGACCTACACGCTCGGCGCGCTGGCGGCGGCGCAGCTGTTCCGGGCCGCGCAGGCCGCCGAGCCGGCCCTGCCGGGCTGTCTCGCGGAGGGCGACTTCGCACCGCTCAGGGACTGGCTGCGGGCCAACGTGCACGCGGTCGGGAGCTTCCTCGGGACCGACGACCTGCTGACCCGCGCCACCGGTGCGCCGTTGGGCACGGCAGCATTCCGGGCCCACCTGGAGGCGCGCTATCTGGGCGACTGACGATCGGTCTCGGCGGAAACCGCCACCGGCGCCGGTCTACCGTCGAGCGATCATCGCGAACGAGGAACCGGCCACCGGGCCTACAGCGCCACCACGTCTACGGCGGCCCCCAGCCGCTCCCGCGCGATCTCGGCGACGTGGCGGTGATGGGTGAACAGGATCGGCTGGATCCGCGCTCCGATCTCGGCCAGCGCGTCCAGGCCGTATCCAGTGCGGGTCTCGTCGAAGGTCGAGAACAGGTCGTCGCCGACGAACGGCGCCGGTTCGGCGCGGCCGGCATAGTCCTCGAGATAGGCGAGCCGCAGGGCGAGGTAGAGCTGATCGCGGGTGCCCTCGCTCATGCCCTCGATCGCCACCGTGCCGCCTCCGGCGCGCTGGCCGGCGAGCTTCGGCGTGTCGGCCTCGTCGTAGGTCTGGGTGAGCCCCGAGAACCCGCCGCCCGTCAGCGCCCGGAACAGCGCGCCAGCCCGCGCCACCAGGGGGTCCTGCTGTCCGGCGCGATGCCGGGCCATCGCTTGGCTCAGCATCAGGCCGGCGAAGCGCAGGACCGCCCAGGACCGCGCCGACGCCTCGAGGTCGGCCTCGGCGGCCTTGCGCTCGGCCAGCGCCAGCTCGGCCCCAGTCCCACCCTCCAGCTCCGCCCGGCGCCGCTCGGCCCGGTCCCGGTCAGCAAAGATGACTTGACCGCGCTCGGCCTGCTCCTCAGCCTCCAGGGCAAGGCGGGCCAGCTCGGCTTCCAACACTTCCGGCGGCAGCGCGCCGAGATCGGCGCGCAGATCGGACTCCGGCAGCCCGTCGGCAGCCCCGGCGAGGCTGTTGCGCAGCCGAAGCAGCTCGGCCCGGAATCGCTCCCGGGTCATGAGCCGGCCGAACAGCACCTCGATCTCGGGAAGCGGCGCCCCGGCGAGATCCGGCATCGCCTCGGCGATCTGCCGACCCAGAGCCTCCCGGGACGCATCGCGCAGGTCGGCGGCGGAGCGGGCAGCCGCCTCCGCCTCCTCCCAGCGCCGGTCCAGCTCGGCGCGGCGCGCGTCGCGGGCCTGGGCGGCGACGAGACGCGCGTGGAGCGTGCGGATGGCACCGGTCGGCGGCGTGCCCGCCACTTCGGGGGCCAGCGCGTCGACCAGAGCCGCCGCGGCGCTCCGGAACGCCTCCATGTCGCGCCGGATGCCGGCCGAGCGGCGCTCGAGAGCGGCGCGCTCCGAGAGTCGGTCGGGCACGGTGCGCCACGCCCCCAGGGCGCCCTCCGCCTCCTCGGGTCGGGCGGCGGCATCGAGCCCGAGGGGCTGGAGCGCCGCCGACCATTCAGTGCGCCACGCGGCGCGGCGGCTCTCGGTCTCGTCCCGGGCGGCCTCCAGCCGCTCGGCCGCGGTCTGCGCCGCGCGCAGCGATCCGCCGGTCTGCAGGTTCGCCTCCCAGCGGCTCGCGAGCGTGGCGACGCGATCCTCGAGCCTGTCGAAGGCTTGCCCGCTGTCGAGCCCGGGCGCCGGGTCGAGGCCGGCACGCGCGCCGAGCGCGGCGATCGGCGCCCGTGCGGCGTCGATCTCGGCCCAGATCCTGTCCCGGCCGAGGCGCTGATCCGCGAGCCGCTCCTCGGCCTCGATCATGGTCTCGATCTCGGCCAGCCACGCGACCATCTCGGCCGGGGAGGCGGGAACGATCCCGGCCTCCCGCCATGCCTCGCGCCAAGCGGCCTCGCCCTCCGCAATCTCGGCATCGATCCCGGCCACATCATCCGCGGCCGCGGCAAGGGCCGCTTCCTCCGCGGCGAGGCGGTCGAGATCGGCCGCATGGGCAGCGGACCGGCCGGCGTCGTCCGCGCGCGCGTCCGCAAGCCGATCCGCATCGAGGAGCGCGCGTTCGTAGGCCGCGATCGCGGGCGGTCCCACAGGCCGCCCCGCCTCCATCGCCTCCCGCAGCGGCGAGAAGGCCGCGTCACGGGCCTCCCGGAGCGCCTCGACCCGCTCCCGCGTGGCGATCGGCCGTCCGGCCTCCCGCGCGCGCAGCCGCTCGCGGGTCGCGTTGACCTGACGGAGGGCCGCGTCGCGGTGGTCGGCGGCCCGTTCACGCTCGCGGGTCTTGCCGTCGAGTAGGGTGCGGAAGCGTGCCACCGTTTCCGGCCGAGGCAGCGGCAGCCGTACGAGCGCGGCGAGGTCCGGGACGGGCGGCGACAGGCGGGCCGCCTGGTTGTGCAGCAGCGCCGTCTCTCGCCGGATCGTCGCCTCGAGGGTCGCGTGGGCGGCGATCCGCTCGCGCAGGCGCGCGAGGGGCTTCAGCGCCTCGCGCAGCGGGGTTGGGTCGTGCGTCGCGCCCGCCGCCTCGACCGCCCGGGCCATCCGGTCGCACTCGGTGCGGGCCGCGGCGAGATCGCGGGCGATCTGCTCTTCGGCCGCCGCCAGGAGCCGATGATCGCGGATCAGCCGCTCGATCCGGGCGCGGGCGGCATCGGTGGGCTGACCGGCTTCCAGAACCGCGACGTCCGCGGCCCCGATCCGGGCGCGCAGCCGCTCCAATTCCAGCCCGACCTTATGGGAGTCCCCCTCGATCCGGGGCAGGTCGGTGGCCCCTTTCTCGAAGGCCTTTGTGCCGCTGAGCGCCACCAGGATCTCGTCGGCGCGGAGCGTCAGCCCCGGCTCGACCGCCACGGCCTCGGCCTCGGCGCGGGCGCGGGCACGGGTCCCCTCGGCGCGCTCTGCCTCGATCTGCCCGGCGCGGCAGCGTTCGAGGGCGCCGCCGAGGCGCTCGATCCAGGCTGGATCCGCGTCCGCCAGGCCGCGGTCGGTCGACACGCGCTCCTCCAGGGCATCGATCTCGGCGAGGATGGGGCGGACGCGCTTCAACCGCTCCAGGCGCGCGCGGGCGACGGCCAGGGCCTTCTGTTCGGTTCGAAGGGCGTCCAGCTGCTGCGCCGCCGCGGCGATCTCGTCGTTCAGCGATCGCCAATCGCCGACGCGCAGCCCCTTCTCGCGGATGGTCCGGCGGGCCGTCTCGTGGCGCTCCAGCGCCTGGTAGAAGGTCCGGTGCTTGGCCTGCCGCGGCGCGAAGATGCCGTCGGCTTCCGCCTCAAGGGACGCGTGCAGCTCCGTCAGGCCGCGCAGGCCGGAGCCGGCCGCGAACAGGCTGGCGCCGACCTCGCCCTCGGAATCGACCATCTCGCGTCCTCCCGCCCGAAGGCTCGCGGCGTCGAGGCCGAAGGCGCGGCAGAACACAGCGCGGGAGATCCCTCCGAGGAACGGCGCCAGCGCATCGTCGGGCAGAGGCGCCTCGGCGGCATCGATGAGGGTCCGGCTGTTGCCCTTCCGGCGGCGGAAGCTCAGCCTGCGGCCGTCGCCCGCGACGATCTCAGCGCCGAGCCGCAATTGCGGCATGTCGTGCAGGAAGGCGTAGGGGGTGCTCTTCCCGAATCCGAACAGCAGGTCCGTGACGGCCGCGAGGGCGGTGCTCTTGCCGGCCTCGTTGGCGCCCAGCACCACGTGCAGCCGGGCGTCGGGCCGGAACGCGAGGGTCCGGTCCGTGAACGCGCCGTAGCGCTCCAGGGCGAGGTGGGTCAGGCGCATCGCGCGGCCCTGGGCAGCCGGTTTAGCAATGGCGCCCCCCGAGTCGACCGAGGATCAGCGCCTCTGCCTCGGCGCAGAGGGCATCGAATTCCGCTTCCAGACCGGCCTCCGCGGCCACCGTCGACGGCATCCGCCCACCGATCTCGGCGAGGGCGGCCCGGGCTCGGGCGCGGAATTCCGGATCGCGGTCGAGGTCGGCGAGCAAGGCGGCCGGATCGATGGCGGGACCGGCCGGATCGAGGGACGCGCGGGGCCGGCGTGTCTCGATCTTCAACCGCTCCAGCCAGATATCCTCGTGCATCCGGTGGGCGGCGGCCTGGATCTCGGCCGTGACGGCGTCGCGATCCGCCGAGAGCGCGTCGTGGGCCGGCGTGACGCCGGTAAGGAGGACGCGCACCAGGATCAGGCGGGTCGCCGCCAGCGCGGAGAGGGGCCGGAGCGCCACTTCCGCAGCCTCCAGGACGGCACGAATGTCGGCGGCGCCGGAGAGGTCCACCGTGACTTGCTCGAACCGGGCGCGATCGAGGGCGAGGCGGGTGACGCCGGTCACCCGGCCGTCAGCCACATCGACCACGACGGCGCCCTTTTCCCCGCACTCGCGCACGCTCCGTCCCTGGAGGTTGCCGGGGAACACGATCCAGGGATCCCGGGACAGCTCGGCATATTCGTGGATGTGGCCGAGCGCCCAGTAGTCGTAGCCGCGCGCCGCGAGGTCGGCGATCGAGCAGGGCGCGTAGGTCTCGTGCGCCGCGTGACCCGTGCAGGAGGTATGGAGGATGCCGAGGTTGAACCAGCCCGGCACGGCGGCCGGGTAGGTTAGAGACAGGTTCTCCTCGACCGCCCGGCCCTGGAAGCTCCGGCCGTGCAGGGCGACCCGCAGATCGTCGAGACGCAGCGTGCCGGCGCGGTTCGACGGGAACACGTGGACCGAGGGCGGCAGGGTCAGGGCACGGGTGATCACGCTCTCGGCGTCGTGGTTGCCCCGCACCAGGATGGTCGGGATGCCGGCGCGGTCGAGCCGGGCCACCTGCCGGGCGAAGAACAGGCCGATCGTCGTGTCGGCCCAGTCGCCGTCGTAGACATCGCCAGCCACGACCACGAAGGCGACCGCGCGCTCGATGGCCCGGCTGACCAGATCCTCGAAGGCCTGGCGCCCCGCCGAAGCGAGTCGGCGCGCCAGTTCGGCATCCCGGGCGGCGAGGCCCGCCAGCGGGCTGCCGAGATGCAGGTCCGCCGCGTGGATGAAGCTGAAGCCCGTCATCGGCCTCCTGGAATGCTGCTTGGAACGTCGGGACGCGTGGGGCCCGGCGCTAGGTCGGCACCGCGTCGGCGCCACGTCGGCGCTCTTAGGCTGTTCGTGGGGGGCGCCTCAAGCGGCTTCGGAAACGCGCTGTGGTTCCGTCAGGCGGAGCCGCTCCCGCGGCACCGCCATCTTTTCGGCGCCGGATTTCATCGAACGCTCCGCCCCCGCGCGCGTTAGAGCGTGGCGGTGGCGGGTGAGCCGCCCGGTGAGGTATGAGTCCCGCCCGATGACCATCGCTGCCCGTCCGGTTCGCCCCGGCCCTGCGCCCGCCGTCAGCCCGCCCGTCCCGCCCGCCGACCGCTCGTCCGAGCCCTTCAAGATCGTGAGCTGGAACCTTCTGCGGCGCACCGGCGCCGCCGTGGACGACGTGGCCGCCCTCGTCGCACAGGAGAAGCCCGACCTGCTGCTGATGCAGGAGGCGACCCGGGCCATCGGCTTCCTGCTGGACCGGATCGGCGGCCATTACGCCTGGGCGCCGCTACCCGGGCGCATCCACGGACTGGCCATGTGGAGCCCGAAGCCCTGGCCGGCACCGCCCCGGGTGATCGCGCTGCCCTCCGGGGCGCTCGTGCACCGGGTCTGCCAGATCCTCGACCTCGGGGAGTTCGGCGTCGCCAACGTCCACCTGTCCCACGGGCAGATGCTGAACCGGCGCCAGCTCCGCCGCATCGTCGGCGAATTGCCGGCCCGCGCCGCGGTTCTCGGCGACTACAACATCGTCGGCCCCGCGCTGATCCCGGGATTTCGGGATGTCGGCCCGCGCCGGCCGACCCACGCGATGGTGGACGTGCTCCCCCTGCGGCTCGACCGCTGCCTCGCCCGCGGCCTGATCTGTCACGATCACGCGGTGCTCCCGCGAGGTCCGTCCGATCACCGGCCGATCGTCGTCCATCTCGGGCCGGCCCCAGAGGCGCACGCCCCCGGGCGCTTCAAAGGTATGGCAGCAGCAGTCGCACGCCTGCGTCGCGCAAACGGACCGGCAGCGCGCGCGCGGCGACGTCCTCCCGGCTGAGCCGCGCCTGCATCTTGCCGCGGATGAAGCGATCGAGCTCGGCCGCCAGCTCCGCGTCGATGATCTCGACGTTCAGCTCGAAGTTGAGGCGGAAGCTGCGCATGTCCCAGTTGGCGCTACCGACGAAGCA
Organism: Methylobacterium sp. A49B; assembly: GCF_053346215.1. NCBI lineage: Bacteria > Pseudomonadati > Pseudomonadota > Alphaproteobacteria > Hyphomicrobiales > Methylobacteriaceae > Methylobacterium > Methylobacterium sp. A49B. The sequence goes on from NZ_JBKFBO010000149.1 coordinate 112,627, forward strand.
CCAGATGTCGTCGACCACCATCGCCTTCGAATGATCGAACGGTGGCTCGTCGAGCCAGACCCGCACGCCCGCCCGAAGCAGCGGGTCGAGATGGGCCCGCGTCGCCCAGTCGATGAAGGGATGGTCGCTGACCCGCGGGACGACGACGTCGACCGTGATGCCGCGCGTCGCGGCCTGGGCCAGCGCTCCGGTCACCAGCTCGTCGGGCAGGAAGTAGGGCGTCACGAACCGGACCGACCGGCGCGCGCAGGCGAGCGCCTGCAGGATGACCTGCTCGATCTTCTCCACGTCCGCATCGGGACCGGAGGTGACCGCCCGGGCGACGCTGGGTCCATCCGGCTCCAGATCGACGAACCAGGGCGGGCCGTCGAGGTTCTCGCCGGCCACGAAGGCCCAGTCGGCCGCGAAGGCGGCGGCGAGCTGCTCGACGACGGGCCCGGTCAGCCGGAAATGGGTGTCGCGGATCGGATGCTCGGGCTTCAAGGCGACACGATTCGGATGCGAGATGTTGAGGCCGCCGGTGAACGCCACGCGCCCGTCGAGGATCAGCAGCTTCTTGTGCGAGCGCAGGTTGAGGAACGGCATCCGCCAGGGCAGGGCGGAGTGCATGAACAGGGCAGCCGGCACCCCGGCGGCGGTCAGGCGGCGGTAGACGGGCGCCCGGAAATAGCCGCCGCCGATGCCGTCGATGATGACCCGGACCTGCACGCCCCGGCCCTGGGCGTCGACCAGGGCATCGCAGAATTCGCCGCCGGTGGCATCGTTCCGGAAGATGTAGCTCGACAGAGCGATGCTCGTCCGCGCCGACCGGATCGCCTCCAGCATGACCGGATAGGCCGCGTCGCCGTTGCGGAACATCCGCACGGTATTGCCCTGGAAGGCCGGCAGGCCGGTGATCCGCCGGATCGCACGGTCGAGGGGCCAGAGCGCTTCCGGCACCACGGCGTCGTCGGTGTCGGGCAGCTGCGTCGCGTCGGAGGGCTTGGTCCGTAGCCGCCTCGCGCGGCGCGAGACGCGGTTGATGCCGAAGGTCAGGTAGAGCGCGGTGCCGAAGATCGGCGACAGCCATGCGAGGCCGATCCAGCCCACCGCCACGCTGACCCGACGCTTGCGCAGCAGAGCATGCAGGGTGACGCCGACGGCCAGCACGAAGCCGATGAGAGCCTCGACGTCCGACCGCAGCAGGGCGGTCGACTGGACCCATCGAAGGAGCGCGTTTTCCAAGGTCTCGGCATCCGGTTGGCGTCAGGCGCGCGCCGGATATACCCGACATCGATGCGGCGTCGCGGATTAATCCGCCGCCTTGAGCGGGCGCGCCGCCGCGACGCTGGCCGGGCGCTCGCAGCGATAGGGGCCGCTACCATCGAGCGCCGCATAGAGAACCCGGCCGCCGGACTCGATGCAGCGCGCCTTAGCCTCAGCGTAGGGCCGGTGGAAGCTCCAGATGGTGATCATCGGCCCCATCGTGGCGAGGCAGACGCCGCCGAACACGACGGCGGCCGCCCAGGTGGCGCCATTGCGGTCCGGGCGCTGCGGCCGGGGCGGCGGCATGGCGCCGTAGAAGGCTACGGTCAGACCGAACAGGTCGATGGTGCTCATCAGCCGTTCCGCAAGGGGTGCCATATCCGGCGGGATCGGACGAAGCCTCCATCTTAGGGCAGGACGACGCCATAACCTACGCGAGCCGCCGGCTTGAGCCTGCGTCCTATCGCGTCAGAGCCGGACGCCTCACGGCTCCCAGCGGGGCGGGCGCTTGCCCAGGAACGCGTCGATTCCCTCCTGCGCGTCGGCCATCATCATGTTCCGGGTCATCACCTCGGCTGTGTAGCCGTAGGCCTCCTCCAGGCCCATCTCGATCTGCCGGCCGAAGGCCTCCTTGCCGATCGCCAGGACGCGCCGCGCCTTCCCGGCGATGCGGACCGCGAGGGCGCCCACCGCGGCATCGAGTTCCGCCTCGGGCACGACGCGGTTCACGAGGCCGATCCGCAGGGCCTCGGCGGCCTCGATCGGCTCGCCGACCAGCAGCATCTCCAGGGCGGCCTTGCGCGACACGGCCCGCGACAGGGCGACCATCGGGGTCGAGCAGAACAGGCCGATCTGCACGCCCGGGGTGGCGAAGCGCGCGGACTCGGCGCAGATCGCCAGGTCGCAGGTGGCCACGAGCTGGCAGCCGGCCGCGGTCGCGATCCCGTGGACCCGGGCGATCACCGGCTGCGGCAGGCGGGTCAGGCTCAGCATGAGACGCGCGCAGGTGCGGAACACCGCCTCGGTCGCCGCGCGGGACGGGTCCGCGCGCATCTCCTTGAGATCGTGTCCGGCGCAGAAGGCCGGACCGGCCCCCCGCAGGATCACGACGCGCACGCCCGGATCCTGCCGGATGGCGTCGAGCTGCTCCTGGAGGGCGTTCATCAGCGCCATCGACAGGGCGTTTCGCGCCTCCGGACGGTTCAGGGTGAGGGTCGCAACCCCGCCGTCGTCGCTTCGGAGCAGGATCGGGGCGGCCGGGTCGGGCAAGACATTCGGGACGGCCGCTGGGGCTGCGATCATAGGTCCTTTCCCGGCGCCGGCCCGTCCACGCTGCGGGACCGGTCTCTCAGAGGACGGTAACATGCGGGCCGGTCGGCAGCGATGCCGTCCGGGGCCGCGCCAGCTTCACGAAAGCTTAAATCCTCACGCGAGCAAGTCGGCGCGGCTGCCCGGCTCGCCGTGCGCAGGGGAAGGGGATATCCATGATGGTCCTGCCATTCGTCGGCCTGGCGGCGGGCGGCGCCGCGATCCTTGCGGGTCGCCGCGGCCTCGCCATCGGCCTGTGGCTCGTCTCGCTGGTCGGCACCCTCGCGCTGTTCGCCGCGCACGCCACTTCGGCCCTCAACCTCGACTTCTGAACGGACGCAGGTCATGGCGGCCCTTCACGCGCGCACGCTCAACGCCCTCGGCCTGCTCGGCTGCTGCGCCGTCCTCCTCGTGGCGTTCGGCTATCAATTCGTGCTGGGCGAGCTGCCCTGTCCGCTCTGCCTGCTCCAGCGCGCCGCATTCGCGGCCTCGGGTCTCGGGTTCGCGCTGAGCGTCCGGTTCGGACCGCGGCCGTCGCACTACGGCGTGGCGATTTTGAGTTCCCTGGTCGGCATCGTCCTGGCGAGCCGGCAGGTCGCCCTGCACATCGTCCCCGGGACCGGCGGCTACGGCTCAACGCTTCTGGGGCTTCATTTCTACACCCTCGCGCTCATCGCCTTCGTGGCGCTGATCACGGTGGTCGGCCTGCTCCTCCTGATGCAGGACGGCGTGCGGCCGGAAACGCAGGTGGCGCACGACGGCGGAGCCTTCGGGAAGGCCTGCCTCGCGCTGTTCGTCCTCATCGTCCTCGCCAACGCCGCCTCTACGGCGGCGGAATGCGGTGGCGGCCTCTGCCCGGACGATCCCGCCCGCTACGAAGCGCTCGACGCGTGGCTGAAGCGGTAGCCCTGCCTGGAGGGCAGTCTCACTCCTGCTCGGCCAGGGCAAAGTCGAGGCTGGCGAAGTCCGCACCGGGCCCGTTCCACCACACGGCCGGATAGGTGACGAGCCGGCCCATGGCTCCGGCATAGGCCTCGGCCAGGGCGGTGTCGACGATGACCACCGTCGCTCCGGAGAGGGCAAGGCTCTCGGCCAGCCCCGCGCCGCGGCGATCGCCGTCGAGACACGCTACGCGCAGGCCGATCCGAGTGAGTCCGAGGCGAATCGCCTCCGCCTGTCCGAGGTCCCGCACCAGCAGCGCCACAGCGGTGCCGGCGCCCAGGCCCTCGCCGCAGGCCCAGCGGGCGACGCGGTGCGGACAGATCGCCGGAGTGGCCGCAGCCGCGCCGGTCCGTCGGTCGGTGAGGACGCCCCGCACGCGCTGGGCGATCTCCCGTGACACGGAGGCCGGAGGAGATTTGACGGAGGAATTGACGCCGTACATGCGATGCAGACCGCCTGGATCTGGACAAACCTTCGTCCCTGGCGTGACGCGGGCGGGTTAACACTCTGTCTCACCTTGGCCCGCGCGCGGAACGCAGGCGCGATTTCGACGCTCAGGCGGCCCAGGATTTCGGCTATGGCCAACGGCTTGTGAACGGCGGACCGCGGTTTGCAGGCAAATTCGGTCGCATTGGCGCGCGGTTCGCACCGGCCTATCTCCCGCCGGTTCGAGGCAATCCGACAGTGACTGCCCGCTACCGAGGAAATTGCCGCGCATGCGCTACGTCGCTCTCTCTGCCGCCCTGATTCTTGCAGCCCTGCCGGCGCAGGCGCAGATCCGCAATGCGCCGGCCCCCCGCGCCCTGGAATTCGCCGCCTACATCTTCGCCGCGTCGAACGTCTGCGGCTACCGGATCGGCAGCGACCAGTTCGAGGCGCTGCTCGCGAAGCAGAACGTCCAGATCGGGGATGTTCAGCCGCGCGGCCCCTTCGGCAACCGCGTCCAGACCATGTTCACGCTGATGTCGAACCAGATGGCGCAGAACCGCGACCAAGCCTGCATCGCGGTGGCCGGCGAGTACGGGCCGGAGGGCACGGTGGCCAAGAATGTGCTCCTGCCGGCGAGCCAGGATGGCGCCCCGGCAAAGCCCGCGGACCCGGCCAAGCCGCAGTGAAGAACCGCCGGGTCTAGCCGAGGCGCCAGTCGATCGGCCGGACGCCGTGCTCGGCGAGCCAGCGGTTCGCCCGGCCGAACGGATCCGAACCCGGGAAATCCCGGGCGCGGTTGAGCGGCGATGGGTGACCGCTCTCGAACACGCCGTGGCGGCTCGTATCGATGAGGGCTGCCCGGGCACGGGCCTGGGCGCCCCAGAGCAGGAACACCGCGGGTTCGGGCCGGGCAGAGACCGCCGCGACTGCCTCGTCGGTGAGCGCCGCCCAGCCGTAGCGCAGATGCGCCCCCGCCTTGCCAGCCTCAACGGTGAGCGCGCTGTTGAGGAGCAGCACGCCCTGCCGCGCCCAGGCGGTCAGGTCACCGCCCGCCGCCCGGTCGGACCCAGCTTCCGCCAGGATCACCTTCAGCGAGGCGGGCAGGCGGCCGGATCCTACGAAGGAGAAGGCGAGACCGTTGGCATCGCCCGGGGTCGGATAGGGATCCTGACCGAGGATCACCGCGCGTACGGCGGGGAGGGGCGTCTCGATGAGGGCGCGGAAGATCCGGTCCGGCGCGGGCAGGACGCGGGCACCGGCCGCCAGCCGCGCGTCGACGCGCGCCGCCACGGCATCGGCCTGCCCACCCCCGAAGAACGGCAGCGCGAGCCAGGGCGATCCGGAGGCGCGGAAGGCGGAGAGTGCGTCGGCGACGGGGGTGGCGGTCATCGGGTCTCGCGGTCTGATCCCGGACCGAGATAGGCGGCGCCGGAGCAGCCTCATAGCAGCGTCGTGGCAGCGGCAGAGCGGCCGTGGTTGCGGCCCGCCGCCGCCCGTGATTAGGGACAGGGGTCGCGTGTTCGGCTGACCGCGGTGCGGCATGTCGCGTCCGGTCTTCGCGGGGCGGCATCGCACCCTACATGGAAGCGCACCGACAGGGGTAAGCCTCCGGTCAAGGCCCAAGCGCGTGCGCCGGCCCCCGGATATCTGAAGCCAGAGGAAGGACTCGGCGCGCGGCGCCGGAACGCTGCCATGAACGAACGCGTCGAACCCGCCGCGCTGGCGAATGGCCGGCCCCTCGCTCCGCTCAAGCCCGCGGCCGACACCCTGCCGGGCGACCACCCAAAGGTCGCGTGGGGCCGTGTCGGCGTGCTGCTGATGAACCTCGGCACGCCGGAGGGCACGAGCTACTGGCCCATGCGCCGGTACCTCAAGGAGTTCCTGTCGGACCGGCGGGTCATCGAGGTGCCGCGGCTGATCTGGTGGCCGCTCCTCAATCTGATCATCCTGACGAAGCGCCCCGGGCCGAAGGGTCGCGACTACGCGAGCGTCTGGAACAATGCGTTGAACGAGGGACCGCTCAAGACCATCACCCGCGGCCAGTGCGACCGCCTCCAGGCGGCCATGGGCGATTCGGTCGTGGTCGATTGGGCGATGCGCTACGGCAAGCCCGAGGTCGCCGGCCGGATTCAGGCGCTGCTCGACCAGGGCTGCGATCGCATCCTGCTGGTGCCGCTCTACCCGCAATACGCCGCCGCCACCTCGGCCACGGCCTGTGATCAGGCCTTCCGCGCCCTGATGGACATGCGCTGGCAGCCGACGGTGCGGGTCTCGCCGCCTTACCACGACGACCCGGTCTACATCGCCGCCATGGCCGATTCGATCCGCGAAGGTCTGGCCAAGCTCGACTTCGAGCCGGAGGTGATCCTGACCTCGTTCCACGGCGTGCCGCGGAGCTACCTGCTCAAGGGCGACCCGTACCATTGCCAGTGCCACAAGACCGGGCGTCTGATCCGCGAGGCGCTCGGCCTGCAGCCGGGCAAGATGCGGGTCACCTTCCAGTCGCGCTTCGGCAACGAGGAGTGGCTGAAGCCCTACACCGACGAGACGGTGATGGAGCTCGCGAAGTCGGGGGTGAAGCGGATGGCGATCGTCGCCCCGGGCTTCACGGCGGATTGCCTGGAGACCCTCGAGGAGCTCGACGGCGAGAACCGGCACTATTTCGAGGAGAACGGCGGCGAGCGCTTCGCCTACATTCCCTGTCTGAACGACAGCGACCTCGGCATGCGGGTGATCGAGCACGTCGTGCGCCGCGAGCTTCAGGGCTGGATCTGAGATCCCGGCCGGGATGCCGCTTGCAGCGCGGCCCGGCCCGCCTATTATTTTCCTAAGCCGGGCGGCTCCCTCGATCCGGCGCGGGAGGATGATCTCATGGCGTTCTTCATCGGCATCGCGTGTCCGTGGATCCTGATCGTGGCGCTCGACTGGATCGCGGAGGGCCGCCGCACAGCGGAACTCGCCGCCCACGGGATCACGCCGCAACCCGCGCCGGCGCAGTCGAGCTACCTCGTGCCTGATCGACCGTATTGAAGGGGCCGACCGACCGGCATCCGGCCTCAGAGGTGACCCGTTCGCAACTGTGCGGGCGGGGTGCTCGGGCACGCTGCCCGATCAACCCTTTCCCGGGCGCTTGCACCGTCAGCGGGATGCGATCCGGGATCCAGCACGAAAGGTCGGGACGCGTCTATCCCGTGCAAGCGGCGGCGCGTTCGCGGCGCTCAAGGTGCCGGATTCCGGATCACCCTTAACGTCCGTCTCTGGTGTCCGGAGAAGGGCTGCGGTCCCGATGGGAGAGGGGCGGCATCCGTCGATGACGCGCCCCGATGCACCAGCTACGGCTTCTTCGGTTCCTGCGCCGGCTGCGCCGCCTCGGCGGGCGCGTCGGTGCGCTCGATCTTCGCCTCCGAGCGCAGCTTCAGGATCATGTCCTGCTGCGCCTTGCGGATCAGGTGCTGGTCGATCTGCTCCTTCAATTCGTCGAAGGTCGGCTGCGGCTTCGTCCGCTTCTCCTCGACCCTGATGACGTGCCAGCCGAACTGCGTCTTGATCGGGTCGGAGACCTGGCCGGGCTTCATCGCGAAGGCGGCGGTGGCGAAGTCCGGCACCATCCGCTCCTTGGTGAACCAGCCGAGATCGCCGCCCTCGGCCTTCGAGCCCGGATCCTTCGAGGTCTCGGCCGCGACCTTGGCGAAATCCTCGCCGCCCTTGATGCGGGCCGCGATTCTCTTGGCCTCGGCCTCGTTGTCCACGAGGATGTGGCGGGCGTGCACCTCCTCCTCCGGCTTCATCAGCTTGACGGTCTGATCGTAGATCGCGTGCTCGGCCTCGGGGGTGACGGCGCGCTTGGCCTCCTGCTCGAGGTAGTCATCGAGCAAAAGCTTGTCGCGGAAATAGGCGAGCTTGCGCTTGAACTCCGGGGTGTCGCCGACCTTGGCGGCCTCGGCCGCCTGCGCGCCGACCCGCAGGTCGACCATGTAGTCGACGAGCAGGTTCTTCTTCTGCGCCTCGTCGACGCCGGGCAGCGACAGGGCCGGGTCGTCGGCCGCGATGGCGAGGTCGCCCTGCGTGATCGGCTTGCCGTTGACGCTGGCCGCCACCGAATCCGGTCCGGCCGCGGCGGCGGGCGTGTTCGCCGCGGGCGTCGTGGCTTGGGCCGGAGCCTTCTGGGGCGCCTGCGCCAGCGCGAATCCCGGCATCGCGATCATGACGGCGAGCGCGCTGGCGCGCCGGAGGAGAGCGGTGTTCGGCATGCGGGCGAAGTCCTCGGCTCTTGTCTCTGATCCGCCCAGGAGCGGGCCGGGCGGCTGGCCGCGGCACAGGTGGCCCGCGTCGCGCGAGAAGGCAAGCGCGGCCGTTCCGACGATGCCGGAACCGTGACCGGACCCAAGCGCGTTGAGGGCTGCCCCTTACAGGTGCGCCGGCCGATGTTTACCTCTATAAGCCCGGCCAACTCCGCCCAGGCCGGCCCGCCACGATCACCCGTGGGCGGGCTCGCGCGTCCGCAGGTCAACGATGCTCGGCTCTTTCGCCAAGAAGATTTTCGGCTCCTCGAACGACCGGCGCGTCAAGGGCTACCGCCCGCGCGTCGCTCAGATCAACGCGCTGGAACCGGAGATCCAGGCGCTGTCGGATGAGGCCCTTCGCGCCCGCACCGACATGCTGAAGGCGGAACTCGCGAGCGGCAAGAGCCTCGACGACATCCTCGTCCCCGCCTTCGCCACGGTGCGCGAGGCGGCCAAGCGCGTGCTCGGCCAGCGCCACTTCGACGTCCAGCTCATCGGCGGCATGGTGCTGCACGAAGGCGGCATCTCCGAGATGAAGACCGGCGAGGGCAAGACCCTGGTGGCGACGCTGCCGGTCTACCTCAACGCACTGGAGGGCAAGGGCGTCCACGTCGTTACGGTGAACGACTATCTGGCATCCCGCGACGCGGAATGGATGGGCCGGGTCTACCGATTCCTGGGCCTCTCGGTCGGCACCATCGTGCACGGGCTCGACGACGCGCAGCGCAAGGACGCCTACGCGTGCGACATCACCTACGGCACTAACAACGAGTACGGCTTCGACTACCTGCGCGACAACATGAAGTACGAGATGTCCCAGCTGACCCAGCGGGGACACAACTACGCCATCGTCGACGAGGTCGACTCAATCCTGATCGACGAGGCCCGCACGCCGCTGATCATCTCGGGGCCGGTGGACGACCGCTCGGAACTCTACGTGGCGGTCGATGCGCTGATGCCCCGGCTGGTGCGCGAGCACTACGACCTCGACGAGAAGCAGCGCACCGTCTCGCTCACCGAGGACGGTAACGAGTTCGTCGAGGAGGCGATGCGCGAGGCTGGCCTCCTCAAGGAGGGGGACCTCTACGACGCACACAACGTCACGCTGGTCCACCACGTGAACCAGGCCCTGCGCGCCCACACGCTGTTCACCCGAGACAAGGACTACATCGTCAAGAACGACGAGGTGGTGATCATCGACGAGTTCACCGGCCGCATGATGCAGGGCCGGCGCTACTCGGAGGGTCTGCATCAGGCTCTGGAGGCCAAGGAGCGGGTCACGATCCAGCCCGAGAACCAGACGCTCGCCTCGATCACCTTCCAGAACTATTTCCGCCTCTACAAGACGCTCGCCGGCATGACTGGCACGGCCTCCACGGAGGCCGACGAGTTCGCCGAGATCTACAAGCTCGACGTGGTCGACATCCCGACCAACAAGGAGGTCGAGCGCGTCGACGAGGACGACGAGGTCTACCGCACGGTCGAGGAGAAGTACGCCGGGATCATCGCCGAGATCGACAAGGCGCATGCCCGCCACCAGCCGATCCTGGTCGGCACCGGTTCGATCGAGAAGTCGGAGTTGCTCGCGGAACTCCTGAAGAAGCACGGCTACAGCCTGCTCGACTATTCGGATCCCAACGCGCTGACCGACGTCTACGCCGCCGCCCGCGAGGGCCGGGTGACCAAGCGCTTCGCCGTGCTGAACGCCCGCTTCCACGAACAGGAGGCCTACATCGTGGCCGAAGCCGGCGTGCCCGGCGCGATCACCATCGCCACCAACATGGCCGGCCGCGGCACCGACATCAAACTCGGCGGCAACCTCGAGATGCGGATCGAGAAGGAGCTCGGCCATCTCGCCGATGGTCCGGAACGCGACGCGGCCATCGAGGCGATCAAGGCCGAGATCGCGGAGAACCGCACCAAGGTGCTGGCCTCGGGCGAGCCGGCCGATCCGGCGGCGGGCCGCAAGAAGGACCTGCCGGGCGGGCTCTACATCATCGGCACCGAGCGCCACGAATCGCGACGGATCGACAACCAGCTCCGCGGCCGTTCCGGTCGCCAGGGCGATCCCGGCCGCTCGAAGTTCTACCTGTCTCTTCAGGACGACCTGATGCGGATCTTCGGCTCCGACCGCATGGACGGGATGCTGCAGAAGCTCGGCCTGGAGCAGGGTGAGGCGATCATCCACCCTTGGATCAACAAGGCGATCGAGAAGGCGCAGCAGAAGGTCGAGGCGCGCAACTTCGACATGCGCAAGAACGTGCTCAAGTACGACAACGTCATGAACGACCAGCGCAAGGTCGTCTTCGAGCAGCGCCGCGACTTCATGGGTCAGGACAGCGTCCGCGAGACCGTGGACGAGATGCGCGAGGGCGTGATCGACGACCTCGTCGCCCGCCACATCCCCGAGAACGCCTACGCCGAGCAGTGGGACGTGGCCGGCCTGCGCGAGCAGGTGAAGGAGGTCCTGAACCTCGACGTGCCGGTGGAGGACTGGGCCAAGGAAGAGGGCATCGCCGACGAGGAGATGCGCGAGCGGCTGCTCAAGGCGGCCGATGCGGCCTACGCCGAGCGGACCGAGAAGAACGGCGCCGAGATCACCGCCTATATCGAGAAGCAGGTCCTGCTCCAGACCCTGGACCATCTCTGGCGCGAGCACCTCGTGACGCTGGATCACCTCCGGCAGGTGATCGGCTGGCGCGGCTTTGCCCAGCGGGACCCGCTGAACGAGTACAAGTCCGAGGCCTTCGACCTGTTCAACGGGCTCGTGACCGCCCTGCGCGAGCAGGTCAGCGCGCAGCTCTCCCGCGTCGAGATCGTGATGCAGGAGCAGCAGGACGAGTATCCGCCGGGTGGCCCGGAGCTGCCGCCGATGTTCGCCCAGCACCTCGACCCGGTCACCGGCGAGAACGAGATGGATTATGCCGGGCGCGGCTCGGGCAGCGACGGCGGTGGCGGCCCCGCTTACGGCTACGCTGCCCAGGGCCTCGCGGCGGACGGCGCCGTGCTGGAGCGCGATCCGACCGACACCGCAACCTGGGGCCGCGTCGGCCGCAACGAGCCGTGCCCCTGCGGCTCGGGCAAGAAGTACAAGCACTGCCACGGCAGCCTGCAGGCCTGACGCCGCCATGCCCGCGCGGACGGTCTTCATCGCCGGCGCCGGCACCGAGATCGGCAAGACCTACGTCACCGCCGCCCTGACCCGCTGCCTGCGGGCAGGCGGCCGGACGGTCCGGACGCTGAAGCCGCTGGCGAGCGGCGTCCCGCCGCTGCACGACCCGGGCTTTGCCGAGAGCGACACGGCGCGCCTCCTGGACGCGCAGGACCTCGTCCTCGATGCCGAGGCCGTGGAGGGCTGCTCACCCTGGCGTTTCTCTGCACCGCTCTCGCCCGATCAGGCGGCCGTGCTCGAGGGCCGGTCCCTGGACCTCGACGACCTCATCGGCTGGTGCCGGGCGCAGATCGCCGGCACGCCGGGGACGCTGCTGATCGAGGGCGTGGGCGGCCTGATGAGCCCGGTCACCGAGGCGGCGACAGGTCTGGACTGGCTCAAGGCCCTGTCGGTGCCGGCTCTCCTGGTGACCGGCAGCTACCTCGGCGCGATCAGCCACGCGCTGACCGCCTGCGAGACCCTGCGCCGGTACGACGTTCGGCTGCTCGCCGTGGTGGTGAGCGAGAGCGTCGGCGCTCCCGCGCCGGTCGGAACCGTGGCCGCGTCGATCGCCCGGCACGCCGGTGCACCGGTCTTCTGCCTGAAGCGCGGCGAAGCCTGCCCGGAGCGGCTTGCGGCCCTGATCGATTCCTGAACGGACGATTCCGATCCGGCAGGTGGGTTCGGCAAGGCCTCGCGCAGATTCGGTATCCACGCCCTGGGATCACGGTCTTCGCGTTGTGAACAACGTCCTCGCTGGACGGCGTCGCCGAAGCCGCTACCTGTCGAACGGTGCCGAACTGCCGAGATTCCGGCGGGACACCTGCGGGAACCGTGCGATGAGCCAGTCTATAGCCCCCGCGGCGAATCCCCCGGTCGAGGCGGGGGAGACCGAGCCGGCCCACGGCCGGCTGAAAGCCGGCCTGATCCTGGGTGCGCTGGGTGTGGTGTACGGCGACATCGGCACGAGCCCGCTCTACGCGTTCAAGGAGGCGGTGAAGGCGGCGACCAGCGGGGGCGCCTCGGTGCCGGCGGCGGCCACGGGCGCGGTGTCGCTGATCCTGTGGTCGCTGATCCTGATCGTGTCGCTGAAATACGCGGTGCTGATCCTGCGCGCCGACAACCGGGGCGAGGGCGGCATCGTGGCCATGCTGGCGCTGCTCGGGGCGCGGCAGGCGCGCCCGGGCACGTGGAAGGCGCTGCTGCTGGTGGTGGGCCTTGTGGGCGCGGCGCTGCTCTACGGCGACGGGGCGATCACGCCGGCGATCTCGGTTCTGTCGGCGATCGAGGGCCTGAAGGTCGATGCGCCGGCGCTCGGACCCTACGT
>NZ_JBKFBO010000150.1:0-55082 GCF_053346215.1 Methylobacterium sp. A49B
CACCGACGCGGGCACCGCCCCGCCCGCGGACCCGCCCGGTCAGCCACCGGACAAGCCCCAGAACGGACGCCACAGGATCGCTCCCGAAGCACCGCGGGCAGGTGCGGTCAGGAAGCACAAAATAGGAACATTGTCAAGGAAATCCTGGCTGCGCGCCGCGGCAAAGCCCGACCGCGATCCGGGAATTGATCGCCGCGCGCCGTCGGACGATCCTGGGACGGGCTGGCCGCTTCGGCACGGCCGCCAGGAGCTGCTTCCATGTCCACCCGCATCGCCCTCCTCGGCCTCGGCGCGATGGGGCATCCCATCGCCCGCAACCTCGCGGCCAAGCGCGGCTCCGAGGCCGAGACGATCGTCGCGGTGGATGCCGATCCGGCCCGTCTCGCCGGCCTCGACGCCCCCGGCCTCGTCGCCACCACGGACCCGGGCGCGATCGACGGCGCCGCGGTGCTGTTCCTGTGCCTGCCCAACGGCGACGTGGTCGAGGCGGCCCTGTTCGGCCCCGGCGGCGTCGCCGGGCGACTCGCCCCCTGGGCCGTCGTGGTCGATCTCAGCACCATCGCGCACGCCAAGGCGCTGGCGATCGGCCGGGCCCTGGAGGCGGCCGGGCGGCTGTTCGTGGATGCCCCCGTCTCCGGCGCGCCGGCCGGCGCCGAGGCCGGGACGCTCACCGTCATGTGCGGCGGCGCCGCCGGGACGGTGGCGCAGGTGCGACCGCTGCTGGAGCGGATCGGCACCAGCATCCTCCACATGGGGCCGGTGGGGTCGGGCCAGCTCACCAAGACGATCAACAACGTGCTCTACGACATCAACATCGCGGCGCTGGCCGAGGTGCTGCCCATGGCCGTTTCCATGGGGCTCGATCCCGCGCAGGTCGCCCAGGTGGTGACGACGGGGACGAGCCGGAGCTACGCGTCGCAGTACTTCGTGCCGCGCATCCTGCAGGGGCGCTTCGACGAGGGCTACCCGATGGGCGCGGCCTACAAGGATCTGGTCGCCGCGGCGGCGATCTCGGCCGAGCGCGGCGTCCCGATGCCGGTCACGGCGGCGGCCACCGCCACCTACCAGATCGCCCTGCGCCAGGGCCACGCCGACAAGGACAAGGGCGCAATGGTGCTGCCGTTCGAGGACTTGCTCGGGGTGCGGGTGCGGGCAGGCGAATAGGTGCTTCGTCGACGCGCCGGCTCAGCCACCCGGTCGCAACTTTGTCGTCATATGACTCCAAAATGGCGTGCCGCTGCTCCGCCGGACGCCGACCGATCAGAGCTGGATCGACGGCCTGCGGGACCGCCGCGCGGCTACGCGCGTCCTGGCGCGCGTCGCTCGTCTGGACCTGGGCAACCCCGGCGACGTGAGGCCGGTCGGCGAAGGCGTGCGCGAGCTGCGGATCGATTACGGCCCCGGATACCGCGTCTACGACGTGCAACACGGCGAGGAGATCGTGATTCTGCTATGCGGTGGCGATGAGGGGTCTCAGATCCGCGACATCCGCGAGGCGAAACGGCTGGCGAAGGATCTCTGACGATGCCCCTCGAAACCCGTCCGTACGACACCGCCGAACACCTGCGGATGCCTGAGGATATCGTCCTCTACATCGAGGCCGTGCTGGAGGATGGCGATCCGGCCCTCGTCGCCGATGCGATCGGCGTCGTCGCGAGGGCGCGCGGCATGGCTCAGATCGCGCAGGAGACCGGCCGATCCCGCGAGCAGCTCTACCGGACTCTCTCGGAGAAGGGGAACCCGCAGCTCGACACGCTGATGGGCGTGCTCAAGGCCATCGGGTTACGCCTCAGCGTGAAGCCGATCGAGACCGAGGTCTGAGCCGGCGCCTGCCGGCACCTTACTCCGCGGCCTCCGTCTCCGGCACCGCCGCATGCCCGGGCCGCGCCGGCAGCACCGGGGCGTCGGCCCGCTGGAGCACCTCCAGCGCCGCGTCGGCCTCCCGCTGGCGGTCCCAGAGCGCCGCGTAGACGCCGCCGGCCTCCAGCAGCTCGGCATGGGTGCCGCACTCGACGATCCGGCCGTGGTCGAGCACCAGGATCGCGTCGGCGTTCACCACCGTGGACAGCCGGTGGGCGATCACCAGGGTGGTGCGGCCGCGGCTGACCCGGTCGAGCGCCGCCTGGATCTCGGCCTCGGTGAAGGAATCGAGCGCCGAGGTCGCCTCGTCGAGGACGAGGATCGGCGGCGCCTTGAGGATCGTGCGGGCGATGGCGACCCGCTGCTTCTCGCCGCCCGAGAGCTTCAGGCCCCGCTCGCCCACCGGCGTGTCGTAGCCCTCCGGCAGGCTCGACACGAACCGGTCGATCTGCGCGAGGCGGGCCGCCTCACGGAGTTCCGCGTCGGTGGCGTCGGCGCGGCCGTAGCGGATGTTGTAGCCGATCGTGTCGTTGAACAGCACCGTGTCCTGCGGGACCATGCCGATCGCCGCCCGCAAGGACGCCTGCGTCACCGCGGCGATGTCCTGCCCGTCGATGCTGATCCGGCCGCCCTGCGGTTCGTAGAACCGGAACAGCAGCCGCGAGAGCGTCGACTTGCCGGCACCCGAGGGGCCGACCACCGCCACCGTCTGGCCCGCCGGGATCTCGAAGGAGACGCCCCGCAGGATCGGCCGCTCGGGATTGTAGGCGAAGCGCACGTCGTCGAACCGCACCGTGCCGCCCGCCACCCGGAGGGGTTCCGCGCCCGGGCGGTCGGCGATCTCGGGGTTCTGCCCGAGGATGCGGAACATGTCGTCGATGTCGATCAGCGCCTGTTTGATCTCCCGGTAGATCATGCCCATGAAGTTCAAGGGCATCGAGAGCTGCACCAGCATGGTGTTGGCCAGCACGAAGCCGCCGATCGTGGTGCGTCCGGCCAGGATGTCGCGCGCCGCGAGCCACATCACCACGGTCATGCCCAGCGTGAAGATCACCGCCTGCCCGGCATTGAGCACCGCCAGCGACACGTAGGTCTGCGTCGAGGCTCTTTCGTATTTCGCCATCGACTCGTCGTAGCGGGACGCCTCCCGGCGCTCCGCGCCGAAATACTTGACGGTCTCGAAGTTCAGCAGCGAGTCGACCGCCTTGGTGTTGGCGTCCGTGTCCGAGGCATTCATCCGGCGGCGAATGGCGATCCGCCACTCGGTCGCCTTGTAGGTGAAGGCCAGATAGGCCGCGACCGTCAGGAAGGCGGTCAGCGCGTAGGTCCAGTTGAACTCGTAGGCGAGCACGCCCAGCACCAGCACGAACTCGACGATGGTCGGCACCAGGGTCAGCACCATCAGGCGCGAGAGCTCCTCGATGCCGGCGCGGCCGCGCTCCAGCACGCGGGTGAGGCCGCCGGTCTTGCGCTCCAGGTGGAAGCGCAGGGACAGGCGGTGCATGTGCTCGAAGGTCTGGAGCGCCAGCCGCCGCACCGCGTGCATCGCCACCTTGGCGAACAGACCGTCGCGCACCTGGGTCAGGGCCGACATGGCGATGCGCGAGACGCCGTAGACGGCGATCAGCAGCATCGGCGCGGCGAGCAGACCCGTGGGCACGGCTTCGTCCTTGCCGCCCACCGCCGCCACCAGCGCGTCGGTGATCCACTTGAAGGTGAACGGCGTCACCATGGTCACGAGCTTGGCGGCGAGCAGGAGGCCGAAGGCCAGGAAGACCCGGCGCTGCAGGTCAGGCCGGCCGTGGGGCCAGAGATGCGGCCAGAGCCGCCGGTAGGTGGCGATCAGGCCGGGGCGCTCGGCCGGAGCGGTCGGCCCGGCCGGGGGCGCGGTGTCGTCGGTCATGGGGGTTCTGTGAGGAGGCGTATCGCGAGACCTGCATATAGGCGGGTGATCGCGCCGGATCACCCGCGCTGCATGCAGGGCACCACCTCACGCCCGCCAGAACGGCTTCCGGATCTCGGCGCGCAGTTCCCAGGGCGCGAGCCCGGCGTCCTGGGCTTGGTCCGGATGGAGCGCCGCGAGGGCGCGGCGGGTGCGGATCCGGTGCAGCCAAGTCCGGAGCAGCGAAGTCCGGAACACCGACGTCCGGAGCGGCGACGCGCGGGTGGCGGGTTGGCGGGCGGGTGACGAAGAGAGCGTGACGGCGGGCATGGCGGACGATCCAATGGCGGGCATGCAGTCCGGCCGGGATTGCGGGCGCAGCATTGATCCGATACATATCTCGAATCAATCGAAACATTGATCTCGGAGCAATAATGCGAGCCGCGGACTTCCGCTCCGTCGCCGACGCCATCGCGGCCGACATCGCGGCGGGCCGGCTGCGGCCCGGGGAACGTCTGCCGCCGCAGCGGGACTTCGCCTACGCGCGGGGCATCGCGGTCTCGACGGCCAGCCGGGTCTACGCGGAACTGGCGCGCCGGGGCCTGACGACCGGCGAGGTCGGGCGCGGCACCTATGTCCGGTCCGAGCCGGGCCGAGCGGGCCCGCTGCAGCCCGAGCCGCCCCCGGCGGCGGTCGACCTCCAGCGGACCCATTCGCGGCTCCCCGAGCAGGAGGCGGTCCTGGCCGAGACCCTGGCGGCGCTCGCGCGGGGCGGGGCCGAGATCGGGTTCAGCCAGTACGGGCCGGCGGGCACGCCCCGGGCGCAGGCGGTCGCCGCCGGATTCCTCGCCCGCGCGGAGTACGCGCCCAGGCCGGGCGACATCCTCTTCACCGGCAACGGGCGGCAGGCGCTGGCCGCCGCGCTGGCGGCACTGGCGGCGCCGGGCGAGCGGATCGGCTGCGAGCCGCTGACCTATCCGGCGGTGCGCGGCATCGCCGCCCGGCTCGGGATCACGCTGGTGCCGGTCGCCATGGACGCGGAGGGTATGTGCCCCGACGCCCTGCTCCAGGCGCACCGGACGGCGCCGCTGAGCGGCGTCTACATCCAGCCGACGCTGCAGAACCCGCTCGGCGTCACGATGGGTCCGGCGCGCCGCGCGGACCTCGCCGGCCTCCTCGATCGGACGGGGCTCACGGCGATCGAGGACGCCGTCTACGGCTTCCTGGCGGAGACGCGGCCCCTCGCCAGCCTCGCGCCGGACCGGGCGATCCTGATCGACAGCCTGTCGAAGCGGGTGATGCCGGCGCTGACCGTCGGCCTGATCGCCGCGCCGCCGCACCTGATCGACCGGCTCGCCGCCTCCGTCCGGCAGGGGGCCTGGACCGCCCTCGGCCTGTCGCTGGCGGCCGGGATGCACTGGATGGCGGGGGGCTCGGCGGCCGCCCTCGTCGCGGCCAAGCGCCGGGACGCCACGGACAGGCAGGCCATCGCCCGGGCGGCCCTGGCCGACCTGCGGGTGGTCGGCGATCCCCACGCCTACCACCTGTGGCTCGAATTGCCCGAGACGTGGCGGGCGGAGGCCTACGCGGCCGCGGCCCTGCGGCAGGGCATCGCCCTGCTCCCGGCCTCGGCCTTCGCGGTCAATCCCGGCTACGCGCCGAACGCGGTCCGCCTCGCCCTGGCCGCGCCCGCCCGGGAGGATCTCGGCGACGCCCTGCGGCGGCTGCGCCGACTGGCCTCCGCGGGGGACGATCAGGTCGTGGAGTGAGGCGGTTCAGCCGCGCTTGCCCACCGGCAGCACGAAGATCTGCCCCGGGTAGATCAGGTCCGGATCGCGGATCTGGCTCTGGTTGGCGTCGTAGATCACCGTGTAGCGTTCGCCGCGGCCGTAGGTGCGCTGGCTGATCCGCCAGAGGTTGTCGCCCCGGCTGATCTTGGCCGTGCTGATCTCCGGCACGAACACCGCCCCGGCCCGGGCCGGCCCCGTCGTGTCCGCCGCGAGATGGCTCGTGTCGGGGGAGGCGGCCTCGCGGGTGGCCTCGCGGGTGGCCTCAGAGGCGGTCCCGCGGGCGGGTTCGGGCGGGGCGGCCGGTCCGGCCGCGGGCCTTCCGTCCCCGCGAGGAGGCGCCTTGGCGGCGTCGGGACTGGAGGATGGGGTGGGCTCGCGGGTCGCGACCTGCGCATCAGGCACCGACAGCGGAACCTCGGCGCGGGCCGCGACCTTGCCGGTGGCCGGGTCGACCTGGTCGATCCGCACCTGGTACTGGCCGGGCTTGATCCCGCGGCCGATCGTGAAGCTCGCGCGGCCGTCCGGGCCGATCGTCCCGGGGGCGATCAGCGTCTCGTTGAGGTAGAGCCGGAGCGGGGTCCCCGGCGCCCCGGACGCCGTCACGAACAGGCGGCCGTTCCCCTGCACGTCGACGCTGACGATCCGGGTCGGCTGCGCCGCCCCGGAGCCGGCCTCCGCGCCGGGCTGCCTTCCGCCGCCCGGGGCCGCGGTGGCGACCCGGGCGCCGGGCGCCGGCGCGTCGGGCTGCGACAGGACGACCGTCGGCGCGTCGGGGGCCGTCAGGGCCACCAGGGGCCGGCGGTCGTGGCCGGGAGCGACGGAGACCGCCACGCTCTGCTGCGACTGGGCGGTGTGGCCGCCCGGGACGGTCATCCGCAGGCCGATCACGCTGGACCCAGTCGGCAGGGCCGGGGGGACGATGGCGAACTGCCCGTTCGCGTCCGCCGTCGCCCGGGCCACGGGCTTTCCGTCGACCAGCATCTCGACGACGGCGTCCGGCGCCCCGCGCCCCGCGACGACGGCGTCGCCGTTCGGTTCGACCCGGACGATGTCGAAGCGCGGCGCCTCCGCGGCCGCGGGGGCCTTGCCCGCCGCGTCGGGTCCCGGCCGCCCTGTCCCGTGCGGCGGCGCAGGCTCGCTCCCGCCGGGGGACACCCCGGGCCGGGTGTCGAGCTTCGCTTCCGGCTTCGGTTCCGACGATGGCCCCGGCTTCGACTCCGACCTCGATTCCGATTTGGGCTCCGGCTTCGCCCCGGCCGGCTTGTCGTCGCGGAAATCGATGGTCGGGTCGGTGCGGTTGGCCATCGCGCCGGGATCGGCGAGGCTCCGCAGGCCGCTCTCCGGCGCAGACGCGGCGGGTGGCTCGGGCACGTCCCGGCCGGTCAGCCGCCGCAGCGACTCGCCGCCGAACAGGGCCAGCACGAGACCGAGGCCGCCGAGGAGACCGGCGAGTGCCAGGGCGAGACTGCGCCGCACCCGTCCCGACATCGCCACCCCAACCTCCCCAAATCCCGCCGCGGTCCTGCGGCTCGCCCATCCGCGCGAAAAGCGTCGACGGCACCGCCCATAATACCGTACATGGTCCCGACACCAAGCCGTCCCGCCGCCCAGGCGGGTGAATCCCGCGCGACTTCAGCAGTTTGGCGCGTGGAGCGCCGGGCGCGGGGCTCCTTCTGACGGCACGCAACGGAAGCGCGACGGAGGGCGCCGGATGGCTCCGGTGAGGACAGTCTGTGTCTATTGCGGCTCCGGCTTCGGCCGGGATCCCGCCTTCCGCGCGGCCGCCGAGACCCTCGGCACCGCGCTGGCCCAGGCCGGGATGCGCCTGGTCTACGGCGGCGGCGACGTCGGCCTGATGGGCACGGTCGCCCGGGCCGCGCTCGCCGCCGGCGGCCACGTCACCGGCATCATCCCGGACTTCCTCCAGGCGCGCGAGCACATGCTGGAGGACGTGCAGGAGACCGTGGTGGTGCCCGACATGCACACCCGCAAGCGGCTGATGTTCGAGCGCTCGGACGCCTTCGTGACCCTGCCCGGCGGCATCGGGACCCTGGAGGAGCTGGTCGAGCAGCTGACCTGGGCGCAGCTCGGGCGGCACAGGAAGCCCGTGGTCCTGGTCTCGGTAGCCGATTTCTGGGCGCCGCTGCTCGCCCTGTTCGACCACATGCGCGACAACGGCTTCATCCGCGAGGGGCTCGATCTCAGCTACCTCGTCGCCCGCGAGGCGGGGGCCGTGGTGCCGATGCTCCGCGAGGCCGGCCACCAGCCCGATCCCGAGGCCGAGGATATCGTCCAGCAGCGGATGTAGCGGGCCCCGGGGGGCCTCACCCGTGGTCGTGCCCCGCATGATCCTCCGCCTCCGGCAGGGTCAGGCCGAAATGGCTCACCAGATCGGCCACCTGCCCGGGGCTGAGCTGCCGCGGGTTGAGGTTGCGCAGCAGCAGGTAGAGCTTGGCGGTCTCCTCCAGCTCCTCGGTGGCGAAGACCGCGCCCTCCAGGCTGTCGCCGGCCACCACCGGGCCGTGATTGGCGAGCAGCACCGAACTGTACTTGCCCGCCAGCCCCCGGATCGCGTCCGCCACGGCCGGGTCGCCCGGGCGGTAATAGGGCACCAGCGCCGTGCCGCCGGTGCGCATCAGGTAGTAGGGCGTCAGCGGCGGCAGGACCTGCCGCGGGTCGATCTCCGGCAGCATCGAGACCGCCACCGCGTGGGTCGAGTGGAGGTGGACGATGGCCTTGGCCTCGCTCCGGCTCTCGTAGAGCGCGCCGTGCAGCGGGATCTCCTTGGTGGGCTTGTCGCCCGAGACGAGGCGGCCCTGATCGTCCAGCCGGGAGATCCGCGCCGGGTCGAGGAAGCCGAGCGACGCGTTGGTCGGCGTCACCAGCCAGCCGCCATCGGGCAGGCGCAGGGAGATGTTGCCGGACGAGCCCGGCGTCAGGCCCCGCTCGAACAGCGAGCGGCCGTAGCGGCAGATCTGCTCGCGCAACGCCGTCTCGCTCATGCGGTCGCTCCCTCGATCAGCTCGAAACCGAGATCAATCCGTTTGGGGCCTTGATCGTTCAGGCAGGCGGCGGCCTGCCGGCCGATCTCCAGGCGCGGCGTGCGCACCGTCGACAGGGGCTGGGGCATCGCGGCGGCGAAGTCGAGCCCGTTGAAGCCGAACAGCGCGAGCCGCCCCGGCACGGCCAGGCCCGCCGCCAGGCAGGCGAAGTAGCCGCCGAGCGCCATGTCGTCGTTGGAGAAGTAGACCGCGTCGAGGTCGGGTTGGCGCGCCAGCAGCGCCTCCAGACCCGCCCGCCCCGAGGCCGGTGAGGACGGCCCAGGCCGGATTTCTCTGGCCTGGAGCGCCAGCCCGGCCGCAGCCAGGGCGTCCTCGAACCCGGCGAGCCGCTTGCCCGCCCGCAGGTCGACCGCGAGGTCGTGCCCGAGATAGGCGATGCGCCGGTAGCCGCGCGCCACGAGGTGCCGGGCGCTCGCCGCCCCCACGGCCCGGTTGGAGAAGCCGACCACGGCGTCGATCCCCTCCCCGTCCGTGTCGATCATCTCGACGACGCGCACGCCCCCGGCCCTCGCGAGGGCGACCGTGCCGGGATTGTGCTCCAGCCCCGTGAGCAGCAGCGCCGCGGGCCGCCAGGACAGGAGGGCGGCGGCGAGCGCCTCCTCCCGGTCCGGATCGTAATCGCTCACTCCGATCACGCAGGGGATGCCCTCGGCATCGAGGGCCGCGGTCAGGCCGCGCAGCAGGTCGGGGAAGACCACGTTGGCGAGCGATGGGATCACGACCCCGACGAGCCGTGCGCTCGCCCCCTGGCCGGCGAGGCTGCCGGCGAGCCGGTTCGGCACGTAGCCGAGGCGGGCCACCGCCTCCGCGACCCGCTCGCCGGCGCGCTTGGAATAGGAGCCGTGGTTGCGCAGCACCCGCGAGACCGTGCTCTCGCCGACACCGGCCGCCCGGGCGACGTCGGCGAGCGTCACGAGCCGCCCCGGCGGCAGGATGTCGTCCATGGCCCCGCTCTCCCGGCGCGGTTTCTTGTTTCGATGACATCGCCGATGAGCCGGATGGATCCGGACAGGCGCGGGTCCCCTCTCCCGTGCGGGCTACACTGTTCACACAACTGCGTGGCGCTCTCTCCTCCCCCTTGCGGGGAGGAGTTGGAGGTGGGGGTGGTGCAGAAGGCACTGCTGCGCCTCATCCTGAACCACCCCCACCCCTGGCCCCTCCCCGCAAGGGGGAGGGAAAAGCGCTTTCTTCTGAAGGCCTTCAGCCTCTGAGAAAAGTGTGAATCCACAAGACCGCACGGGCCAGGGCACGCGTGGCGGCACCTGACATAGCCGCCTGCATTATCGCGCACAACCGGATTGGCAGCGCTGCCAAAAGGCGATATGGCACCGCTCCAGCGCCGCCCGACGAGCGGCGAAGACCACGATCCGTCCGTACTGAACCGGTACGGGCACGGGAGAACGCCCATGCCGGTCCAAGCCGCCCCGCTCGGGGGCGCCACCGCGCCCGCGGACGAGAAATCCTTCGCCGACCGCACCTACGCGAAGGTGTTCTGGCGCCTCGTGCCGTTCCTGATGCTCTGCTACGTGGTGGCGTATCTCGACCGGGTAAATGTCGGCTTCGCCAAGCTCCAGATGTCCCAGGAGCTGAAGTTCTCCGAGACGGTCTACGGCCTGGGCGCCGGCATCTTCTTCCTCGGCTACTTCCTGTTCGAGGTGCCCTCGAACGTGATCCTGCACCGGGTCGGCGCCCGGGTCTGGATCGCCCGGATCATGATCACCTGGGGGGTGATCTCCGGCGCGTTCCTGTTCGTGAACTCCGAGTGGAGCTTCTACGGGATGCGCTTCCTCCTCGGGCTCGCCGAGGCCGGGTTTTACCCGGGGGTGATCCTCTACACGACCTCGTGGTTCCCGGCCCACCGCCGCGCCCGGGTGATCTCGGTGTTCATGGCGGCGATCCCGATCTCCGGCATCTTCGGCAACCCGCTCTCCGGCTGGATCATGGACGCGTTCAACGGCGCCCACGGCCTGTCCGGCTGGCAGTGGATGTTCCTGATCGAGGCGGTGCCGGCGGTGCTGATCGGCATCGCGGTGTTCCTCTACCTCGACAACCGGCCCGCCGAGGCCAAGTGGCTGACCGACGCCGAGAAGCAGCTCCTCGAGCGCGACATCGCGGCCGACAACCAGGGCAAGGAATCGAGCCCGCACTCGATCGCCACCGTGTTCCGCAACGGCCGCGTGTGGTTCATGAGCCTGATCTACTTCGCCTTCGTCACCGGCCAGTACGGCCTGACCTTCTGGATGCCGACGATCGTCAAGGCATCGGGCGTGCAGGGCAACTTCAACATCGGCCTGATCAGCGCGATCCCGTTCGTGTGCGCGGCGATCGTGATGGTTCTGCTCGGCCGCTCCGCCGACCGGATGCGCGAGCGCCGCTGGCACCTGATCCTCCCGGCGCTGATCGGCGCGGCGGCCTTCGTGGTCTCGGCCAATGCCGGCTCGACCACGCTCGCCATCGCGGCGCTCTCGGTGGCGGCGGCCGGGGTGTTGACCTGCTCGCCCCTGTTCTGGTCGCTGCCGACGGCGTTCCTCAGCGGCGCGGGCGCGGCGGCCGGCATCGCGCTGATCAACTCGGTGGGGAACCTCGCGGGCTTCGTCAGCCCCTACGTGATCGGGGCCCTGCGCGACGCCACCGGCAGCACCGCCACCGGTCTCTACGCGCTCGCCGCCATGCTGGTGGTCGGCGCGGTCTGCGTGTTCGTCACGCCCGCCCGGATGGTCAACCGCTGACCGTCGATCCAGGCGTGGATATGCAGAGAACCCCCTCCCCTTCATCCAGGAGCCGCCCCCGATGACCAACGCAACACACCGCGCCGCGGTGATCGGCCTGGGCTCCATGGGCTCCGGCATGGCCGGCTCCCTCCTGCGGGCGGGCTTCTCCGTGGCCGCCTGCGACGTGAACCCGGATGCCGTGGCGCGCTTCGCCACCGCCGGCGGCCGGGGCGCCGCGAACCCCGCGGAGGCGGCACGCGACGCCGACGTGGTGGTGAGCGTCGTCGTCAACGCCGCCCAGACCGAGGCGGTGCTGTTCGGCGAGAACGGCGCCGCCGCGGCGATGCCGGAGGGCGCGGTGTTCGTCTCGTCCGCCACCATGGACCCCGCCGTCGCGCGGGCGCTGGCGGCCCGGCTGGAAGCCACCGGCCGCCACTACCTCGACGCCCCGATGAGCGGCGGCGCCGCCCGGGCGGCCGATGGCGGCCTGACCTTCCTGGCCTCGGGCTCGGCGGCGGCCTTCGCCAAGGCACGGCCCGCTCTCGATGCCATGGCGGGCACGCTCTACGAGCTCGGCGACGCGGCCGGCCAGGGCGCGGCCTTCAAGATGATCAACCAGCTGCTCGCGGGCGTGCACATCGCCGCCGCCTGCGAGGCGATGGCCTTCGCGGCCAAGCAGGGTCTCGATCTCCGGCGCGTCTACGAGGTGATCACCAAGTCGGCGGGCAATTCCTGGATGTTCGAGAACCGGGTGCCCCACATCCTCGACGCCGATTACGATCCGAAGAGCGCAGTCGACATCTTCGTCAAGGATCTCGGCATCGTGCAGGACATGGCCCGCGCGGAAAAATACCCGGTGCCGGTGGCGGCGGCGGCCCTGCAGATGTTCCTGATGGCGTCCGGTGCCGGCATGGGCCGGGACGACGACGCCTCCGTGGCGCGGCTCTACGCGCAGGTTTCGGGCGCGAAGCTGCCGGGGAAAGCTTGAGGTAGCCCGATCTCACCCTGGACCTCATCCTGAGGTGCCCGCGCAGCGGGCCTCGAAGGAGGGCTCCAGGGATCGCAGGGCTGGCTGGAGGGCTCCTTCGAGGCCTGCGCTGCGCTCCGGCACCTCAGGATGAGGGCACGGGTTGGATGATATGGTCCGCTGAGCGGATCGTCGCGTTTCAAGGATCGGGCAGGGAGTCCCAAGAGAATGCCGCGCTTCGCCGCAAACCTGAGCCTGATGTTCAACGAGGTGCCGTTCCTCGACCGGTTCGAGGCCGCGGCCCGCGCCGGGTTCGACGCCGTCGAGTTCCTGTTCCCCTACGAGCATCCGCCCGAGGCCATCGGCGAGCGGCTCCGGGCCAACGGCCTGACCCAGGCGCTGTTCAACCTGCCGCCGGGCGATTTCGCGAAGGGCGAGCGCGGCTTGGCGGCGTTTCCTGAGCGGTTCGATGAACTCAAGGCCGGCGTCGACACGGCCTTGCGCTACGCCGACGCGACCGGCGTCGCCCGGCTCCACCTGATGGCGGGCCTCGCCCCGCACGACGACCCGAAGGCCGTCGAGGCCTACCGCCGGGCCGTCACCTGGACCGCGGAGCGGCTGGCGCAGGCCGGCCTCGACCTCGTCCTGGAGCCGATCAACGGCCGCAACATGCCGGGCTACTTCCTCAACGATTTCGGCCGCGCCGCCGACCTGATCCGCGACCTCGCCCTGCCGAACCTGAAGCTGCAGTTCGACCTCTACCACTGCCAGATCCTGCACGGCGACGTGACCATGCGGCTGCGCGCCCTGATGCCGATCATCGGCCACGTCCAGACCGCGAGCGTGCCCGAGCGCCACGAGCCCGGCACCGGCGAAGTGGCGGATTTCTTCCTGTTCGACGAGCTGGACCGGCTCGGCTACGCCGGCTTCGTCGGCTGCGAGTACATCCCGGCCGCCGACACCGTCGCGGGCCTCGGCTGGCTCGCCGCCTACAAGGAGAGCGCCCGATGAGCCTCGCGCTGGGATGCGTCGCCGACGACTACACGGGGGCCTCGGACCTCGCCAACACCCTGACCAAGGCGGGCCTGCGCACGATCCAGACCATCGGCGTGCCTGAGGCGGGCCGGACCCTGCCGGAGGCCGACGCCGTCGTGGTGGCGCTGAAGAGCCGCTCGATCCCGGCCGACGAGGCCGTGGCGCGCTCCCGCGAGGCGGAGGCCTGGCTGCGCGCCCGGGGCGCCGCCCACGTGATGTTCAAGGTCTGCTCGACCTTCGACTCCACCGATGCGGGCAATATCGGCCCGGTGATGGACGCCCTGCGGGCGGAGGCCGGCGAGGCCATCGCCCTCGTCACCCCGGCGTTCCCGGAGACCGGGCGGAGCGTCTACCAGGGCAACCTGTTCGTCGGCGCGGTGCCGCTGAACGAGAGCCCGCTCAAGGACCATCCGCTCAACCCGATGCGCGACGCCAACCTCGTGCGCGTGCTCGGGCGCCAGAGCCGGAGCCCGGTCGGGCTGGTCGACACCGCCACCGTCGCGAGGGGCGCGGAGGCCGTCGCCGCCCGCCTCGACGCCCTCGCGGCCGAGGGCAAGGGCGCGGCCATCGCGGACGCGATCTTCGACAGCGACCTCGAAGTGCTCGGGCGGGCGATCATCGACCGCACGTTCTCGGTGGGGGCCTCCGGGCTCGGGCTCGGCCTCGCGCGGGCGCTCGCGGCCGACGGGCGGGGCACGCAGGACGCCGCCGGCGCGGCCGTGGGCGAGCCGGTGGGCGGGGCCTCGGCCTGCCTCGCCGGCAGCTGCTCGCAGGCGACGCTCCAGCAGGTTGCCGCCGCTGAGGCGATCATGCCGGTGCTGCGCCTCGACCCGGCGCGGCTGCTCGCCGGCGACGACGTGGTGGCCGAGGCCCTGGCCTTCGCGGAGACGCACCTGGCCTCGGGCCCGGTGCTGATCGCCACGTCGGCCCCGCCCGAGGCGGTGCGCGCCCTCCAAGCCGCCCACGGGGTCGACGCGGCCGGCCACGCCATCGAGGCGGCGCTGGCGGCGATCGCCGAGGGGCTCGTCGAGCGCGGGGTGCGCCGGCTCGTGGTGGCCGGCGGCGAGACCTCCGGCGCGGTGGTCGACCGGCTGGGCCTCGCCGCCTTCCTGCTCGGGCCCGAGATCGCCGCGGGCGTGCCGGTCCTGCGCACCGCCGGACGGCCGGAGCCGATGCTGCTCGCCCTCAAATCCGGCAATTTCGGCGGCGCCGACTTCTTCGGCCGCGCCCTCGACATGATGGCCTGACGCCACAACCCGACGGGAGGTACTCCATGCACGCCCTGATTCTCGGCGCCGCCGGCATGATCGGCCGCCGCCTCGTGGACGCCCTGGTGAAGGACGGCCGGGTCGGCGGGCAGCCGCTCACCGCCCTCACTCTCCTCGACGTGGTCCCGCCATCGGCGCCCGAGGGCTTCTCCGGCCCGGTGCGGGCCGAGGCCGCCGACCTCACGGCGCCCGGCGCCGCCGAGGCCGCCATCGCCGAGCGGCCGGAGGTGATCTTCCACCTCGCCGCGGTGGTCTCGGGCGAGGCCGAGGCGAATCTGGAACTCGGCTACCGGGTCAACCTCGACGGCACCCGCCTGCTCCTCGACGCGATCCGCAAGGCCAACGCGGCAGACGGCTACCGGCCGAAGCTCGTCTTCACCTCCTCGCTCGCGGTGTTCGGGCCGCCCTTCCCCAAGGTCATCCCGGACGACCACATCCTGCGCCCCGCCTCCTCGTACGGGGTCCAGAAGGCCATGGGCGAGCTGATGCTCGCCGACTACGCGCGCCGCGGCTTCCTCGACGGGATCGGCCTGCGGCTGCCGACCATCTGCGTGCGGCCGGGCAAGCCCAACAAGGCGGCCTCGGGCTTCTTCTCGGGCATCATCCGCGAGCCGCTCGCCGGCCAGGAGGCGATCCTGCCGGTGCCCGACACCGTGCGGCACTGGTTCGCCAGCCCCGCTGCCGCGGTGGGCTTCCTGGTCCACGCCGCCGGGCTCGACCTCGCGGCGATCGGGCCCCGGATCAGCCTGACCATGCCGGGCGTCTCGGCGACGGTGGCGGAGGAGATCGAGGCCTTGCGGCGCGCGGCGGGCGACAAGGCCGTCGCGCTGATCCGGCGCGAACCCGACGCCACCATCGCGCGGATCGTCGGATCCTGGCCGGAGGCGTTCGAGCCGGAGGCGGCGCTCGCCCTGGGCTTCCGGGCGGATCAATCCTTCGACGCGATCGTGGCCCAGCACGTGGCCGAGTTCCACGGGGGCTGAAGCCTCAGGCGAGGGCGGAGCGGATGTCGGTCTGCGGGAAATCGTCGCCGACATAGAGCAGCGGCACGCCGTGCACCTGCGCGCAGGCATAGGCGAAGCAGTCGCCGAGGTTCAGGCGCGCCGGGTGGCGGCCCTTGCCGTAGCGGGCATGGGCCGCAACGGCGATGCTGATTTCTGCAAGGCCGAGGGCGACCACCCCGATACCGACCGTCTCGCGGAAGCTGTTCACGAGTCTCTCGGCGGTCTCAGGCGGCAGCGACTGAATGCGAGCCACCGCCAAGACAGCCTCGAACTGGGCGAGGGCGCTGGTCAGACGATGCGGAGCTTGGCGGAGACAATCTGCCACCCGTTCATAGCCCTGCTCCCGGCACAGGATCGCCACCAGCGCCGACGCATCGATGAACATCAGTCCTCATAGAGGCTGTCGTAGAAGGTCTTGTCGGCCTTGAGGCCGGTCTTCGGGTAGGCGGCCAGGGCCTCCTGTATCGGGCGAATCTTCTCCAGAAATTCGGTCAGCGACTCGTCCCGCCGATCCAGCTCGTTCTGAAGCGCGATCCGCACCGCCTCGGTCTTGCTCACGCCGGCCCGCGATGCCAGCTTCTCGGCCAGCTGATTCACCACTTCGCTGCGGATGTTGAGCGGCACGATCGCCTCCGTGTAGACACGCGAGGCTAGTGTCTACACATCCGCGCCGCAAGCCCGGTGCAGACACCCGATCAAGGATCCCGATGACCCGCCTCGACGAGGCCCGCGCCGCGCTGAAGAAGACGTTCGGTTACGAGGATTTCCGGCCCGGACAGGACGAGGTCATCGGCGCGGTGCTCGACGGTGCCGACGTGTTCGCCGTAATGCCCACGGGCTCGGGCAAGTCGATGACCTACCAGCTCCCGGCGCTGGTCGATCCGGGGCTCACCGTGGTGGTCTCGCCGCTCATCGCGCTGATGCACGATCAGGTGCAGCAGATGCGCAGCGTCGGCATCCAGGCCGCGACCCTCAACTCGACGGTGGCCGAAACGGAATCCCGCGAGACGTGGCGCACCCTGCGCTCCGGCGAGCTGCGACTGCTGTTCGTCTCGCCGGAGCGCCTGCTGATGGACGGCTGCATGGACGCCCTGCGCGGGGCCGGCGTCCGGCGGCTGGCCGTCGACGAGGCGCATTGCGTCTCGCAATGGGGCCATGATTTCCGGCCGGAGTACCGGGAGATCGCCCGCGCCCGGACCGCGCTGGGCAACGTCCAGACCGTGGCGCTCACCGCCACGGCCGACGCCGCCACCCGCGCCGAGATCGCCGAGCGGCTGTTCCCGCAGGACCGGCCCCCGAGGATCTTCGTCCACTCCTTCGACCGGCCGAACATCCGGCTGACGTTCCAGCCCAAGGACAACCCGGCCCGGCAGATCGAGCGCTTCCTGAAGCACCGGCGTTCGGAGAGCGGGATCATCTACTGCTCGTCCCGCAAGCGCACGGAACAGCTCGCCGAGACCCTGCGGAAGGACGGGTTCGACGCCCTGCCCTACCATGCCGGCCTCGACCAGGGCACGCGGATGCGCAACCAGGACCGGTTCCTGCAGGAGGACGGGGTGGTGATGACCGCCACCGTCGCGTTCGGCATGGGCATCAACAAGCCGGACGTGCGCTTCGTCTGCCATGCCGACATGCCCAACAACGTCGAGGGTTACTACCAGGAGATTGGCCGCGCCGGCCGCGACGGGCTGCCCGCCGACACGCTGACTCTCTACGGCCTCGACGACATGGCGCTCCGGCGCCGCCAGATCGACGAGAAGGAGATCTCCGACGACCGCCGCCGGGTCGAGCGGCGCAAGCTCGAGGCGATGATCACCCTGTGCGAGGGGGCTGCCTGCCGCCGCCAGTCGCTGCTCGCCTATTTCGGCGAGGCGAGCGGCGCCTGCGGCCGCTGCGACCTGTGCCGCGGCGGCGTCACCCTGGTGGACGGCACGGTCTCGGCCCAGAAGATCCTCTCGGCGATCGTGCGCACCGGCCAGCGCTTCGGCGCGGCCTATATCTGCGACGTGGTGCACGGGAAGGAGAGCGACCAGATCCGCCGCAACGGGCACGCGAGCCTCAAGACCTTCGGGGTCGGCGCCGACAAGCCGGTGGCGGCGTGGCGGGCGATCCTGCGCCAGCTCTTCGCCGCCGGAGCGATCGCCGAGAACGCCGACGGCTACGGCGGCCTGTCGATGACCGAGAAGGGCGAGGCGATCCTCTACGGGCGGGAGCCGGTGCAGCTCCGCCCGGATCCGGAGCCGAAGGCCGAGACGCGCGAGCGCCGGCGCGCCGCGCCGCGGGAGGACGGCGAGATCGCCCTGTCCGAGACGGACGAGGCTCTGTTCCAGCACCTGCGCGGCCTGCGCGCCACCCTCGCCCGGGCGGAGGGGATCGCGGCCTTCATGGTCTTTCCCGACCGCACGCTGATCGAGATGGCCCGTCAGAAGCCCGTCGACCTCTGGGCGCTGCGCACCGTCCACGGCGTCGGCGAGCGCAAGCGCGAGGCCTACGGCGAGAAGTTCGTGGCGGCCATCGCCGAGTTCCTGGCACATCCCCCGGCGGCGTGAGCCGGGGGATGGCGGGGCCAGTCCTGGCGTGTCGCGCGGGATCGTGTAGGGAGGGCGCCCCTCCAGCGAATCGATCGGAACCGTCATTTCGATATCCGCGCCCGTCGCCGAAGCCCCGTCCCGGACGGCTCCGGACGAGACCGAAACCCGATCGGGCCGGCGCGATCCGCGGACGCTGACGTCCCGCATCGTGTTCTACCTGCCGGGCTTCGACCCCCGCGAGCCCGAGACCTACTGGGGCCTGTTCCGCCGGGAGGCCCGCCTCACCGCGACGCGTCGCGGCGCGGCGATCACGGTGGGTGATCCGATCCGCTCGGCGGACGGGCTCGAACTGGCCTGGACGGTGCGCTCGCGCGGCGTCACCACCCGCTACGTCCTCCTGCGCTGGGAGGATCTCGTCCGCGCGCGGTTCCCGCAATCCGGCTGGGCGCGCCTGCGGGGCGTGCCGGCGCTGCTGTGGCGGCTGTGGCGCTCCGGCTATGCCGCCGACCTGCGCCGGGAGGGGTGGCGCTTCTCCACGGTGATCTTCGGCGTCCACGGGATCTACCTGGCGCTCGTCCTCCTCAGCCTCGGGCTGGCGGGGAGCCTCGCCGCCCTGGCCCCGTCCGTCCTGCAGCCCTGGCCTCTGCTGGCGGTGCCGCCGCTCGCCTACGCGATCCTCGCCGGGCTGATGCGGGCGACCCGCGGCAAGCCGCTCTACGTCTCCCATCTCGTGGACGACACGGCCTTCACGCACGCCTACGCGGCGGGCCAGGCGCCCGAAATCGCCCCCCGCCTCGATGCCTTCGCGAACCGCATTCGGGCCGCCGAGGGGCAGACCGACGAGGTGGTGGTGATCGGGCATTCCTCGTCGAGCTTCCTCGGGATCGAGGTTCTGGACCGGGTGCTCGCCCGGGATCCGGGCTTCGGCGCCCGCGGCACGCCGGTCTCGTTCATGAGCATCGGCAGCGTCATCCCGTGGCTCGGGCTGGATCCGGCTGCGCGCGGGTTCCGCGACGCGCTGCTGCGCTTCGGCCGGGCGCGGCAGATCCGCTGGATCGACGTGCGCGCTCCCTGGGACTGGCTGTCGATCCACGGGCAGAGCCCGCTGGCCGCCTGCGCCCTGGCGCCGCCCGATCCCGAACGTCCGGCCGTGCTTGGGGTGATGATCAACGACCTGATCACGGGAGCCGACGTCGGCCGGCGCCAGTGGAACCTGTTCCAGATGCATTTCCAGCTGCTCATGGCGAGTCAGAGCCGGACCGGATTCGACTATCTCGACCTGATGACGGGGCCCGAGCCGGTGTACGCCCTCGCCCCGGTGCCGGGTGGGTGACGTCTTCCGGCTCCTTGCCCCTCAGAGGGTATGATGCTCACATCTGCGCCGACGCGCTCTTCTCCCCAGGCGATCTCGGGCTTGCCCGGGATCGCTTGAGCTTGTGGGGAGGAGTTGGGGGGCGGGATAGGGCGATGCGGTGCCGTCTGCACCACCCTCACCCATGACCCTTCTCCCGTGCGGGCTACGCTCTTCACACATCTCTATTGGAGAGGGCCTGAACGGTGCCGCGCGTCTCCCTCCCCCCTCTGCGGGGGAGGGTGGCCCCCGAAGGGGGTCGGGAGAGGGGAGCGACGGTGCAGGATGGAGCTGTGCCCGTTCCGCCGGCCGCGTCCTATTCTGAACCCGGGTTCCCCTCTCCCGACCCGGCCTGACGGCCGGGCCACCCTCCCCCGCAGAGGGGGGAGGGAGAGCGCGTGGGAGACACGGACCGTCAAACTTACCAACGAGGCGATGGTCCCAAACCCGATGTGTGAATCCGCGAGCCCGCAAGGGTTCCGCCTCCGTCGGAATACCCGCGGATGTTGCCAGGGCAGGCGCTTCCGCTCTAGAGCCGGGGCAGCCAGGATCCCCGCCCGGTCCGGGCTCGCCGCGGCGCCGGCCTCCGGCACGGACCGCTCTCTGCCGAGACCCTTCGCATGTTCCGCAACGACGTTCCGATCACCCCCGAACTCGTGGCCCAGCACGGCCTGACGCCGGACGAGTACGCGCGCTTCCGCGGCCTGATCGGGCGCGACCCGACGCTGACCGAACTCGGCATCGTCTCGGCCATGTGGAACGAGCATTGTTCCTACAAGTCCTCCCGCAAGCACCTGCGCGGCCTGCCGACCTCGGCGCCGTGGGTGATCCAGGGACCGGGCGAGAACGCGGGCGTCATCGACATCGGCGACGGCCACGCCTGCGTCTTCAAGATGGAGAGCCACAACCACCCGAGCTACATCGAGCCCTACCAGGGCGCGGCGACCGGCGTCGGCGGCATCCTGCGCGACGTCTTCACCATGGGCGCGCGGCCGATCGCGGCGCTCAACGCCCTGCGCTTCGGCTCCCCCGACCATCCGCGCACGCGCAGCCTCGTTTCCGGCGTGGTCGCGGGAATCGGCGGCTACGGCAATTCCTTCGGCGTGCCGACCGTCGGCGGCCTGACCGGCTTCCACAAGCGCTACGACGGCAACATCCTGGTCAACGCCATGGCGGTGGGCCTCGCCCGCACCGACGGCATCTTCTACGCGGCCGCCGCGGGCGTCGGGAACCCGATCGTCTACCTCGGCTCCAAGACCGGCCGCGACGGTATCCACGGCGCCACCATGGCGTCGGCGGAGTTCGACGAGGAATCCGAGTCGAAGCGCCCGACCGTGCAGGTCGGCGACCCCTTCGCCGAGAAGCTGCTGCTGGAGGCCTGCCTCGAGCTGATGGCCTCCGGCGCGGTGATCGCCATCCAGGACATGGGCGCGGCCGGCCTGACCTGCTCGGCCGTCGAGATGGGCGCCAAGGGCGACCTCGGCGTCGAGCTCGACATCGACAAGGTGCCGGCCCGCGAGGCGGGCATGACCCCCTACGAGATGATGCTCTCGGAGAGCCAGGAGCGCATGCTCATGGTGCTCAAGCCCGGCATGGAGGCCGAGGCCGAGGCGATCTTCGTGAAGTGGGGCCTAGACTTCGCGGTCATCGGCCGGACCACCGACACCCTGCGCTTCGTGATCAAGTGGCACGGGGAAACGGTGGCCGACCTGCCGATCAAGGAGCTGGGCGACGAGGCCCCGCTCTACGACCGGCCGCACTTGGCCAACACGCACCTGCCGGTGCTCTCGGCCTCTGAGGTCCCGGCGCCGGCCTCGCTCACCGACGCCCTGAAGCGCCTCGTCGGCTCGCCCGACCTGTCGTCCAAGCGCTGGGTCTTCGAGCAGTACGACCACTTCATCTTAGGAAACACCGTCCAGAAGCCCGGGGGCGACGCCGCCATCGTGCGGGTCGAGGACGGGCCGAAGGGGCTGGCGATCACCTGCGACGTCACCCCGCGCTACTGCGAGGCCGACCCGGTCGAGGGCGGTCGGCAGGCGGTGGCCGAGGCGTGGCGCAACATCACGGCGGTCGGCGCCAAGCCGCTGGCCATCACCGACAACCTGAACTTCGGCAATCCCGAGAAGCCCGAGGTGATGGGCCAGCTCGTCGGCTGCCTCCAGGGCATCGGCGAGGCCTGCCGGGCGCTGGACTTCCCGGTCGTGTCCGGCAACGTCTCGCTCTACAACGAGACCAACGGCGTCGGCATCCTGCCGACCCCGACCATCGGCGGCGTCGGCGTGCTCGACGACGTGGAGCGCCACGCCACCATCGCCCTCAAGCGCGAGGGCGACGTGCTGGTGCTGATCGGGGCGGGCGAGGGCTGGCTCGGTCAGTCGGCCTACCTGTCGGTGATCGCGGGCCGCGAGGAGGGCGCGCCGCCGCCCGTCGACCTCGCCCTGGAGCGCCGCAACGGCGACTTCGTCCGCGGCCTGATCCAGGCGGGCACCGTCGACACGGTCCACGACCTGTCGGATGGCGGCCTCGCGGTGGCGCTCGCCGAGATGGCGATGGCCGGCGGAATCGGCGCGGCCCTGCCGGAGGTGCCGGTGGATCTGGCGCCCCACGCCTACCTGTTCGGCGAGGACCAGGGCCGCTACCTGCTGGCGGTCGATCCGGAGGCGGCGAGCGACCTCCTCTACAGCGCCTCGGCGCAGGGGATCGACGCGGCGGTGGTCGGCGTCACCGGCTCCGACCGTTTGACCCTGCCGGGCGGCGAGACCATACCGCTCGCCGAACTCTCCGCGGCGCACGAGGGCTGGCTGCCCGCCTACATGGCGAGCCAGCCGGCGGCTCCGGCGTCCTGAACCCCTGACCCGAGGAAATTCCCGATGCCGATGGATGCGGGCGAGATCGAGCGCATGATCCGCGAGGCCCTGCCGGACGCGCAGGTGGAGATCCGCGACCTCGCGGGCGACGGCGACCATTACGCCGCCACCGTCCTGTCGGCGGCCTTCAAGGGCAAGACCCGGGTGGCGCAGCACCAGATGGTCTACGGCGCCCTGCAGGGCCGGATGGGCGGTGTGCTCCACGCCCTTGCGCTGACCACGGGCGTCCCGCAGGATTGAGCCTTCGCGCGGGAGCGCTCCCGATGGACCGACCGAGTCGCCACGATCACGACATCGTAAGCTGGGCCGAAGAGCAGGCGGCGGCCCTGCGCGCGCTCGCCGAGCGGCCCGACCTGTCGAACGCGGTCGATTGGGAGAACGTTGCCGAGGAGATCGAGAGCGTGGGGCGTGCGCATCTGCGGGCCGTCGAAGGGCTGCTGATCCAGACGCTCGCCCACCTCCTCAAGCGTGCGTCCGCCCCGCTCGCGCCGGCAAGCTTGCATTGGCGGGCTGAGATCGCGACATTCCAGATCACGGCGTGGAATGCCTACGAACCGTCGATGCGGCAGAGGTTGAACTGGCCCAGAATCTGGAAATCCGCGGTCACGGCCGCGGAGGCTGGTCTTGGTGCCTATGGGAACGAGCTTCTTCCGGGATTGCCGGATTCATGCCCGATCGTGCCTGAGGATCTTCTCAACGACCGCTTCGATGTCGATCATGCACTCCGCGTGATCGCTGCCTCGGTTGCGCGCCGCTGATCGAGACAGCACATACGAGACCGAATAGCTGAGGACAGAACGATGACCGACGCCAACACGACCATCCAGAACGAGATCGCCTCCCAGGACGTGGTGGTGTTCATGAAGGGCACGCCGCAGATGCCGCAATGCGGCTTCTCAGGGCAGGTGGTGCAGATCCTCAACTACCTCGGCGTGCCGTTCAAGGGCGTGAACGTCCTGGCCGACCAGGAGATCCGCGAAGGCATCAAGGCCTTCTCGAACTGGCCGACCATCCCGCAGATCTACGTGAAGGGCGAGTTCGTCGGCGGCTGCGACATCACCCGCGAGATGTTCCAGTCGGGCGAGCTGCAGACCTTCCTGTCCGAGAAGGGCGTGCCGGTGAAGACCGCCGCCGCCTGATTTTTTCTGAGACCTGGCACGATGAATGAGGGCGCCCGCGGGCGCCCTTTTTCGTGCCCGTCCTTGCGCGCGGAGCGAAGCAACCCAGGGCAGCGCGAGGCCGGTTAGCGTGGCGCCGCTGGATTGCTTCGCTGCGCTCGCAAGGACGGTGGCCGGCTCAGCGCGGGTCCCGCGCGACGAACAGCGCCACGCAGCCGACGACCGTGATCTCCACCGACCGGAACCGCTGCTCCAGCGCGGCCCGCAGCGCCGGTAGCGTGTCGGCGGCGTTCGAGAACACTTCCTTGCGGTTGTAGACCCGCATCAGCGCCCGCGCCGCCGCCGTGACCCGGACGCCCCCCGACAGGATCGTGGCGCCGAACACCACTCCGCCGTCGGCCAGGCACGGCCGCACCGTGTCGAAGGCCTTGGCCTTCGCGGCGATGTCCCCCGGCAGGCAGTGAAGCAGGTAGGTCATCCCGATCGAGTCGAACGGCGCGATGCCGCTGGCCGGCGCGCCGAGCACGTCGACCCGGTAGGTCTCCGGCCGGTAGCGTGCGATCCGCTGGGCCGCGAAGGCGAGGCTGTCGGCGTTGAGGTCCATCAGGCCGATGCGCGGCGCGGAGGACGGGAAGCGGCACCGGTCGAGGTACCAGCCGGTCCCGACCCCGACGTCGAGATGCGCGAGGCCCGCATGTCGGTCGTAGAGATCGAGGATCCGCGCCGTGGGGCAGCGCCAGATCAGCGGGTTCGACAGGCGCAGCACGACGAGGTCGTAGATCTGCAGCGTCCGCGGATTGTAGATCGCCTGCCCGGCCTGCGTGTCGGTCGCCATCGCTCTCCGTGGGGTCAGCTGTCGCCGACGCGCATTCGCATTCGCCGGCGCGATCGCCTATATCAGACCCTTTCCAACGTATGGATCGTTTGAACGCCATGGCGACGCCGTCGCTCGACAGCGCCCGCGCGGCCGATGCCGCGATCGAGAAGGCGCCGGATCTCCTCCCCGAGGCGCTGCCCGGCCGCCGCCCCTCGCTGGTTGGCCTGACCCGCGACGCCCTCAAGGCGCAACTCGTCGGCATGGGCGTGCCCGAGCGCGAGAGCCGGATGCGCGCCGGCCAGGTCTGGCACTGGGTCAATTTCCGCGGGGCGTCCGACTTCGCCGAGATGACCAATGTCGGCAAAGCCCTGAAGGCGCAGCTCGCCGAGCACTTCACCCTGGAGCGCCCCGAGGTGGCGAGTCGGCAGGTCTCCCGCGACGGCACCCGCAAGTGGCTGCTGCGCATGGCCCCGACCAACCGGCAGGAGCACAACCGCGGCGCCGAGATCGAGTGCGTTTACATTCCGGGCCCGGACCGCGGCACGCTCTGCGTGTCCTCCCAGGTCGGCTGCACGCTGACCTGCTCGTTCTGCCACACCGGCACGCAGCGCCTCGTGCGCAACCTCTCGGCGGCCGAGATCGTCCAGCAGCTCGTCACCGCCCGGGACGAGCTCGGCGACTGGCCCGGCCAGATGCCGAGCCGCGATGCCGGCGGCTCCGGCGAGGTCGGCCGGCTCGTGACCAACATCGTGTTCATGGGCATGGGCGAACCCCTCTACAATCTCGACGCCGTGGTCGACGCGGTCGGGGTGATGTCGGACCAGGAGGGTCTCGGCCTGTCCCGGCGGCGGATCACGGTCTCGACCTCGGGGGTCGTGCCGCAGATCCCGCGGCTCGGCGAGCAGGCCAACGCCATGCTGGCGATCTCGCTCCACGCCGTGCGCGACGACCTCCGCAACGAGCTGGTGCCGCTCAACCGGAAATATCCGATCGCCGAATTGCTCGCGGCCTGCCGGGCCTATCCGGGCCTGAGCAACGCCCGCCGGATCACCTTCGAGTACGTGATGCTGAAGGGCGTCAACGATTCGGATGCGGACGCGCGGGAGCTGGTCCGCCTGCTCAAGGGCATCCCGGCCAAGATCAACCTGATCCCGTTCAACCCCTGGCCGGGCAGCCGCTACGAATGCTCCGACTGGGACCGGATCGAGCGCTTCTCTGAGATCGTGTTCAACGCCGGCTACGCCTCGCCGGTGCGCACGCCCCGCGGCCGGGACATCCTGGCGGCCTGCGGCCAGCTCAAGAGCGAGACCGAGAAGCTGCGCGCCCGCGCCCGGTTGATGCAGGAAGAGGGCATCGGCGTGGAGAGTTTTTACGCGGGCGCCGACGACTGACACCCGTCCTTGCGAGCGCAGCGAAGCAATCCAGGGCGGCGCCACGCTGCCAGATGTCGCGCTGCCCTGGGTCGCTTCGCTGCGCTCGCGATGACGGTGGCTGTCACGCCGCGAACCGCCGCTCCTCCCCCCGACGCAGGGCCGGCTCCTCGGCGCCGACCCATTCCGTGCGGTGCCGCGGCAGGGCCTCCGGGTGCGCGGCCTGGAGCCACGTGATCATCGCCTCGCGGACCACGCAGCGCAGGTCCCAGGCCTGGGGCGCGTTGCGGGCGCTCACCAGCATCCGGATCTCGATCGTCGCTTCCTTCGCGTCCGAGACCTGGAGGTTGACCACCTTGCCGTCCCAGAGCGGTGTGCCCCTGGCGATCTCGGCGAGCTTCTCGCGCATCGCCGCGACCGGCGCGCGGTGGTCGACGTAGACGAACACGCTGCCGATCAGCGAGGCGCCGTCGCGGGTCCAGTTCTGGAACGGCTTCTGGATGAAGTAGGTCAGCGGCAGGACCAGCCGGCGCCAGTCCCAGAGGCGGACCACCACGTAGGTCGCGGTGATCTCCTCGACCCAGCCCCATTCGTTCTCGACGATGATCGCATCCTCGATCCGGATCGGCTGAGTGATGGCGATCTGGATGCCGGCCACGAGGTTCGACAGGACCGGCTGCATGGCGAGCCCGAGCACGAGGCCCGCCGCGCCCGCCGAGGCGAGCAGGCTGACGCCGTACTGGCGCACCGGCTCGAAGGTCATCAGCGCCACCGACAGGGTGACGAGGGCCACCAGCGTCACGCCCGCCCGCTCCAGGATGCGCATCTGGGTGAAGTGCTTGCGCGCCAGGAGGTTGTCCTCGGCGTCGAGCTTGAACCGGCGCAGGTAGATCACCGTGGCGATGTGGAGCGCGGTGGCGCAGCACCAGCCGGTGAGCGTCACGAAGGCCACCAGCAGGATCTGGTTGAGGGCGATCCGCACCTCCCAGGACAGGTGCACGGTGGTCGAGGCGAGGCTGATCGCCACCACGATCAGGCCGAGTCGGCTCGGCCCGCGGGTGCGCGACACCAGCGAGCGCCAGAACAGGCTCCTGGCCGCGACCGCCCGCTTCATCGCCCGGTAGACGACCCCGTGCAGGGGCATCACCACGGCGCAGCAGGCGACGATGAGGATCAGGCTCTCGGCCCACCACGGCAGGTAGGCCAGCGCGCGGGCTGCGGAGCCGGCGAGCGCGTCGAGGTCCGGCATCGGGCATCGCTCCACGGGTTCCGAACGGGACCCCATGGGAATGGGTGGGCGCTCGCGGGGGTTCCGCACTGCACCATGTGCCAGCCGCAACGCAGCAAACCGGCCCGGCGGGTTGCGCCGTCACGTCCGAGGCTGGGTCTGGATACCGTGTTGAACACCACGTCTTCGCGAGCGCAGCGAAGCAATCCAGAGCAGCGCCACGGTCACCGATGACGCGCCAACCCTGGCTCGCTTCGCGGCGCTCGCGATGACGGCGAAGCCAGGTCGATCGAAGCGTCCGAACGCCCGCCCTACTTGGCCGCCCCGACCGTCACGCTGCCCGAGGCGGTCCGGCCGAACCGCGCCGGCCGGTACATGTCCTCCACGGTGGCGCCGGGATGGACGTAGGTCCCGGGCGAGACCGCCCGCACCGTGTAGGCCACGGTGAAGAAGGCCGACTGGCTCGGGTCGCGGTCAAAGGCCGCCACGAACCGGTCGTCGCGGAACTCGGTGTGGACCGGCTGCACGTCGGACTTGGCGAAGGCGAGCCCCTGGAGCGCGTCGGCGTCGAGGAGTTTTGGGTTGTCGATCTCCAGCCCCGCCGGCAGCGGATCGACCAGCAGGAGCCGCGCCGCCTCCGCCTTCGCCTCCGTGACCTTGAGCACCACCACGAGCCGGTCGTTCTGGCGCAGGCCGCTCGCCGGGTCGATGGTGCTGCCGTCCAGCCGCCGGAAGCTGCGCTCGATCGTGTAGCCCTGCTGCGCCGCCGGCTCCGGCGCCAGGGGGCTGCCGTTGACGGTCACGGCTACCTGCACAGGCGCGCGGCCGGTATTGGTCAGCTGAACGCCCCTTTCGGCCAGGGCCGCCTCCCGGTAGACCCGCGCCAGCATCCCGGTCTGCGGCGCGCCGTCCAGGCTGAACGACAGCGTGCCCGCCTCGTTCGACAGGCTCTCGGCGGCGAGCACCATCCAGGCATTCTCCTGCGTGCTCGTCGGGCGCTCGGATTGCTGCTCCTCGCCGAGCACGGAAGCCGCGGGGCCCAGCGCCCCCTGCGCCAGCCCGCTCTCGGCGGCGAGCGTGATCAGCCCGGCCCCGTCGCGGAGTCGGGAGCCGTAATCGGCGCGGTAGACGCCCTTGTCGCGCTCGGCGCGCAGGACGGTGAGCGCCGATTCCATGCTCTTGGCGGCCCGGCCGCGGTCGCCGAGCAGCGCCAGGGCTGCGGCGAGCTGCGCCCGCCCGAGGGCGGAGGAGAAGTCGCCGATCTTGGTGTCGGCGAGGTAGCGCAGGTCGCCCATCACCGGCCGGCCGTTCCGGGCGAGCACGTAGGCCGCGTAGGCGAGGTCGGCACCGCCGCCCCGCACCTCGGTGGCGTTGGCGACCGCGTTGCGCAGGTAGTCGAGGGCCTGGGCGAAGGCCTTCTGCGGCACGGAAAAATTGCGCTCGCGGGCGCGGGTCAGGAAGTCGGTCACGTAGGCGTCGAGCCAGAGGTCGCTCGACCCCTGCGCCGACCACAGGCCGAAATCGCCGCTCGAATCCTGGCGGGCGAGCAGGCGCTCGATCGACTCCCGCACCCGATCGTCGGCACCGGTGTCGAGGGCGAGCTTCTCCAGGGCCGCGAGCTTGTTGACATAGAGCAACGGCATCGCCCGGCTCACCACCTGCTCGGAGCAGCCGTAGGGGTAGCGGTCGAGCGCACGGAGCAGGGCCGCCACGTCGACCCCCGGGAGGGCCGTGGCCGAGAGCGAGACGCTGCCGGTCCCCGGCTGCAGGTCGGCGAGGAGGTCCGAGGACAGCGTCAGGTTCGCCCCGGGGGCGAGGCTGCGCACCGAGCGGCGCAGCAGGGCGCCGGTCCCCGGCGCGATCCCGAGGGCGAAGCTCTGGTTGAGGGCGGCCGGCAGGCCCGGCCCCGACAGGGCGAGGTCGAGGCGGGCCGTGCCGGGTCCGGCGGCGGTGAGCGGGATCGCGAACTGGCCCTTGGCGCCGGCCTCCAGCCGCAGCGTCTGCCGCAGCGCGCTGGCGCCGACCACCACCGGGCCGGCCGGGTTCAGGTCGACCGTGTACTCGCCCGCCGGCCCCTCGACGTTGTCCAGGGCCACGAACAGGCGCGAGCGGTCGCCGGTGTCGAGGAAGCGCGGCAGCGTGGCGCTCAGCACGACCGGGTCGCGGATGATCACGTCGGCCTGCGCCTGCCCGACCCGGTCGCCGCTCCAGGCGGTGACCATCACGCGCCCGGTGCCGTTGAAGGCCGGGATCGGGAAGGTGACGCTGGCCGCGCCGTCTGGCCCTACGGTCACCACGCCGGAATAGAGCGCCAGCGGCGCCTGGGTCGGCGGGGAATCGGCGAGCTCGCCGCCGCCCGCGTCGCCGCCGGAGCGGATCGCCCCGGCCGAGCCCTGCATGCCGTCGATCAGGTACCCGTAGAGGTCGCGGAATTCCGGCCCGAGCGCCCGCTGGCCGAGGAAGTACTGGGTCGGGTCCGGCGCCGCGTAGCGGGTCAGGTTGAGGATGCCGACATCGACCAGCGCCACAGTGATCCGCGCCGCCTCGCCGGCCCTCAGCCCGGTGAGCTGGACCGGCACGGTCAGGTCCTGGCGCGGGCGCGCCCGCTCCGGCGCCTTCAGGGCGACGCCGAGGCTGCGCCGCTCCCGGTCCACCGAGAACCACGCGAGGCCCAGCGCCCGGCCGGGCAGGCGCTTGGCCGCCTGATCGAGGGGCCGGTAGGCGGTGGCCACCAGGTAGGCGCCGGCGCCCCATTCGGCCTTCACCGGGATGCTGACCGTGGTGCCGCCCTCGGGCACGCTGACCTCCAGGGTCTGGTGCACGCGGTCGCTGACGACCATCAGGCTGGCCTGACCCTTGAACTTCGGGCTGAGCTTGGCCCGCAGCGTGTCGCCGGCCGCGTAGGCGGCCCTGTCGAGGGTCAGGTCGAGCAGGTCGGGCGCCTCCGCGGTCTCGGAGCCGCCCCAGCCCACCTCGAAGCCGAGGCTCGCACTCGCCTCCGGGGCGCCCGCGGTCGAGACCTCCAGCCGGTAGCGGCCGAGGCCGACCGGCGCCTCGATCCGGCCCGGGCCGGCGGCCGTGAGGTCGACGGTGCCGCTGGCGACGCGCCGCGCGGACTTCACCGGCTCGAACGACC
Source organism: Methylobacterium sp. A49B (assembly GCF_053346215.1). Lineage (NCBI taxonomy): Bacteria > Pseudomonadati > Pseudomonadota > Alphaproteobacteria > Hyphomicrobiales > Methylobacteriaceae > Methylobacterium > Methylobacterium sp. A49B. Next base: position 29,998 of record NZ_JBKFBO010000150.1, read on the forward strand.
AGCGCCCGTCCGCCCGGTACCACTGGTACGACTGGTCGATCCGCGACAGGGTCCAGCTCACGCCCGGCCGGGCGAGGAGTGCCCCGTCGGGGCGCGCGAACACCGCGTCGAAGCCCGCGATCCCGCCTTCCTTGAGGTCGGCGAAGCCCTTGCGCAGGGCGAGGACCGGGTTGGCCGGGAGGATCGGCAGGGTCAGGCTGCGCGACAGCGCCCGGCCCCCGGGCTCGCCGACCGCCAGCGTGATCTTCGCCTCCAGCGCCCGCGGCGCCGCGACCTGCGGCACCGGCACCGTGACGGTGGTGGCGCCCTGCGCGCTCGTGGTGGCGTGGTCCTGCAGTTCCTGGGTCGCCGGCTCCACGGCCTCGTCGTCGAGACCGATGGAATAGCCCTCCAGCCCCTTGATGCCGCTGGTGGCCACCGCCTGCACGGTCACGCTGCCCGACACGTCGAGATCGGCGCCCGGGGCGCCGTAGAGGTAGCGGGCGGCGACGTCGACCTGCGCGGCCTCGCCCCGGTTCAGGGCCGCCTGCCGGGCCTTGAGGGTCACCTCCAGCCGCTCGGGGACGTAGTCTTCCACGAGGAAGCTGGTCTCGCCGATCGCGGACGCCTTCGGGTCCGTGTAGGCGGAGACCCGCCAGGTGCCGTGCATTGCCCCCGACAGGAGCGGCAGCGGCAGGGCCCGGCCGCCGAGCCCCTGGTCGGGCACCGAGACGCGCCGGTACTCGACGCCGTCCGGCCGTTTCACCACCAGGGTCAGCGGCAGATCCGGCACGGCGGCGCCGCGGGGATCGCGCAGGAGCGCGGTGAGCTGGACGGTCTCGCCGGTGCGGTAGACCCCGCGCTCCGGGAACAGGTAGGCGTCGAGGCCGCCGGTCTCGGGCCGCCCCTTCACGCCCCGGTCGGTGAGGTCGAAGGCGCCCAGGTTGAGGTCGAGGAAGCCGTAATCGCCGCCCGCCTGGGCGACCACGAGGCTCGGCGCCAAGCCGCCCTCCCCGCGTGTGAGCCCCGGATCGAAGGCGACGTGGCCCTGCGAATCCGTGGTCCGGGTGCCCAGCACCTCGTTGTTGCGGGCGACCAGCCGGATCTCGGCGCCCGGCATCACCTGCGCGGAGGCGAGCGAGCGCAGGACCACGGTGACCCCGTCCCGGCCCTTGGTGGCGGTCAGCCCCAGGTCGGAGACCACGAACCACTGGGTCGCCTGGGTGTCGTACTCCTCGTCGGAGGCGGCGGTGCCGGAGGGGCGGGCCAGCATCACGTAGAGGCCGGGCTCCAGCTTGCCCACCGCCTGGAGGACCGGGAAGGCGGTGACGGCCTCCTGGTTCACCTCCGCCTTGGCGGTGTCGAGGGTGCCCTTCCAGACGCGCACGCCCTTCTCGGAGGCGATCGTCCGGGCGGTGGACCCGCTGAGCTGGCCCAGGAAGTCCTCGGAGCGCAGGGTCGGCAGCAGGCCGCGGTCGCCGATGCGCAACACCTCGACGTCGAGCTTGGGCGCGTTCACCGAGACCAGGGGCACGCCCGCCTGACCGGTCCGGGGCAGGACGTAGTTGCGCCCGGTGAAGCGCACCTGCGGGGCGCGGTCGCGGACGTAGATCTCGTAATCGGCGGCCTTGAGCAGGCTCTCGCCGACCGCGGAGGGCAGGCCCTGGCGGACCACGATGGCGTAGCGGCCCCCGTGCTTGAGGCCGTCGACGCAGACCTGGGAGCCCTCCCCGGTCACGGCGGCCGCGCTGCTGCCCGACACGGCGACGAAGGGCGCGTAGTCGGCCTTGGGCTTGATCGCCTCCGAGAAGGTGAAGCAGGCCCGCGGGGCGGCCGCGTCGGAATCGACCTTGTAGTCGAGGATGCGGAAGCCGTGCTGCGCCCGCAGGGTCTCGTAGGTCTCCCGGACCGGGCCGGCATCCGCCAGGGCGAGGCTCGCCGCGTAGGCGTCGAGCGCCGGGCGCCAGGATTCCTGCTCGGCCTCCGCGGCGCCGAGCGCGGCCAGCGACGCCGCGGCGTCGGCCGCCGTCCCGGCGCGCTCGTAGGCGCGGTAGGCGGCGGCCGTCACCCGGCCGCGCAGGCGCGACCGGCCCTGGTAGTCGTTGTCGTCGAGGGCACCCAGGGCCGCCGCGGCCCCGCGGGCATAGGTCTGCCAGTTGCGCGCGTCGGCCGGATCGGCCGCCACCGCGGCGGTGAGCGGCGCCAGCGCCTCGTCGGGCTTGTCGGCGGCGAGCAGGGCCAGCCCGGCGGCGCGGGACTGGCCGGCCGGCCGCAGCGGGCCGCCGGCTTCCGCCTTCAGCGCCGTCTCCAGGCGGACGGCCGCGCTGGCGAGGTCGGGCCGGACGAAGGTCCTGGCGATGGGCGCGGCGAGGGGGGTGACCGGCCGGGGCGCGGTGCGGGGCGCAGGTGGGGACTGGGCGGGCGGGGTCTGGGCGAGGGCCGGACCGCCCGCGCTCCCTCCGAGGAGCGCCAGGGCACCCGCGAGCCGTCCGAGCCGCGCCATCAGCCTGTTCCCCACCCGCCGCGACCCCGATGATTCGCTTCGGAGCCGGTCGCGCGGGAGCCTAGCACCGGCGGAGTGCGTCGCAACGCTGACGCGCCAGCGGCTCCGATCAGAACGCCTTCAGCACCTGCTCGGCGTGCTCCACGGCCACCGGGCCGGCGAAGCAGTGGGAGACCAGGGCGCGGTAATCCTGCCAGGGCTGCGAGCCGGTGAAGTCCTTGGTGTGGGCCTCCAGCGTGTCCCAGTGGATCAGCAGCCGGTAGCGCTGCGGGTGCTCGATGGAGCGCCGGACCTCGAAATGCCGGCAGCCCTTCGCCTGCTTGAAGATCGCCGAGGCCTCGGTGATGCCCTTCTCGAACTCGGCCTCCAGGCCGGGCTTGATCTCGATCTGCGCGATTTCGAGGATCATCGGTGAGGTCCCTGTCTCATGTGCGAAGAGCGCGGCCGAGCTTGGCCGCCAGGATGCGCTGCGGGCTTAAGGTTGGGTCGGCCTGGTCGGCGACCGGCAGGTAGGCGGTCTGCTCCAGCATGTAGCGGCCGCCCATGGCGCCGTGCATCACGAGGTCCGAGAAGGTCACCCAGGTCTCGCCGGGGTGGAACTGCACGTCGGCCTGGGGCGCCGACGCCTGATACGCCTCGTCCTGCTTGAGGGCGTCGTGCAGGTGCAGCATCAGGTGGTCGTATTCCGAGCGCTTCGCCTTGGTGATGCGCAGCGCGGCGAGCAGGCGCGCCGAGAGCGGGGAGTAGCCCGGCAGCCGCGGCAGGAACTTCTCCGCCATCGACCCGAAATCCTCGCCGACCCGCCAGAGGCGCGGTTCGCCCGCGGGATTGATGTTGCGGAACACCCGCAGGATCCGCTTCTCGCCGATCGGGTTCGACGGGAAGGCGTCGACGTGCAGCCGCGTGTCGTCGCGCCGCCAGCTCAGCTTGCGCCGGTCCACGTCGAAGGGCCGGTAGGAAGTGCCGGCGAGGCTCACCCGGTCGAGATACGCGGGCAGGTACGTGCCGATCAGGTCCTGGGCGAAGGCGCGGTAGCGGATCAGGAGCTGGCGCAGGGCCTCCTGCTCCTCCGGCGTGCCGGACGCGCCGCGCAGTTCCGCGGCCGCGCCGCGGATGTTGACGTTCTTGGCCTTGCCGTCCGCGAAGGGCCGCTCGGTGAAGCGGCGCTCGAGGTCGCTGAACGGGAAGGGCAGGTCCGGGAACAGCAGCACCGCCCCGGCCTCCAGCTCCCGGGCCAGGGGGCCTCGGGGCTCGCCGGGAACGACTCTGCGGATCGGGCTGATCATCGTGCGCGGGCGGGGCCTGCCGTGTCGGATGCGGCCCGTGTAGCCGAGGGGCCGCGGGCAGGCCAGGGGCGGCATTTCCGGTGGATGACATCGCGCGTCCACCGACACCGGGTCGGGCACCCGCCCGGAAAGCTTGCGCAACCGCTTCGTTCCCGGCACGTTCCCCGGCCAGTAACCGGCCCCTGAGCCCGGCGGAGGTTGGCGCCGATGGCGACCCTGAAAGAGTTCGAGGAAGCCCTGCGCGAGCACGGCATGAACATGGCGCTGGCGCTGCTGGAGCGCCTGCGCGAGCGCGACCGGGCGACCCGCACGGTCAAGCCGGCACGGCGGCTGACGGGCCAGAAGATGACCCCGGAACTCGCCCGGGCGATCCTGGACCTGCACGCCACGACCGGCATGACCCAGCAGGAGATCGCCTTCAAGGTCGGGGTGAACCAGGGCCGCGTGAACGAGGTGATCAAGCGCGGCAAGTGGCTGACGGACGATCCGAGCGCCCCGGAGGCGGTCGCCCGCGACAAGGCGGTGGCCCGGATGCGCGGCGATCCGAAGCCCAGGAAGCCGGCCGCCGCGCGCGCCGCCTCGGGCCGGACCAAGGAGCGCAAGGCCGCGCCGCCGAAGGCGCGCAACCAGGGGCAGCTGGCCCTGGGGGATCTTTAGGACGCAACCGCATGGTGTTTCGTCCTTCCCACCCGTCTCCCTCATCCTGAGGTGCCGGAGCGCAGCGCGGGCCTCGAAGCAGCCCTCCAGAAAGCGTCGCGCCCCCTGGAGCCCTCCTTCGAGGCCCGCTGCGCGGTCACCTCAGGATGAGGTGGAGGGTGGGATCGACTTAGGACGCCGACCCGCCCCTCACGACGCCGGCGCGAAGTGCCCCCGGTAGCGGGCGCCGATCGCCTCCACCGGCAGCGTCACGAACACGTCCGTCGTGCCGAACTGGCGGTCGATGACCGCCCCGTCCCCGAAGGTCGCGCCGAGGCGGAGATAGCCCTTGATCAGGGGCGGGAGCGCCTGCAGGGCGGCCTTGGAATCCACCGCCTCCTTCGGCAGCCGGTCCATGGCCACCGCCCGCTCCGGCAGCGCGCGGGCGCGCCAGCCCTCGGGCGCGCGGGCGTGGTGGTGCAGGAAGGCGAGCGGCAGCGCCAGCCGGTCCGGATCCGTGCCTTCCAGGCTCGCGCAGCCGATCAGCGCGTCGATCCGGTGGTGCAGGACGTAGGCGTAGATCCCCTGCCAGAGCAGCTCGACGGTGCGCTTGCCCCGGTAGGGCTTGAGCACGCAGGAGCGGCCGAGCTCCAGGAGCCGCCGATGGCCCTGCGCGGCGAGCAGCGGCGCGAGGTCGTACTCTCCCTCGGAGTAGAAGCCCGCGTGGCGGTCGGCCACCTCGCCGCGGAGCAGCCGGTAGGTGCCCACCACCTTCGGCCGGGGCTTGGCGAGGTGCTTGGCGAAGGGCTTCTTCCGCTTGGGCGGGGCATGATCGAGGACGAGGAGGTGGTCGCAGAGCGCGTCGTAGCTGTCGACGTCGCGCCGCGACAGGGCGGCGAGCCCGGTCGGGACCGCCGACATCTCCTCGTAGAACACCTTGAAGCGCAGGCGCTGGGCCCGGCGGATCTCGGACCGCTTCGTCGCGAGCCGCACCTCCAGGTTGCCGATTCGACCGAGGCTGCGCCCCTCGAACGGTTCCGGGAGGCGGATCGCCCGCTCGGCCGAGAGGACGTCGGCGATCCCGGCCGGGACGCCCTCGAGGTCCCGGGCCTGCATCTGCCGGCGGCGCAGCTTCGCGATCGGCGCGCCGACGCCCCACTGCATGCCCCTGTGCCAGCCGGCTCCGAGCGCGCTGTAGGCTCCGCGGGCGAGATTGGCGACCATGGTCGGGTATCACTCCGGGTGCGCGTCATGCACCGTCCGGGCGGACTTAAGAGCACGACGCGCACACGGCATTATGACAGCGCCGACAGAAAAAACGCCCCGGCCGCGGGGCCGGGGCGCTCCATCAGTCTAGCGTTCCGCGTGAGCCTGGATCAGGCGGCCTGCGGGACCGAGTCGGTGCGGACGTCGCCCTCGATCACCGGGGCGCTGGCGCGGCCCGCCGTGGCGATCTGGATGCGGCGCGGCTTCTTCGCCTCCGGAACCTCGCGGACGAGGTCGATGTGGAGGAGGCCGTTCTCGAGGGCCGCCCCCGTCACCTGGACGTGGTCGGCGAGCTGGAAGCGGCGCTCGAAGGCGCGGGCCGCGATGCCCTGATGCAGGAACTCCGCCTTGCCCTCGGCCTTGCGCTCGCCCTTCAGCGTGAGCGCGTTCTCCCGGACCTCGATCGACAGATCGGACTCCGTGAAGCCGGCGACCGCGACGGTGATGCGGTAGGCGTTCTCGCCGGTCCGCTCGATGTTGTAGGGCGGGTAGGTGGGCGCAGCCTCGGCGCTGGCGAACTGGTCGAGCGCGGAGAACAGCCGGTCGAAGCCGACTGTGGAACGGTAGAGGGGCGCGAGATCGAACTGACGCATGACATATCCTCGTGTGAGCAACATGCAATTCCGGTCCGCCCGATGGGCCGGACCCGTCTTTCGTGCCGCCCGAAGGCCGGCACAGACGAGATATCGGAGGGGGAAAATCCCGGTTCAAGACCCCGGCCGATGGCAGAAATCGAGATTTTTTCGGTAGGGTCCCGTCCCGGACGGACGCGCGTGAGGTGAGCCCTGTGGGACTGTTCGACGGTGAGACCGGGCGGCAGCCGCCGCTCCTGACCCTGCGCGGCACGCCCGACAACCCGGTGCCGCCGGGCGGCACGCTCATCGCGGTGGGCACAAGCGACGACTGCACCCTCCGGGCGGCCCACTGGCAGACCACGGCGCGGACCTGCCGCGGCACGGTCTGCCTGCTGCAGGGCCGGGCGGAGTTCATCGAGAAGTACTACGAGACCATCCACGAGCTGCGGGCGCGGGGCTTCGCGGTGGTGGCCTTCGACTGGCGGGGCCAGGGCGAGTCCGATCGCCGGGTGGACGATCCCCACAAGGGCCACGTCGCCCGGTTCGACGATTACCGGCTGGACCTGAAGGCCGTGGCCGAGACCGTGCTGGTGCCGCTGATGCCGGAACCGCATATCGGCCTCGCGCACTCGATGGGCGGCTGCGTGGCCCTTCTCGGGGCGCTCGACGACTGGCTGCCGTTCCGGCGCCTCGTGGCGCTGGCGCCGATGCTGTCGATCCGGATGATCCGCTGGCCGGCCGGCGCCGCCGTCCTGTCGCGGGCCCTGCAGCGGCTGGGCCTCGGGAGCCGCTACATCCCCTTCGGCAAGCCGGTCTCGATCGCCACCAACCCCTATGCCGGCAACCGGCTGTCGCGCGATCCCGTCCGCTACGCCCGGAACGCCGCGGCGGCCCGGCAGGTCGGCGCCGGCGCCGTGGGCGACCCGACGATCGCGTGGCTCGCCGAGGCGTTCCGCGCCATGGCGCGGCTGCGCGACCCGCGGGCGGCGCCGCGCATCACGCTGCCGACGCTGATCCTCGCGGCGGGCGCCGACCCGGTCTGCGGCACCGCCGACACCGAGCGCTTCGCGGCCCGGCTCAAGGCGGGCCACATCCTGGTCCTGCCGGATTCGCGGCACGAGATCCTGACCGAGCGCGACGCCATCCGGCAGGATTTCTGGGCGGCCTTCGAGGCCTTCGCGCCGGGCTCCGCCCTGCCGACCCACGCGGAGGTCGAGGCCCACGCCTCCGCGGTGCCGGTGGCGTGAGCGGTCAGCCCGCGAGATCCGGGTCGATGTCGCGCGGGCGCACGAACCGGTCCAGGCGCCCCCGGCCCGGGGCGATCTCCGCCCAGCGGGCGGTGTCGAAGTCGATCACCGCGTAGGCCGCGGTCGGAAACTCCAGGGCGAGGCGCGTGCGGACCTCGCGCGGCCCCTCCCCGGCCAGGCCCGCCGCAAGGTCGCCCAGGCCCGGATTGTGGCCGACCACGATCACCGTCCCGGCCGCGTCGGAGGCGTTGCGGATCACCGCCAGGATGCGTTCCGCCGGCGCCTCGTAGATCTCGGGCTGCCAGTGCGTCTCCGGATCGCCGAGCCCGGCCGCCATTGCCTCCCAGGTCTCCCGCGTGCGCTGGGCCGTCGAGACCAGGGCGAGGTCGGGGCGCAGGCCTGCCTTCGCCAGATGGGCGCCCACGGCCGGCGCGGCCCGGCGGCCGCGGGGATTGAGCGGACGGTCTCGGTCGGCGACGCCGGCCGGACGGTCCGACTTGGCGTGCCGCAACAGGATCAGCCTGCGCATGACATGGACCTCTGACATGAGCCTCCGGAGCGCCATTCCCGGCGTCGTCGTGGCGTTGCGTTGCGGTGTCCACCGGAGCGGCGCCGTGCAAGCCGCGCGCCCGGTTAGCCGAAAGCGCGGCGTGCGGGAACCTCGGCTTTCCTCGGCCGGTTCGGAACCCGGGCCGCCGAGCCGGCGCGGATGGCCGGCGCGGTTGGGCCCGCGCGGAAGGCGTGCCGGCCCTTGGCGAAGGAGGCTGCCCGATGGACCGATCGCCCCGCGTCACCGAGATCCTGTCCTGGTACGGGGCGGACAGCCCCGGGACGCTCACCAACCTCGCCCGCATGCTGGAGCACGGGCGGCTCGGCGGCACCGGCAAGATGCTGATCCTGCCGGTGGACCAGGGCTTCGAGCACGGCCCGGCGCGCAGCTTCGGCCCCAACCCGCCGGCCTACGACCCCCACTACCATTTCGAGCTGGCTCTGGCGGCGGGCTGCAACGCCTACGCGGCGCCGCTGGGCTTCCTGGAGGCCGGCGCGCGGGACTACGCCGGGCGCATCCCGCTGATCCTCAAGCTCAACGACCACGATCTCCTGGCCGACGAGGAGGATCCCGAGCAGGCGATCACCGGATCGGTGGCGGACGCCCTGCGGCTCGGCGCCTGCGCCATCGGCTTCACGATCTATCCGGGCTCGACCCATCGCAACGCCATGTACGGCCAGATCCGGGAGATCGCCGAGGAGGCCAAGAGCGTCGGGCTCGCCGTGGTGATCTGGTCCTACGCGCGGGGCTCGGCCCTGTCGAAGGCGGGCGAGACCGCCATCGACGTGATCGGCTACGCGGCGCAGATCGCCGCCCAGCTCGGCGCGCACATCATCAAGGTCAAGCTGCCCACCGACCATATCGAGCAGCCGGCCGCCAGGAAGGTCTACGAGTCGACCGGAATCGCGATCGGCACCGCGGCCGAGCGCGTCCGCCACGTGGTGCAATGCGCCTTCAACGGCCGGCGCATCGTGATCTTCTCCGGCGGCGCCCATGCCGAGGAGGCCACGTTCCTCGACGAGATCCGGGCGATCCAGGCGGGCGGCGGCTTCGGCTCGATCGTCGGCCGCAACGCCTTCCAGCGCTCCCGCGCGGACGCGCTGACGCTGCTGGGACAGATCACCGACATCTACGCGGGCAAGACCGGCTGACGTGGGCGGCGAGCCTCAGCCGCCCCGTTGCTCCCGGCGCATCATGAAGGCGAGCTTCTCGAACAGGCTGACGTCCTGCTCGTTCTTGAGGAGCGCCCCGTGCAGCGGCGGGATCAGCTTGCGGCCGTCCTGCTCGCGCAGGGTCTCGGGGGCGATGTCCTCGGAGACGAGGAGCTTCAGCCAGTCGAGCAGCTCCGAGGTCGAGGGCTTCTTCTTGAGGCCCGGGACCTCGCGCATCGCCAGGAAGGTCCGCAGGGCCTCCTCGACCAGGCGGTGCTTGATGCCCGGATAGTGCACGTCGACGATGCGCTGCAGCGTCTCGGCATCGGGGAACTTGATGTAGTGGAAGAAGCAGCGGCGCAGGAACGCGTCCGGCAACTCCTTCTCGTTGTTCGACGTGATGATCACGATCGGCCGGCGCACGGCCTTCACGGTCTCGCCGGTCTCGTAGACGTGGAACTCCATCCGGTCGAGTTCGGTGAGCAGGTCGTTGGGGAACTCGATGTCGGCCTTGTCGATCTCGTCGATGAGCAGGACCGGGCGCTCGGGCGCCGTGAACGCCTCCCAGAGCTTGCCGCGCCGGATGTAGTTGCCGATCTCCGAGACCCGCGGGTCGCCGAGCTGCGAATCCCGCAGGCGCGAGACCGCGTCGTACTCGTAGAGCCCCTGCTGCGCCTTGGTGGTCGACTTGATGTTCCAGACGATCAGCGGCGCGTTCAGCCCCTTGGCGATCTCCTCGGCCAGCACGGTCTTGCCGGTGCCGGGCTCGCCCTTCACCAGGAGCGGCCGCTCCAGGACCACCGCGGCGTTGACCGCCGCGGTGAGGTCGGGGGTCGCGACGTAGGTCTCGGTTCCGGAAAAGCGCATCGCGGTCTCGGTGAGGTGATCCTGGGGGAACGGGTAACGCGGGGCGCGGGCGTGCCGCAAGCGCCGTCCCCGTCCGGCCGTCCCGGCCGGCGCGCTCGCCGAAGGGCCCACACCGTCATCACGCGCGAAGCGAAGTGACCCAGGGTAGCGGGACGTTCCGAGGCGTGGCGCCGCCCTGGATTGCTTCCCTCCGCTCGCAAGGACGGGGCGCCGGATCCTTCAGCGGGCGTGAGTCTTACCCCTTCTCGTGCCAGACGCAGTTCCGGGCCAGGATCTCCAGGTTCACGTCGGACTTCTGCGGCTGCGGCAGGGTCTTGCCGTCCATCGCGAGGTCGATCTTGATCTCGACCTGCCCCTTGGCCTCGTTGGAGCGGCGGGAGAAGTAGCAGTACTGCTGGTAGGGCTGCTCGGCGCTGTCCTTGAAGTTCCAGCCGGTCACGATCTGCCCGTCGAGATAGGGCACCTGCTTGAAAACCGTGAAGGTGGTGTTCACCGCCGCCTTCGAGGCCGGGGCGGCGTCGCTGCCGAGCTGGGCCTTGGTGGGCGTCGGCGTGGCGGCGGCTTTGGGCAGGCCCTCGAGCTTCAGCACGTTGTCGGTCAGCGTGACCTCGCCCTTGGTCTTGAGCGTCACGTCCGACAGCGCGGCCTGCATGGCGGCGGCGATCTTCTCGGCGGCGGTGTCGAACTGGTTTAGCGTCGCCCAGCCGTAGGCCGCCGCCCCGACGCCGATGCCGGCGAGGCACGCGAAGGCGCCGAAGCCCAACGCCCGGAACAGGAAGGCCCGGGCGGCGACGTAGCTCGAATCCGCCCGCAGACGGGAATTCACCTGCTGGGCGAGGGCGATGTTCTCGGGCGTCCCGTTCGCGACGTAGTTCATGCGCCCGCTCCCGCGGCAGGCAGGGTCTGGCTCGGACCGGTCTGGCCGGGCAGCGCCTGCTGGCCCGTGGCGGGCCGGTTCATCGGGATCACCGCGCCCGAGGCGTTGGCGGCGCGCGGCAGGATCGGCTCAGGATGCGCGCGCAGGGCGTCGGCGATCGCGTCCAGCATGTAGGGGGCGGCCTCCGGGTTCACGGCGGCGCCGAGGTCGTCCTCGTCCATGAAGGTCCGGCGGGTCGAGACCGCGCAGAGCGCCAGGATGGTCGACGCGAAGGCGGCGCAGAGGGCCGGCAGGAACACGAAGATCCGCAGGAAGGCGTGGACCTGGCTCTCGGTCACGTCGATCGGGTCGACGCCGTAGACCATGGCGGTGAAGGAGTGCAGCTGGGAGCGGTTGACCGCGTTGCGGTAGGCCTGCTCGGCATCGGCCACGCGCCGGTCGGCGGCGCCGGGATCGAGGGCGGCGCGCGCCTTGCGGGCCTCCTCCAGGTCCTTGATCATCGCGGCGCGGTCGGCCGAGGCCTTGGCGACGCCCCCCGACAGGGCGGCGACCCGCGGGTCGGCCACGCATTTCAGATTCTGATACTTCCGGCCCTTGCTGTTGGTGCCGAACACCCGCTCGCAGCGCTGTGCGGGCAGGCCGGCGAGCTGCTGGGCGTTGTCGGCGGAACGCTTCTCGATCTGATCGAGCTCGGCCGTGTACTGGGCGACGCGCTCGTCCGCCGCCTTGATCCGGTCGCCGATCGTGGCCCGGTCGGCCTGGGCGTCCTTCAGGGCGGTCTTGGTCCGGGCCGCCTCCATCAGGCGGGGATGGAACATCATCTCGCCGAGCTGCGACACCGACTTGGTGGTCACCCCCGCGGCGAAGATGATGCCGATCACCGCGAGCCCGCGCACGAAGTAGGAGCGCTGCGTGCGCGCCAGGATGCCCAGCGGCACGCGGCACAGCTCCACCGCGGCGTAGACCAGCGGCGCCAGCAGCATGAAGTAGAAGGCGTGCCAGTCGCCGTCGCTGTAGACGCCCGCGAACAGCCACGCGCCCCAGAGCGAGGCGCCGATCACCATGAACTCGACGAGGTACGCGATCGCCACGTAGCCCCACTTGACGCGATAGCCCCGGTCGACGTGGCGCTGGTGGCGCCACCGGTCCGATTCGAGCTTCCACTCGCGCTGCTCGCGCTTCAGGTCGCGGTTCGGAGGGGCTGCCGGGCCGGAGAAAATCGATTTGATGGAGATCATCGGCCTCGTCGCATCCATCGGGTCCAGTCCAGGGCTCGGCCCGCCCGAGCATAACCCTCGGTTAACTCCTGCGTGTATGCGCGCATTGTGCCGATTTTGGGCCGCATTGCACGCCTTGACCGCCCGGGCGGCTGGGGGCGGCGGACCGGTGGCGGAAATGTCTCACCCGGCTCGTGTATCCGGCTTGTGTCAGAACGCACCTGCGCTGGGGCGATCCGGGCGCGAAACCGGTTGCCCGCGGGCCGGTGCCGACCCATGATCGCGAAGCCGTGACCGGCCTTCCCGCCCCCGCAAGACGAGGTTCGATCCGCCGCCGATGCCAGAGGTCCACGCCGGCTCCTACAAGGAAGCGATCCTGTTTCTCGTCACAGCGGGCATCGTGGTGCCGCTGTTCCACCGCCTCCGGATCTCGCCGGTGCTCGGATTCATCGGCGCCGGTGCCCTGCTGGGGCCGTTCGGGCTGGGACGGCTGGCCGACACCTATCCCTCGGTCCACCTCTTCACCATCGGCAACCGCACCGAGATCTCGCACCTCGCCGAGTTCGGCGTGATCTTCCTGATGTTCATGATCGGGATCGAGCTGTCCTGGGAGCGCCTGCGGGTCCTGCGCCGACTCGTCTTCGGCCTCGGCTCCCTGCAGGTGGGCTGCTCCGCGCTGATCCTCGGGGCGATCCTCTACGGGCTCAACGTGCCGCTCACCGGCGCGGCGATCGTCGGCATTGGTCTCGCCCTCTCGTCGACGGCCGTGGTGCTGCCGGTGCTGGCCGAGCAGCGGCGGCTCAACGCGCCCACCGGGCGGACGAGCTTCGCGGTCCTGCTGTTCCAGGATCTCGCGGTGGCGCCGGCGCTGTTCGCCATCGCGGTGCTCGGCCGCGACGACGGCGGCGACAAGGGCTGGGCGCTGGCCTTGGCGCTGGGCCAGGCCGCCGTCGCCCTGGTGCTGATCGTGGTGGCGGGGCGCCTCGCCCTGCGGCCGCTGTTCCAGCTCGTGGCGCGCACGCGCTCCACCGAGCTGTTCATGGCGGCCTGCCTGCTGGTCATCGTCGGCACGGCGCTGACGGCGGCGGCGAGCGGCCTGTCGATGACGCTCGGCGCCTTCGTGGCCGGCCTGCTGCTCGCCGAGACCGAGTATCGCCGGGCGATCGAGGCGACGATCGACCCGTTCAAGGGCCTGCTCCTCGGCGTGTTCTTCGTCTCGGTGGGCATGAACCTCGATCCGGCCCAGCTCATGGCGACGCCGGGCGCGATCCTCGGCCTGTCCCTGGCGCTGGTGCTGATCAAAGCCGCGGTGGTGATGATGGCGGCACCCGTGATGAAGATCCCGCAGCCCGTGGCCCTGGAGACGGCCCTGCTGCTCGGGCCGGGCGGCGAATTCGCCTACGTGCTGATCGGCGGCGCCATGGCCACCGGTCTGGTGCCGGAGGAGGTCGGCGCCGCCGCCCTCGTGGTGACCACCGTCACGATGATCATGATCCCGGCGCTGGCGGCGATCGGCCGGCGGCTCAAGCAGCGGGCTTCGGCCAGCACCCAGGCCGCCGTAAAGGCCGAGCCGGTGCCGGAGCGGGTCGAGAACCGGGTGATCGTCGCGGGCTTCGGACGCGTCGGGCGGCAGGTCGGCGAGATGCTGGAGCGGCACAAGATCCCCTACATCGCCCTCGATTCCGACGCCGCTCGGGTGGCCGAGCAGCGCCGGGCCGGCGCGCCGGTCTATTTCGGCGACAGCGGCAACACCGAGATCCTGCGCCGCTGCGACATCGCCTCGGCCCGGGCTCTGGTGGTGACCCTCGACAACCCCCGCGCCGTCGAGGCGGCGGTGGCCGCCGCCCGTGCCGAGCGGCCGGACCTGACCATCGTGGCTCGGGCGCGCGACGCCCGCCATGCCTCGGCGCTGTACGAGCTCGGCGTCGACGACGCGGTGCCGGAAACGATCGAGGCCTCGCTTCAGCTGTCGGAGGCCGTGCTGGTCGATGTCGGGGTGCCGATGGGACTCGTCATCGCCTCGATCCACGAGCGGCGGGACGAGTACCGGGCTCTGCTCAAGAAGCGCGAGAGCGAGGCGAAGCCGATCTTCCGCGCCCGCCGCACGGTGGGGAAGGCGCTCGGCAAGCCGGCGGCCAAGCGTGAGCCCGAGCGCCAGGGGGCTGCGGCCGGTCAGGAGGCCTGATCACGGCTTGCTCACGGGGCCTGGCCGGGGCCCCGTCAGGCCGGGACGGGATGCGCCTCGGCGATCTTCGGGCGCCGCGCCGTCCGGCTGCGCGGTGCCGGCTCGAACCCGTCGGCGAAGCTGCAGCGATAGACCAGCTCATCGGCCGGCCCCAGCCCGGTGACCAGCGGGACCGTCACGGTATCCCCGGAGAAGCGCCAGCCGCGGATGCCCTTGTCCCAGTAGAGCCAGACCGTCCCGGGATAGCCACGCAGCGTGAAGACGGCCGCCTTGCGCGAGAGGGCCTGCACGGCGCGGGGCGCGTACATGCCCTTGTTGCGGTAGGCCTCCTGCGTCGCCTCGGGCTGGCGATCCATGAAGGTGTTGCGCACCAGCTGAATCGTCGCCCCCGGCTTCCCGAGAAACCGCTTGAATTCCGTCAGATTCCGCAGGATGACCGCCATCGCAGGTCTCCACGCTTGCCTGGTCCGGCACGCGTCGCCGCGCCCGCACTCACTCGATGTGTCGAGTTGAGCGATTCCCATGACCGAGTGAGTGACTGAGCGAGGCTTGGCCGGACACATATCAACAGATTCGATGACTTATGCCCAGGTTATGAGTCCCATCGACCTGCGGAGACTCTGTTGGGACGTGGAATCAGCCCGGTTCACAGTCCTGAATCTTGTCGACCATCGGCGAAGATTCAGGATCGGGGCCGGAACGTCCGGCCCCGCCTGACCCCGGCCCGTGCGATTCGCGCAGACTTGACCCGGGCGCGCGGCTGGCGCGTTCTCCCGGCATGCTGCTGCACTTCTTCACGGCCCTCCGGGACGCCAAGGTCCCCGTCTCGCTCAAGGAGTACCTGACCCTCCTCGGCGCGCTCGACCGGGGCCTTGCCGAGCGCGACGTCGAGGCGTTCTACTTCCTGTCGCGCACGGCGCTGGTGAAGGACGAGGCGCATCTCGACCGGTTCGACCGGGTATTTGGCACCGTGTTCAAGGGACTGGAGACCCTCGGCGAGGCGGTGGAGCCCGCCGCCGTCCCGGAGGAGTGGCTCCGCAAGCTCACCGAGAAGTACCTGACCGAGGCCGAGAAGGCGGAGCTGAAGGCGCTCGGCTGGGACAAGCTGTTCGAGACGCTCAAGCAGCGGCTCGCCGAGCAGAAGGGGCGCCACCAGGGCGGCTCGAAATGGATCGGCACCGGCGGGACCTCGCCCTTCGGCGCCTACGGCTACAATCCCGAGGGGATCCGCATCGGCCAGGACGGCAACCGCAACTTCCGGGCCGTGAAGGTCTGGGACAAGCGAGAGTTCAAGGACCTCGACGACGACCGGGAGATCGGCGCGCGCAACATGCGGCTGGCGCTCCGGCGCCTGCGCCGCTTCGCCCGGACCGGGGCGGCCGAGGAGCTCGACCTCGACGGCACGATCCGCGCGAGCGCCCGCCAGGGCTACATCGACGTGAAGCTGCGCCCGGAGCGGCGCAACGCCGTGAAGGTGCTGCTGTTCCTCGACGTCGGTGGCTCGATGGACTGGCACATCGAGCAGGCGGAGGCGCTGTTCTCGGCGGCGCGCTCGGAGTTCAAGCACCTCGCGCACTACTACTTCCACAACTGCCCCTACGAGGCGGTCTGGACCGAGAACCGGCGTCGGCACGAGGCGAAGACGCCGCTGCTGGAGGTGATCCGTACCTACGGCAGCGACTACCGGCTGGTCTTCGTGGGCGACGCCTCGATGAGCCCCTACGAGATCGCCACGCCCGGCGGCTCGGTGGAGCACTGGAACGAGGAGGCCGGCGCCGTCTGGATGCAGCGGCTCTCGAACCACTTCCCGAAGGTCGCGTGGCTGAACCCGGTGCCCGAGACGCACTGGGGCTACACGCAGTCGATCGGCATGATGCAGCGGCTGGTCGCCGGGCGGATGTTCCCGCTCACCCTGGAGGGGCTGGACGCGGCGGCGCGGGCGCTCGTGCGGTGAGGTGCGATTGAGCCGGTAGGAGGCGGCCTCAGAGGCTGTCCCGGCTCTGCCCTGGGCCGAAGACGCGCAGCACGGTTACGAGGCCGGCGTGGTTCTCAACCACATAGATGATGCGATAGCCTGCGACGCTGCGCGAGCGCGTGCCCGGGTGCTCCCCTTCAGGCCACTGAAGCGGGTCGTTTCGCAGGTCTCGTAGGGCTCTGCTGATCCGAGCAAGACGCTCGGCGGCCATTTCGCCGGCGCCGGGCTGGCGAAGCCATTCGCGCGCGGACACGAGATCGGCCGCGGCGGCACGCGAGATCCGGACGTCCCAGGGCACGGGTTCCAATCCGGAGAGCGGTGATCAGAGCTTGGACGCGGGGGTCGGGGCCTCGGGTAGCGCCACGGCCGTCCCCTTTTCCCACGCTTCAAGCCAGCCATCCACATCGCTGTCCGCGATGAAGCGGCCGGCCGCGAGATCGGCTTCCGCGACTGCCAGCAGCGAGGCTTCCGCTTCGAGCCGCGCCTCCCGTTGCCGGAGAGTTTCTCCGGACGAGGACAGTCCTCGCTCCCGCCGAGACCTGACTGTCGTCATGTCCGTGTTCCCGCGACTCGATCGACGCTTGGTCAAGTCTGCATGAAGGCGGACGACATTGCACGCGGTTCCCGAGGGCGATGGCTGTGGTTTAACGACGGGCGTGTGCCGGCGGTGTCGCCCCGATTGGCTCGCGAAGCAGGGTCGCTGTCGTCTCCGCGAACTCGGCATAGCAACTCAGCGGCGCCAATCTTACCGACGGCGCGCTCCCCCTGGGTCACTTCGCTGCGCTCGCGATGACGCGTGAGAGGGAAGAACCTGATGACGGCCGGAGCCGGATCAGCCCTGCTGGGAGGGCGTCGTCACCACGAGGCCGTCGAGCGCCGGCGTGATCTTGATCTGGCAGGACAGGCGGGAATTCTCGCGCACGTCGCTGGCGAAATCGAGCATGTCCTGCTCCATGTCGGCGGCCTTGCCCACCACCTCGATCCACGCATCGGCAACGTAGACGTGGCAGGTGGCGCAGGCGCAGGCGCCGCCGCATTCCGCGTCGATCCCCGGAACGTTATTGCGCAACGCCGTCTCCATCACGGTCGCGCCGACGCTGCCTTCGACGGTCCTCTCCGTCCCGGCGTGGTCGACGTAGGTGATCTTGGGCATGCTGGGGCTCCGGGCTCGCGTCGAGCGCAATCTGTCCGACGGGCGGCGTGCCTGCTTGGCGGCAGAGACCGCGGAATGCAAGCGCAGCGGTTGGCACGCGTCCCGGATCCATCGCCGCATCGCGGCCGCATCGCGCGCGGGGCCGGCCCGGGCCGGCCGTCAGGGTGTCCGGCCCTCGATTTCAGCGAGCGCCGCCGCGACCGCCTCGGCAAGGTCGTCGAGCGGCACCGGCCCGTCGCCCGCACGCAGGCGCGGCTCCGCGGCGTCCGCCAGCGCGCGCACCCGCTCGGCCCCGACGCCCGCGGCCGAGCCCTTCAACGTGTGGGCGAGGTCGGCCCGGCGATCCGGGGGAAGCGTAGCGTCGACGAGCCGGGGCAGGATCGACCGGCACTGCCCGGCGAACAGGTCCAGCACCTCGCGGGCGAGGTCGGCGTCGCCGGCCGTCTGGAGGTCGAGCGCCGCGCGGTCGATGGCCTGCATGCTGGGGTCCCGGGATCCGTGTTCGTCGTGGATGGCGGAGCTGATCCACACAATTCACCCCCCGATTCGCGGGGCGGGGATCGCGCCGGACCCCTCCTCTGCGGCAGGATGGTCGCGGCGGTGAACGGCGGCCGCGGTAACCATTCGGTTAACGTTTTCTGGGGCCGGCCGGAGGCTCGGGTATCGGCAATCGCTGCCCGCGTCTAATCTTGTAATGGTAAACGGGGTGTTGCGTCTCCGGCATCAGCCTCCCCAGGTGCCGGTGAACCCGTGTAACGAGGCGTTGAATGGCGACCGAGAAGAAGCTGAAGGACCCGGCCGAGGCCGCGCTCTCTGCGATCGAGCAGGCGCTGAACCTCGACGCCCTGACGCCGACCGGCACCGACACCCGGGCCGAGCCGCGCCTGCCCGACGTCGGCGACACGGATCCGCTGCTCGACGGCACCCTCGACCCGGCGGGCCGCACCATGCCGCCGCGCCTCGACCTCGACGCGCCGCTCGTCTCCGACCTGCCCCCGCCCGGCCTGGACCGGCCCCGCCGCGAGGGCGGGCTGCTGCCGCCCGACCGCTCCCTGGTGGCCAACGACGACCGCCGCAACATCGGCATCCTGCAGCAGACCCTGCGGGTGCGGTCCTCGCCCAAGCCCTACCTGTTCGCGCTGGCCGCCGGCCTCGTCTGGATCGGCGCCCTCGTGCTGATCGCCTGGACGAAGTCCGGAGGCGACCTGCGCGAGGTCGTCTCGGGGCTCACCGCCCTGCAGGCGAGCGTCGGCGCCGCGGCCTTGTTCGGCCCGGTGGTACTGTTCGTGATCGCCGCCATGCTGGCGGTGCGAGCCCAGGAGATGCGCCTCGTCGCCCGCGCGGTCGGCGAGGTCGCGGTGCGGCTGGCCGAGCCCGAGAGCTTCTCCACGGACGCGGTCCTGACCATGTCGCAGACCGTACGCCGCGAGGTGGCGGCGGTGGGCGATGGCGTCGAGCGGGCGCTCGCCCGGGCCGGCGAGCTGGAGACCCTGGTGCGCGGCGAGATCGCCACCCTGGAGCGGGCCTACTCCGACAACGAGATCCGCATCCGCTCCCTCGTCGACGAGCTGGTGGCGCAGCGCGAGGCGATCGTCACCAACGCCGACCGGGTCCGCAATGCCATCACCGGCTCGCACCAGAGCCTAAGCGAGGAGCTGGAGGGCGCCTCCGACCGGATCGTATCCGCGGTCACCGGCGCGGGCGAGCGCGTGACCGGTGCGCTGGAGACCCGCGGCGCGGCGATCACCGCGTCCCTGGGCGAGGCCGGCGACCGGGTGGTGGGCCTGATGACGGCCCGCGGCAGCGATCTGATCGACAACCTCACGGCCACCAGCCAGGACGTGCGCGGCACCCTTCAGGAGGTCGGCGAGACCCTGACCCGCGCCTTCGAAAGCCGTGCGGGCGAGGTGACCGGCGCCTTCGAGGCGGCCGGCACCGCCCTCACCGACCGGATCACCGCGAACACCGACGCCCTGACCCGGGGGCTTGCCGACACGGGCACACGCGTGAGCGAGACCCTGGACCGTCAGGCCGGCGCGGTGCGCGAGAGCTTCGAGCGCTCGGTGACGGGCCTCGAGACCGTCTTCCTGTCCCGGGGTTCGGACCTGACCGAGCGCTTCAGCGCCATGGGGGCGGAGATCACCGCCCGCTTCGCCGAGACCGGCGCCGCCCTGACCCACGACATCGCCGGCCGCAGCACGGCCCTGCGCGCCGAGATCGAGACCGCCGGCCTGTCGGTGGCCGAGATGATCGAGGGCCGCGGGCGCGACGCGCAGGCCGCCCTCGCGCTCGCCGCCAGCGGCGCCGGCGAAGCCCTGACCACCCGCGCGGGCTCCGTCCGCGACGACCTCATCGGCACGGCGGAGCGGATCGCCGACGCGCTGTCGGATCGCGGCGGCGCCCTCGCCGAGCGGATGGACGGCATCGCCGCCCGCCTCGACGAGACCGTGACGGTGCGGGCCGCGGACCTCGAGAGCCGCGTCGTCGCGGCGGCCGAGCGCGCCGGCAGCGGCATCACGCACCAGACGGGCACCGCCGCGGCGAGCCTGGAGGCCGCTTTCTCGGCGCTGGGCCAGGGCTTCGAGGCCGGGGCCGCCGCCGCGGTCGGCTCCCTGCGGGGGGCGGTCGAGACCCTGTCGGGCGCCATCGACGGCCGCACCGCCGAGGCGGTCGCGGCGCTCCGGCGCGGGACCGAAGAGGTCGCCACCGCCCTGCACGGCTCGGCCGAGGACGCCACCGGCGCGGTCGAGGCTCGAACCCTCGAGGCCGTGAAGGTGTTCGAGCGCCGGGTCGCGGAGTCCGCCGCCGCCCTTTCGGCGCGCACCGAGGAGGCGGCCGAGGCGCTGCGCGCCGCCGCCGACCAGGCTGGCACCGCCGCCGAGACCCAGACGCGGGACGCCGCTGCCCGGCTCGCTGCGGCCCTGGAGACCCTGCGCAATGCCTCCGGCGAGGTCACCGGCGCCGTCGAGGCCGAGACCGCGATCCTCACCGCCCGGTTCCGCGACGCCGCCGACCGCGCCGGCACCGAACTCGGCGAGCGCGGCCTGGCGGCGGTCTCCGCCGTCCGCGCCGCCCTCGACGAACTCAACCGCGAACTGGCTGCCCGCACGGGCGACGCCACCGGGAGCCTCGCCGAGGCTGCCCGCGCGATCTCGGCCGACCTCGCCGCCCGGATCGGCGAGATGGAGGCCGCCTTCGGCGAGCACGGCCGCGGCGTCGCCCAGCTGCTGGCGAGCCACGCCGACGAGACCCAGGCCCGCATCAGCGGCACCGGCCGCGACATCGTGCTGGCGGTGGCGAGCCAGGGCGCGCGCATCGCCGACACCCTCAGCCAGACCGGCGCGAGCTTCACCGAGACCGCAGACGGCCGGGTCCGGGCGATCGACGAGACCCTGGGCAGCCGCCTCGCCGCCCTGCAGGAGACCATCGCCCGCGGCGACATCCTGGCCGAGCGGATCGGCCGCGACACCGCGGCGCTCGGCGAGAGCGTCGGCGCCCGGCTGGAGGAGATGGACCGGCTCATCACCGGCAAGGGCCAGCAGGTGGCCGAGACGATCTCGGCCCAGGCCCGCGAGGCCGGCAGCCTGATCGAGACCCATCTCGGCGGCCTGGAGGACCGTTCCGCCAAGCGGACCGCCGAGATCGGCGCGGCCGTGGCGGGCCTCGTCGGCGAGATCGACGCTCATCTGGGCTCCCGCGCCGCCGCGGTGGACGAGGCGCTGCGCGCCCGGACCGATGAGATGGCGCGCATCATGGCGGAGGGCCACCGCGGTCTGATCCAGATGCTGGAGGGCCGGACCACCGGCCTCGGGGAGGACATCGCCCGGCACACGGCCGAGATCGCCCACCGGATCGCCGAAAGCGCGGGCCAGTTCGACGCCGGCGTGATCGGCCGCCTTCAGGCGATCGCCGAGGCGCTGGACGAGCGCGCCCGCCTCGTGGACGAGAGCTTCGGCGTGCAGGCCTTCGAGGCGATCCGCCTCATCGAGGCGCGCACCCGCGCGGTGGACGAGGAACTGGCCGGCCGGACCCGCGACCTCGTCGCGATGATCGAAGACCGGACCGGCGGCCTCGACGGCGCCATGGCCGAGCGCGTCCGCGCCCTCACCACGACCATCGAGGAGTCGACACGCGGCCTGGAAGCGTCCCTGTCGAACCGCGCCGAGGCGATCGTCCGGCTGGTGGACGAGCGCGCCGAGAGCGCCGACGCCGCGCTGGCCGCCCGCACCGAGGCCGTGCGCACGGCCTTCTCGGAGCGCGCCGATCTGCTCGGCCGCCTGATCGACGAGCGCATCGCCGCCTTATCGGGCGAGCTCGACGAGAAGGGCCGGACCGTGTTCGGCGCGATCGGAGGCCGGATCACCGAGCTCGGCCGCCTGTTCGACCGCGGCGGCAACTCGCTCGCCGAGCTGATCGACCAGCGCGGCGACAGCGTGCTCGCCAAGCTGCAGCAGACCATCGCGGATGCCGAGCGGATGCTCGAGGCCGGCGAGGGCCGCCTCGGCCACACCCTGTCGAGCCGCACCGCCGACATCAGCGGCCTGCTCGATGACGGCGTGCGCACGGTCCATACCCTGCTGGACGACCGCACCAACCAGATCCGCGTCCTGCTGGACGACCACGCGGGCACGCTGGCCGCCACCCTCGACGGCCGGATGGGCCCGATCAACGAGGCGCTGGACGGCCGCGGGCAGGCGCTGGTCGCCGCCCTGGAGGGGGCGTTCGGCAGCGCGAACGGCGCCCTGGAGGACCGGGCCCGGCAGCTCGGCAGCCTGTTCGACGAGCGCCTGGGCACCCTGGAGAGCCTGGTCGAGGGCCGCGGCAACCGCCTCGCCGACACGCTCACCGCCCGGGGCCAGGCCCTGCGCACCCTGTTCGAGGAGGCGCAAGCCGCCCTCGACGCGATGGTCGAGGGCGGCAGCGGCCGCTTCGCCGCCGCGGTCGACACCCGGATCCAGTCCCTGCGGACCGTGCTGGAGGAGGCGCCCGCCGCCGTCTCCGCCCTGGTGGAGACCCGCGAGCGCCAGCTCGCCGCGACCCTCGACACGCGCACGCAGCGCCTGCAGGCCCTGTTCGAGGAGGCGCAGAACGGCCTGCGCGACCTCGTGGACGGGCGCGGCCAGGAGGTCGCCGACGCCATCGCGGCGCGGACCGAAGGGCTGCGCACGACCCTCGACGCGGCCCCGACCCGGATGGCGGAACTGCTGGAGTCCCGCGTGTCGGACCTTCAGGCTCTGTTCGAGCGGGCGCAGGGCGAGATCGAACGCTTGGTCGAGGATCGCGGCCGCCAGATCGCCGGGACGATCGAGCACCGCACGCAGGCCCTGCAGGCGACCATCGAGCAGGCCAACCCCGCCATCGCGGGCCTGCTGGAGGCGCGCGAGGCCCAGATCGCCGGGACCCTGCAGGAGCGGACGGGCGCGCTCCAGGCCGTGTTCGAGCGGGCACAGGAGGAGATCGATCGCCTGGTCGAGGGCCGCGGCCGCCAGATCGCCGGGACGATCGAGCACCGCACGCAGGCCCTGCAGGCGACCATCGAGCAGGCCAACCCCGCCATCGCGGGCCTGCTGGAGACGCGCCACGCCGAAATCGCCGAGACCCTCAAGGCGCGCACGGGCGAGCTGCAGGCCCTGTTCGAGCGGGTCCAGGATCGTCTCAGCGCGAGCGTCGAGGGGACCGGCCGCGACGTGTCCGAGCGGGTCGATGCGCGGATCGCCGCCCTGCGCGACACCTTCGAGCAGGCGCGCGCCGCGATCGAGGGGCTCCTCGACGACCGCAGCCAGACGCTGATCGCGGCGGCCGAGGGCCGCACGGGCGCCCTGGTCGAGACCTTCGACGCCCGTCTGCGCGACCTCGACGGCGTCGTGGAGGGACGCACCGCGGCCCTGGCGCAGGCCGTGGAGACGCACAGCGAGGCGCTCGCCCGCGGCGTCGAGGCCCGCGCCGACGCCTTCACCCAGCGCATCGACAGCCGCATGCGCCTGTTCGCGACCCTGGTGGCGCAGCGCGCCGACACCTTGGCCACCGCCTTCGACGACCGCCACGACGCCTTCGCCGGCCTCATGGACGAGCGCACGGCGGCGCTCGCCGCCGCCCTCGACGAGCGCGCGCGGGCCCATGCCGAGCAGGTCGACGCCCACAACGCGGCGCTGGCCGAGACGCTCAGCAGCCGCGAGGCGGCGCTCGCCGGCCTGATCGATGCCCGCACCGAGGCCCTCGGGGCCGGGTTCGAGCGGCGCGTCACGGCCCTCGGCGCCCTGGTGGATGCCCGCGGCGAAGCCCTGTCCCGCCGCCTCGCGGAGAGCGCCGAGGCCCTGGTCCGCGCCATCGAGGAGAAGGGCGGCGCCCTGCTCGCCAGCGTCGAGGGCAGCGGCCGCGCGGTCGGCGACAGCGTGGAGGGCCATGTGACCCGCCTGCGCGAGGCCGTCGACGGGCCGATGCTCGACCTGTCCCGGGCCCTGTCGGACCGGGCCGAGGCGATCGAGCGGGCCCTGGCCGAGACCGGCATGCCGCTGGCCGAGACCCTGCGGGAGCGGACCGAGGAGCTGGCGGTGCAGTCGCGGGCCTCGGCCGAGCTGCTGCGCGCCGCCGTCGAGGACGGTGCCGGCCGCACCCTCTCCGAGCTGTTCGAGACCAACGACCGGATGGGCCGGGAACTGGGCGCCCTCCTCCAGAGGATCGAGACCGCCAACACGGCGCTCAGTGATCTCGTGGCCGGGGCGGACACCAATCTCGGCGCGATCGAGCAGGGGCTGTCGGGCCGGATCGAGCAGATCCAGGGCGCCCTGGAGCGCATCGCCGCCGAGACCGGTCAGGCCAGTGCCGGGGTCTCGGCGCAGGTCGAGGCCCTCCGCGGCGCCGCCGACGGGGCGCTCCAGGAGGCCTCCCGCCTCGCCGAGACCCTCGACGGGCGGGGCCGCTCGCTCGGCGAGCAGACGGCCGCGCACGTGGCTGCCCTCGACCGGGCGGCCGCCTCGCTGGCCGCGATCGAGGAGCGTCTGGGATCGACGCTGACGGGCCGCGAAACCGCGCTGACGGAGGCGCTGGCCGCCTTCGAGGCGCGGGCCGCCGCCCTGGAGCAGAACGGCAAGGCCCTGGAGCGGACCATCGAGGAGACGCTGCGCGCCGCCGAGGAGCGCGCCCGCAGCGTGGGCGAGTCCCTGACCCAGTCGGCCCAGGGTGCCGGCGCCTCGGTGACGAGCGCCTTCGCCGACCTCAAGGACAGCGCCAGCGCCGAGGGCGAGAAGGCCGCCCAGGGCGTGCGGCAGGCCCTGGAGGAGGCCGCCCGCGAGATGCGCAGTGGCTTCCAGGAGGCCCAGGCCAGCTTCGGCGACTCCTTCTCCGCGCTGCGCGAGATGGCGGGCTCGATCCGCGGCGAACTCGACGCGACCCGCGCCGAACTCGCCAAGGGCGTCCTCGAACTCCCGCGCGAGACCCAGGATGCCACCGGCGAGATGCGCCGGGTGGTGTCGGACCAGATCAAGGCGCTCAACGAGCTCTCGTCCCTGGTCTCCCGCTCCGGCCGCGCCTTGGACGTCGCCCAGCCCCAGGCCCAGCCCCAGCGGCGGGTGGCCGAGGGCGGCGGCCGTGCCGCCCCGGCTCCGACGGTCGCTCCGGC
>NZ_JBKFBO010000151.1:0-75818 GCF_053346215.1 Methylobacterium sp. A49B
CTGCGGGGGCCTTCCGCCGCAGACCGCCCTGATGACCGGCCGGGCCGTGTTCACCGAGGCCTACGCAGTCATCCCGAAGGGCGTGATGAGCGACATCGTCACCAGCGTCCTGCCGTTCTGGACCGGCACGCGGACCTGGATGCTGTCCCGGCCGCTCTCGGGCTTCTCGGAGACCTTCGCGCAGGCCCTGATGGAGATCGCCCCCGGCGGCGGCAGCGAGCAGCCCGAGCCGGATCCCGAGGCCGAGGGCGTGCTCTTCGTGGTCGGCGGCCAGCTGCGGCTCGTCCTCGACGGGCGCGCGCACGCCCTGCGGCCCGGCAGCTACGCCTACCTCGCCCCCGGGGCGGCCTGGAGCCTGCGCAACGACGGCGGCGAGCCCGCCCGCGTCCACTGGATCCGCAAGGCCTACGAGCGCGTGCCCGGCCTCGACGCGCCCCCGTCGTTCCTCGCCCACGAAGCCGACGTCACGCCCGCGGCGATGCCCGGTACGGACGGGGCCTGGGCCACCACCCGCTTCGTCGCCGCCGACGACGTGCGCCACGACATGCACGTCAACATCGTGACGCTGCGTCCGGGCGCCTCGATCCCGTTCGAGGAGACCCACGTCATGGAGCACGGGCTGTTCGTGCTGGAGGGCAAGGCGGTCTACCGGCTCAACCGCGACTGGGTCGAGGTCGAGGCCGGCGACTACATGTGGCTGCGCGCCTTCTGCCCCCAGGCCTGCTACGCCGGCGGACCGGGACCCTTCCGCTACCTCCTCTACAAGGACGTCAACCGCCACGCGGCCCTCCGGCCCCGGACGGCCTTCTGAGCGGCCGGTCCGCGTCGGGCGAGATCCGCCACGTGGGGTTGCGCGCCTCGTGGCCCTGTTGCGGAGCGGCGAGGCCGCCGAGGCGCGCCCTGCCGGAACGCCGCCGCCCCCGTCGCCGCGCGACGCGCGCTGGCACGATCGGCTGACGGCCTGAGAAACCCTGTCCCGGGTCGCGGTCCGGCGGGTCGGCCGGATCAGGCGCCGAGCCGGAAGGCCGGCTCCAGCAGGCCGCGCGCGCCGACATCGACGAGGATCGTCCGGCCGTGCTCCGGGTCGGCGGCCCGGCCGGCCTCGTCCATGCCCTCGTAGGCGGACGTGACCAGCAGCCGGTCGAGGGCGCAACCCGCGAAGGTCGGGCAGGTCGGCTGCCGCATCGGCACCGGGACGGTGCGCACCCGCTCGCCCGCGGGGCTGTAGGCATCGAGGCAGCCGGCGCCGAAGCGCGCCGTCCAGATCAGGCCCTCGGCATCGACGGCGGCGCCGTCGATGCCGCCGTCGCCGCCGCGATGATCGAAGTGGGTTTCGGGCGGCCCCTTCGGCAGCCCGGTCCTGGGATCCAGCGCCACGCGGCGCAGCACGCCGACCTCGGTATCGACGAAGTAGCCGGTCGCGCCGTCCGGCGAGAAGCTGATGCCGTTCGGGACCGTCAGGCCGCCGAAGAGGCGGCGCACCCGCGTTCCGGCCACGTGGTAGATCGCGCCGCGCCCCCTGGCGGCGTCGCGGTCCATCGTGCCGATCCAGAGCGCCCCGCTGGGATGGACGCGGCCGTCATTGGAGCGGTTGCCGAGCATGTCCTCCTCGAGGGGACACAGCATCCGGATGTCCCCGTCGCGGATCGCCCGGACATAGAGCCCGTCCTCGGCCGAGAGCAGTTGATGCGCGCCGTCGATCGCCGCGATGTCGCTGACCTGGATGGGCAGGACGTGGACCAGCGCCTTCTGGGCAGTGCCGACCGGCATCTCGAACAGGCGCGCCTCAAGGATGTCGACCCACCACGCCGTGTTCGTGCGCGGATCGTAGCTCGGTCCCTCG
This sequence comes from Methylobacterium sp. A49B, assembly GCF_053346215.1. Lineage (NCBI taxonomy): Bacteria > Pseudomonadati > Pseudomonadota > Alphaproteobacteria > Hyphomicrobiales > Methylobacteriaceae > Methylobacterium > Methylobacterium sp. A49B. Next base: position 1,844 of record NZ_JBKFBO010000151.1, read on the forward strand.
CCGAGGCGGCAACGGACCTGGCTGAGGATGCGGACGTGCTGCAGACAATCCAAGAGATCAATCCCGTGCGTTCCGATCGGTGATCGTGGTGGATCTGCCGCGATGCCTCAGCACGCCCTGCAGATGCTGCCGAGGACGGCATCGAGGTCCTTCTGCCGCTGCGTGCGCTTGTCCGGATCGTGCCGGGGCGCGGCCGCCGCGCCTGGCGGCACCGTCTGCCCCACGGCAGACCGGTAGGGCGCGTTGATTGTCGTCTCGGGCCCGCCCCCCGTGCCCGTATAAGGCCCGGCGTGAGCCGCACCCATATACGCGAGCAGAGCCAGAATGACGGGCGGTGAACGGCGGCTCAGGCGGGGCATTTCGAGATCCTCCTCCGATCCATTCGCATCCTGTGTGAGCCCTGCAGATCCATGACCTTGAGCGTCATCGTCCGGCGGGGCGGCATCGCGGCCGCGCTCAATCAGGACCGGTCTTCGTCGATCCTCCGCAAGTCCAATACAGATCATTCGGCTGATCTGTGCTCTCATCGAACGGTGTGAGCCATTATTGTCCTTCGCGACGTGCCGCCGCGCACCCACCGCCGTGGATTAAAGTTCGGCCCTCGCCCGGCCGCACGCCCCTCAACCCGGAATGAAGCCTCGACGGACCGCGCGGGCAGGGGCGGGGGGCAATCGAATGCTGGCCTGCCGGCGCCGTTCACCTTCGCGACGGCCGCCGACAACCTCGTGCGTCCGCCGGGGCTCATGGCCCCATCCGCCGCTTGGGCGGGCGCCTGCAGGCCCCGGGCTCGCGGCCGGGCCTCATGAACCGGCCCTGGAGCCGCGCCCGGCGGCCTCGCGATCGGGCGCGATTCTAGACCGCGGCCCGCGAGACGACCCGGGTCTCGCGGTACCCGCGAAACTCGTAGACCACGCCGGCCCAGATGAGGCTGCGCGAGAGCAGGGTGCTCCAAGCGGAGGCGGCGTGCAGCGCGATCCAGGCCGGCGCGAGCCAGCGCACGGCGGCATCGGCGTTGCCGCGATAGGCCGCGGCCGCCTCGCCGTCGAACGCCTTGCGGACGATCATCAGGCGGACCGAGGCCCGCGCCTGACCCAGGAGGAAAGCCAGGACGAGCGCGACCAGGGCGAACCGATCCCCGGACAGCGCCAGCCCGAGGGCGCTCGCGCCCGCGACCAGGAACAGGGCGGTCATGGCGGCCCCGATCCACCAGACCGCCGGCAGGTACCAGCGGACGAACTTGTACTGGCGCCGCCCGAACGCGAACGCGGAGCGGTAGCTGTGCTCGACCGGCGAGGCGACGATCAGGCTCCGCGGCGTCAGCAGGCGCAGCCGATGCTCGCGCAGGATCCGGCTGAGGTGCACGTCGTCGACGATGGAACCCCGCCAGCGGTCACGCAGGCCGATCCGCTCGATCGTGGTCCAGCGCAGCGCGCAGGTTCCGCCCCAGACCACGTCGAAGACCCGGACCGCCCCCACCAGGGAGTTGGTGGCGGCCGCGGCGAGGGCGCTCGGCACGTCGCCGCGCACCGGCAGCAGCCAGCGATGGCCGGTGACCACGTCGATGTCGCCGCGGGTGAGGGGCTCGACGAGGCGCAGCAGCCAGTCCGGCGCGGGCCGCGTATCGGCGTCGATGAACGCAACGATCTCGTCGCTGCCGTCGAGCCGGTCGAGGACGTGGAGCAGGTTATGGATCTTCTGGCCCTCGTCCACCGCGAGGCCGGCGACCGCGATCGACAGGGGCGCGCCGGGTCCCGCCGACGCCTGCCGCAGGACCGGGAGCGCCGCGTCGGTCTCCGCCTCGACCACGGCGACGATGCGGTAGTGCCCGTACTGCTGGGCCCGCAGGCGTGCGACGAAGTCCGCGAGGTGCCGATTGGAGCCCTTGACCGGCGCGATGACGACGACCCGCGGCTCGCGCGCGAGGTCCACCCGGTTCCCGATGCCGCGCTGGAACTGCCAGGCCATGTACACCGCTCCGGCCAGCAGCGTGAGCCAGAGTGCGATCAGGCCATGCATGAAGAACGCCATGACGTTGTTGCCCCTCGGCAAGACGGGGCGGCGCGGCGCCCCTCCCATCGCCGGGTCCGCTTAACGAGAAAATCGGATCCCGTCTTCGCCGACTGCGTCCGATAGGGAGAGTTCCGGCGGCTTAATCAATCTTCCGGCGCCAATGTGCCCGAATTGCACCGACGCCGCGCCGAAAGAAACTATCGGGAAGGCCCGCCGGGCCGTGCGGCCGCACGGCCCGGCCGCAGGTCCGCTCGTCCGTGGCGGCTCGCACGGGGGAGGTCGATCCTCCGGTCGCCGCAGGCTGTCGCGGACGATCGGTCCGGACCCGTCCGCGACCTTGACGCTGCAAGTGCCGCAATCTATTTTTGATTGCGCTTGTCCAATATCCGCACACACATGAAGAATCATTCGCGGATGCGGCAAGGATAGATCGACCGCGGAGATACATATCCTTGCCCTACGGCGACACGAAGCGCGTCCTGGTCACCGGCGGGGCAGGATTCATCGGCTCACATCTCTGCGAGCGACTGCTCGCCCAGGGCCACGACGTCCTGTGCGTCGACAATTTCTTCACGGGGCGGCGGCGGAACATCGCCCACCTGCTCGGCGATCCCCGCTTCGAGGTCCTGCGCCACGACGTGACGTTCCCCCTCTATGTCGAGGTGGACGAGATCTACAACCTCGCCTGTCCGGCCTCGCCGATCCACTATCAGCACGATCCCGTCCAGACGACGAAGACGAGCGTCATCGGGGCGATCAACATGCTCGGTCTCGCGAAGCGGCTGCGCGCGAAGATCTTCCAGGCCTCGACCTCCGAGGTGTACGGCGACCCCGAGGTGCACCCGCAGCCGGAAGCGTACTGGGGACGCGTCAACCCGATCGGCTTCCGCTCGTGCTACGATGAGGGAAAGCGCTGCGCCGAGACGCTGTTCTTCGATTACCACCGGCAGCACAGGCTGGAGATCAAGGTCGCGCGCATCTTCAACACCTACGGCCCGCGGATGCACCCGAACGACGGGCGCGTCGTGTCGAACCTCGTCGTCCAGGCGCTGCGGGGCGCGGACATCACGCTCTACGGCGACGGGGAGCAGACCCGGTCCTTCTGCTACGTCGACGACCTCGTGGACGGGATCGTCCGACTGATGGGAAGCGGGCCCGAGCTGACGGGGCCGGTCAACATCGGGAATCCGAGCGAGTTCACGATCCGGCAATTGGCCGATCTGGTGATCGACCTGACCGGCTCGCGCTCCCGCATCGTTCAGCGGCCGCTCCCCCCCGACGACCCGCGCCAGCGCCGCCCGGACATCACGAAGGCCAGAGCCCTGCTGGGCTGGGAACCCACCGTGTCCGTCCGGGATGGGCTGGAACGGACGATCGCCTATTTCCGGGACCTGGGCTGACGGCCGGCGACAGGGGATGGACCGCCGCCCGTGGCGGTGCGGCGGAACGGGGACACAGTATGGATACGGATGCGGGCCACGGCCGCTACAGGTACAGCGCCCTGCCGGACCGCCCGGTCTTCGACTGGCCGGGGGGAAAGCGGCTCGCCGTCTATATCGGGCTGAACCTGGAGACCTTCGCGTTCGGCGCGGGCCTGGGCGCGGAGCTGGCGCCGGCGGGCCCGCAGCCGGACGTGCTCAACTACGCGTGGCGGGACTGGGGCAACCGGGTCGGCGCTTGGCGGATCGCCGCGATGCTGGACGCACTGGCCATGCCGGCGAGCGTGCTCGTCAACAGCAACCTCTACCGGGACTGCCCCGGGCTGATCGAGGCATTCCGCGCCCGCGGCGACGAGATCGTCGCCCACGGGCGGACCAACGCGGAGCGGCAGGGCACCCTCGACGAGGCCGCGGAGCGGGCGCTGATCGCTGAGACGACGGCGGCGATCGCCGCGCGGGAGGGACGGCAGCCGGCCGGCTGGCTCGGGCCATGGATCTCGCAGTCGCGGGTGACGCCCGACCTCCTGGCCGAGGCCGGCTATCGCTATCTGCTCGACTGGGACCACGACGACCAGCCGACCTGGTTCGCGACCCGCGGCGGCGGTCGCATTCTGTCTGTGCCCTATCCGCAGGAACTCAACGACATCCCCGCCGTCGTGGCCCGCAAGGAGACGGGCCGCCAGTTCGCCGACGCCATCGCGGACGCCTTCGACGAGATGCTGGAGCAGGCGCAGGCCGCGCCCCTCGTCATGGGAATCGCGCTCCATCCCTACATTGTCGGGCGCCCGCACCGGCTGCGACCCCTGCGCCAGGCGCTGGAGCGCATCGCGAAGCGCCGGGCCGATATCTGGCTCACGACCGCGGGCGCCGTCGCCGACCACATCGTGGCCCAGACGGCCGAGCCGCGCTGACGCAGCGCTTCCAGTGGAACAACCCGGCGCTCCTCACCGCACCGTCATCGCGGGGACGGGGACGGGAACCTGGCCGCGCGGCGCCGTCAGCACCCCGAGCAGATGGGTCGCGCGGCGTCCTGCCCCCCCTTCAAGAGGGCGCTCATGGCCGCATCGCGATCGTAGGTCGCCGGAGACCCGGTCGAGGTCAGGGACCGGTCGGCCGCCCCCCCCCTGGCGTTCGACGCGGCAGACATCGTCACGGTGTCGGCGCCGGTCATTCGGGTGGACCGCGACGCCAGGATCGACCGTTCCGTCAGATTCTCCGGGTGCAGGGCCTTCCACGCCATGCGGGTGCGCGTCGACGCATCGAGAACCGCCGAGGGGTTCGAGCCGCCCCGGCCCGTGTCGGCCTCCTGCAGCTTCGGCATGCCGGGAATGACGACCGGAGCCAGAACGGGAGGGGCCGAGACGGGGGATGCGGTGACGGGAGCGGCCAGACCGACGTCACCTTCGGCCGGCCGTGCCGCCGATCCGGCGCTCTGAACTGCGACGGGCTGAGGGCCGGCCGGTGCCGCCGACGGCAGGGCGCTGTAGGCGGTCGGCCCCATCGGCAGATGTGAACATGCGCCCGACGTCAGCAACACCGCCGCGAGAGTTCCGATCCGTTTTAGAGTCATAGCCGCTCTCGTGCCGCGCTCGGCCATTCTAGCCAAGCTTGAGCTTAGCCATATCAGTCTTCGGCACGCGAAGTCCAATCACTGCCGCCGCCCGCGAGCGGGCATGATTGTGTCTGATCCGTTTCAACAGAGACTGTTGGTACCCCATCGGCGAGAGGCAGGTTCCGATCTATCGTCTTGTCGGCGCACGATCGAAATTAATCCAACATGATTTGATCTTAACATTTGAATAAGCGTGCCACACGGAAATAAAGAGACAAATATCGCCTCTGATACGGTGATCGGATCAACGATTCCGAGCTTGCGCGCGTCGGGTCGCGCCGCAACGGACGTGAAGCGAGCGGCTCGGCAGACTCTAAACCCGACCCGCACCCGTGCCCGGAGACCTCAATCAAGCGCCTGCGCGACATCGACGGTGTTGCCTGATCAAGCAGATCGGGTCCCGGCGGCATCGGCGTGCTGTATTTCTTCAAGCCCCACGCCCCTCCCGTCTTGGAAGCCTGAGGGGCCGAGCCGCTGTACCGGCGGGGTGCGCGCGGCGGCGATGAGTCCGGAATGGCCGCGGCTGTGTCTTTCCAGAGACAGGCGCGCCGACGTGCTCGGACAGCCCGGCTGGACGTCGGGCTCGGCCTCGCGGGGGGACCTGCGGGCGGTACGCGCGCCGTCCGGACAGGCTCCGGTAGCCCCGAAGATATAGCCGGCGCAAAAGCCCGACATGTCGTACCGCTGATCGACGATGGGGTCGTATCCGACCCACAGGCGTAGCCTCCGATCTCATCAATGTGCGAGTTGGGCCAATACGCAATGCAGCTTGAGAGGCATGGGGCCTGCGGCCATTCAGCGATCGCCGACAGCGCGGCGGCACTTGCTTTGGGTTCAGGGCGCGGGCCTTCGGAATGGAGATTTGAAATTTAAGTTACGCCTATCCAAGATCATACACCCTGGACCCTACGCATATCATTTCCCTCACAGCACAGTTCCAACACGCGCAGTGGTCGCTCGAGGTCTGCGACGCAGCCATGCATGGAGAGGTCGATGACGCGGCCGGCTCCGCACAAGCGCGGAGGCATGGATCCATTACGCAGCTCGGAGCCGGATCTCATCGACAGGTTCGATCCGCGATCGGGTGAACAGGTCGAGGCCGACTTTCGGCCCTGCGGCCTTCAGGAGGGTTGCCTCATCGCAGGTTCGAGCGACCTGAAGGCCGAGCTCCTCCAGCCGCGCATGCGCCGCACAGTAGGTGGCGATCCGAGCCCGGCCATAGACCGGCATATTGGAGAGGAGGCGATCACGCTCTCCGGGGTCCGCTTTGAAGAGGGAGGCGATCAACTCGATCGGAATGGGGTAGTTCGCCAGGGCTCCCGGATGCGGTCGGTTTCCATCGAGCGCCATGGCTGCCTCGCTGCTTCGAAGATGCAGCGAGGCTCAGCGATCATGGTTAACGATCGGTTGGGATCCGCGATGGCGAAGTTCGGTAGCAATGGGACGGGCAGGACGTCGAGCCCGTGGCGCATCCGTGGATCTCCGGCCCGGCGACCGCAACACCCAAGGATGACCGGGATCATCGTGGGCCGAGGCGCGTTCGGACTCGATCAGGCCCGGGAGCGACGATGGAAGCCAGCGATTTGGAGTGCCGCCCGCCCTTCCGGGTGATGACCTTCCGCGACGACCAGGAGGTGATCTCCGAGGATGTCGAGACCGAGCTTGCCGCTCGGACCCGCTTCGCTTCGGCGATCGACCTGTGCAAGGCGCGCGACGATGCGCATAGCCACCGGGTCGAGCTGCGAGCCGACGGTGATGTCGTAGCGACGTGGCCGGCGAGCGGGCGGTAGCAGAGAAGCGCGCGATGGACGATCTGGTGTCGAAGGCCGACAGGATCGGCGCCATTCTGACCAAGCGAGGCCAGACCATCGCTGTGGCGGAATCATCTGCCGGCGGCCTGGTATCGGCGGCTCTGCTGTCAGTTCCTGGCGCCAGCGCGTACTTCCTCGGCGGCGCCGTGATCTACACGGCGACCGCCCGATCGGCCTTACTCGGCATCGGGGAGGCGGAGATGGCCGGCCTGCGTTCGGCCTCGGAGACGTACGCAATGCTCCTGGCCCGAACGGTCCGTGAGCGCCACGGCGCGACCTGGGGCATCGCGGAGACCGGCGCAGCCGGTCCGAGCGGCAATCGCTACGGCGATGCCGCTGGCCATACCTGCATCGCCGTGAGCGGCCCCGGCGAATGGGTCGCAACGATCGAAACCGGCATGGCCGACCGCCTCACCAACATGCGGACTTTCGCGGTCGGCCTGCTCGATCTGCTCGGCGAAGCGCTGGGTACGAGGTCTTCGATGGCCTGACGTCCGGTGCCCAGCAGGAGCGGCGGGAGAGCCACCGACACTGATCCACCCCTCGGTTCAAGGCTCGCAGGACACCGTGGTGGTCTTCGGAAGGCGGCGCCGAGCGGCGGGTGTGCGCCCGTCGACGGCCTCGGTCGGCGACGCCCCCGACAACGCCATGGCCGAGAGCTTCTTCTCGACCCTCGCATGCGAGTTGCTCGCCCGCCGTCGCTTCCGCTCGCAGGCCGAGGCTCGGATGGCCCGCTCCAGCTGCGTCGAGGGCTTCTACAATCCACTGCGTCGCCACTCGGCGCCCGGATACCGCTCATCCACTGCCCATGAGCAGGAAACTGCCCCGGAGGCGTCCAAACCAAGCCTGCTCAGCGAAGTCCCCTCACGGTCCACAAAGGCGGGACAATCCCAGTCCGAGCGCGCACGCTTCCCGCGGAGCGCCGAATCGCCGAGCACCGCGCCTCGGCGAGGCCGACGCATGAACGTGTGGGCCATCCGCGCCCGGGTCAGGCAGGCTGCAGGCTCGCGGCCGCGCGCTCGCGCCGGCGCGAGCGGCGTCCCGGTTCGCAGGTCGCGTCAAGCCAGACGACCAGGGCGAGGGCGATCAGCGCGGGGGCCCCGAGTGCCAGGAACGAGCCGGTCCAGCCCACCATCGACTGGGCCAGGCCGCCGTACCAGGCCGAGAGCGCGCCGCCGATGCCCTGTACCGCGTTGACGGTGCCGAGCGCCGTCTGGGTGCGGCCCGAGCCCCAGGTGAGATCCGCCACCACCACAGGCACGGCGACCCCGACGATGCCCGAGGCCACGCCGTCGAAGATCTCGGCCGCGATAAGCCACACCGGGTCATCGATGAAGGCGGACAGGACCGCCCGCACCGGCAACGCAGCCAGGGCGACCAGCAGGAGCTTGCGGCGCCCGCGCCTGTCGGCGAGGGAGCCTGCGAAGAGGGCCACCGGGATCATGACCAACTGCGCGACCATGACGTAGCGGGCTGTCCAAGCCGTGGCGTCGGTGCCAGCCGCCACGAGCTTCTGCCCGAGCAAGGTCAACATGCCGCCGTTGCCGAGGTTGAACAGCGCGAGTGCTACGGCCAGCACCATCAGCTTGCGATTCGAGAGCACGCTGCGGGAGCTCGCCCGTTCCGGCTTGTCGTCCGGATCGTCCTCCTTCCAGCCGACCGCGCGGCGTCCGTTGTAGCAGTGGCCTGGGGTTGTGACGCTGGCCGCGATGGCCAGCAAGGCCATGGCACCGAGCACCCAGAAGGCGACGGCGGGCCCGAATGGGACGGAGCCGAAGCTGATGAGGCCCGCCGCGACGAGGATTCCGAGGTGATTGCAGGCTTGGTTGCGACCCTGCTGCTTCGGGAATCGGTCCTTGCCGACGATGCCGAGGGTCAATTCGGTGACAGCAGGGAGAAGGAGCACGCCACCGGCGGCCGCCAGCATCTGGGCGGTGAACACGGCCGGGAAGGATTTGGCCGGCATGACCAGCAGCGTGCCGGCCAGGATCGCGGCGCAGGCTGCGGCAATGAGGAGACGAGGCCGTCCAATCCGGTCGACCAGGGCGCCGGCGGGCCCGCTGAGGCACAGCGCGCCGACGCCCACCAGCGTCGTGACGAACCCGACCCGCGCCGGCGACCATCCCCCTGTCTCGGCGAGCCAGGTTCCCAGGAAGGGACCGAGTCCGCCCTGGATGTCACCGGTGAAGACGTTGATCAGGGCAAGGTGGGTGGTGGCGAGCATGCTCTCAGGCCCATGTGCCACGATCCCGCAGAGGACGCGCATCGTAGCCCGCGCTTGATGCGCGACGACAGGTCACCAGAGACGCCCGGACAACCTAAACCGTTCTGTGTCGGGCGCGCTGCCCGCGATGTCAGGTAGATTGCTGGCGAGACCGGGACCGAAAAAGGTTAACGGCACCGCCAGATCCGGAGCCATACTTCATGGAACCGTTTTCCAGACGATGACGTTCTTGGAGCAATCGCTGAACCGGAGACTCAACTTGAAGAAGATCGCTTTGACCCTTGCTGCCGGTGCCGCTCTTGTGGGCGCCGCCTCGACGGCCCAGGCCCACGAGTGGGGCGGCGGCTATGGCTATGGACCGGGCTACGGCCATTCCCGCGTCATCGTGCGGGAGAACCATCGCGACGGCTACCGCGGAGTTGGCTTCCGGCATCGCGACTGGGATCGCCCGGGCGTGCGCGTGATCGAGCGTCGCGACGGCGGCTACCATCGCCATCACGATTGGGACGACTGAGCGGCCGATTCCGTTCGGAGAATCTCCCGGGGCGCCCTATGGGGCGCCCCGTCTTCGTTTTTGGCCGTCAGCCTCCGAGGACCGTGCGGCTGCAGCCGGCTGCGACCTCGCAGCACGCGGCGTCGAAAGTCTTGTGACATACGAGATTCGTCATGGCCGCCTGATGGTGGGCCAGCCAAGACCCAAGCCTTCACCCATGTTTTCACCCATGCCTTCACAGGATCGCCGCTGATTGGGTGTCGGCCCAGGCAGACAGGCCGCAGGCACGGTGCGAAGGGCGGGGAAGCGGCTGATTGCCCAGCTTGACGACCGTGGCGACCCGCCAGAACAGCGAAAAAGATCGAAGGGCACGGCAACTTGGAACGTCGTCCGCGTGCTGCCTTGGCCCGCGTGATCAATGAACACCGCGCACCGATGCCGGAGGCGACCCTCGGCTGAAAACGCCCGCGCCGACCGTATCGCAGTTTTGCTGTACGGCGCTGGATCGGTTTGGCCGCCGGGGACGTTAGAGGGCCCATGCACCGGTCCGACTAAGGCCGCCTGCATTGGCTGGGGACCACCCTGAGATGCCTCACAATCAGTTCCGGGTGACGCTGGAAACCCGCGATGGCCGACGCGTCCTCACCGCGGCAGCGGAGCGCGAGGCCGCCCTGATGGCCGAATCCGTCTTGCGCCGCTACGAAGGTGAGCCTTTCACAGTCGGCTTCTGCGTCGATTGCGAGGATCGCGAAGCGAGCCGCCGCATCGCCTTCTACCTGACGGATTTGGTTCTCGAACTCGATCTTGCCTGAAGCAAGCTTCGAGAAGCAGGGCGAAGATCACCGCGGGATATTCGCTGCGCTCTCGGCCCTTCGACATCCTCTCGTTCGCGCGGGCAACCGAAGCGCCGGAGGGCGACATTCCGCCCCCGACAACCGGGCTTGGACGGACCGCGCGCTGGACGGGGCGTTCGTGTGGGCAGCACTCCGCTGACCGGGCTTGATGACCCCGCCGCCGGCCGCTCCGACCCAGCGCGGGATGGCGTCCGCGATCTCGTCGGCGGCCGGGCCTATGAAGATGACGTTGCGCGTCCTAGGCGAGTTCCGCGACGAGCAGGGCTCGGGCGCGGCTCACCCGGCTCTTCACTGTGCCGGTCTGGCAACCCATCACCTCGGCGGCGGCCTCATACGTGAGGCCTTGTGCACCCACGAGCAGCAGGGCCTCGCGCTGAAGCTCAGGCAGCTTGCCGATATGGGACCAGACCGTGTGCAGGTCGGAACCGTGCTCTTGGGCGGCCGGAGCGGTAAGCTGCGCCGCAGCTGCGCCGTCCACATCCTCGATCTCGCGCTTCCGCTTGCGGCATTCGGAATAGAACTGGTTGCGCAGGATGGTGCAGAGCCACGCCTTCAGGTTCGAGCCTGGGGTGAACAGTTCCTGGCGAGCCCAGGCCCGCAGGACGGTCTCCTGCACCAAGTCGTCGGCGCGCGAGGCGTCGGCGATGAGCGACAGAGCGAACGCGCGAAGTCCAGGAAGCGCCTCGGTCAGCTCTGCGCGAAAAGCCAAGGCTCTCTCGCGGCTTTGCCCCTCCAGAACGGCGTCAAGCTGCGCGACGAGATCGAGCAGGCGCTGCGGCGTTTGCGGCCTCGCCAGCGCTTCGTAGGCGACGCGCAGGTGAGCGCCGAGGTGATCCCGCACCCCGGCAGGAAGTGAAGCCGCATCCAGCGGGGCGGGTGGTCTCGGCCGATCAGGCACCGTCCCTTCGCTCATCACCCTGTCCGTCAAAACATGTCCTCTCGAAGCATCAGCTGTGCTGGCGAACCAAGGTTCACCGCGTGCCCGGCGTGCCGGCGACGCGCGACCGGTCATCCGGCGAAGGCTTGCCGAAAATGCGCGTCTTCAAGCGTCCACCCTTCGGCATCGGCCCCGCCACCTGACTGTACAGTGAACATCTAACCCCGCAACCGGAGGATCGTTCTCTGAACCTTGTGCGTTTGTGGGGGCTCCGTTCGGTGAGCGTCGGGGTCGGTGGGGCGAGCGCAAGCCGTGAGGTTCGCCGCGTCCGGGGAGGCCCGGGCCTCGGCGCTGCCTTCGGCGCGCCCGTGTGGCCTCAGGCCGTGCAAAACTTAGGGGGAGGGGCCTGAAACGGCGCCGGATCGGAGCGAGGCCACGGAGCAGGTTCAAGAGGCTCCTGCCGTTGTTCGAAGAGGAGCCGCCAGGCAGCGACAATGCCGCAGAACGTAGTCTACTGGATAGAAGACAGATCGGACGGCTGTTTCGACGTTATCGTAACGCTCGAGTCCGGCAGGATCTTCAAGCGTTCGGGATGTATCTCACGCGCCGAGGCCGATACCTGGATTGATGGTTTACGGATCCTTATGGCCGCGATCGGTGCGCCCGTATCGTCGGCCGACAAAGCGTCGCGGGACGCGTCGCGGTTCGGACCGCAGACGGCACACGATGCCGACCAGACCACGCCTTGAACAGGCGCCCCGCCTCTGTCCGCTTTCAGACCCTTCCCATCGACGCGCCCAAGTCTCAGAGGATGAATCAAGTCTCTGAGGATGGATGACGGGCCTTAGGCTTCGTTGTCCGTGCCAGGGTTCGTGGGATCGCCGAACAGGATCTCGTAAGTCATCGGATCGTAGAAGCGCATCACGTTCCGGACGAATTCCCGGGGCTCGATTTTCAGCGCATCCGCCCAGGCCCGGTAGCGATCCGGAGGGATTCGGCCGCGCCCCGTCTCAAGTTGCGAAATGAATGTATAGTATTCCGCACCCACGAGGGCGGCGAGCTGTCGTTGTGACAGACCCTGCGCCTCCCGCAATTCCTTCAGATACCGCCCACCTTCGCGACGCAGCTCCAGCACCTCCTCCGAATCCAGGCGTTGGTAATGCGCATACACGAGGTTTTGCCTTCCTGCGCGCGATCGCGGCTGCACGCGGTGCTATACAGTAAAAACCATATAGCTGTGACGGCTACGCGCTGTCCAGACACAAGCCGGCGGACTGGGTCGCCCCCGCGACAAGATGCTTGGCAGCCCACTGAATGGCCCTATCATGTCGACCTCAGGGGCCAGCATGAAGGAGGGTGCCAATGGCCAGACTGCCGTATGGTCTTTCGCATCGGCCGCTCGGACATGTCGACGACCAGACCCTGCGTTCGCGGGCGCGGACGTCGGCTCCCGATGGCCTTCGACACGATGATGGCCCGAGGTGGGTTTACCAAGGCCTTTGATGCGCTGGCCGATTGCAGGAAGAAAGCGATATGGGCGATCATTCGCTGCAGTCGACATTGACCACGGGCCTGCGTGCACTCCGGCCCGTCCTGACAACGGCTGTGATCTTTGGATTGTTCATCAATCTTCTGCTCTTTGTCAGTCCTCTGTATATGCTTCAAATTTACGATCGCGTCATCCCGAGCCGAAGTGAGACGACGCTCGTCGGGATTACGCTGATCGCGGCTGTCGGTCTTGCCGTTTATGCGACCTTGGACATGTTGCGGTCGCGCCTTCTGGTGCGTGGGGGCGTGATCTTCGACCAGGAGATCGCCGATCCGATCTTCGATGCCGCCCATCGCGGCATGCTGATCCGGCCCGGGGCCCGGCACGACACGGCGCTGCGGGATGTGGACATCCTGCGCGAGTTCCTGACGGGCGGCGGGATGCTGGCGTTCTGCGACCTGCCCTGGATTCCGATCTTCCTGCTCGCCTGTTTCGTGCTGCATCCTTGGTTCGGCTGGATGGCTCTGGTGGGGGGCGGCACGATTCTCGGGCTGACCCTGCTCAACGAGATCGCGACGCGATGGACCCTCGAAGCCGCCAGCCGGGCTTCGCGGGAGGCGGGACAGCAGGCCGCCGCGGTCTTCCGGAACGGGGAAGTGTTGCAGGCCATGGGCATGCTGGCCTCCCTGCGCGGTCTCTGGCGCCGGCGCCACGATGAGGTCCTGGCCCTTCAGGCCCGTGCGAGCGATCGCGCCGGCCTGATCGTCGCCGTGACGAAGTTCGTCCGCATGCTCCTGCAGACCCTGGTTCTGGGGGCGGGCGCGTACCTCGCCATCCACCGGGAGATTTCCGCCGGGTCGATGATCGCCGCGTCGATCATCATCGGCCGCACCCTCGCGCCGATCGAGGCTGTCGTGGGCAATTGGAAGGGCTTCACGGCCGCCCGCGCCAGCTACCGGCGGCTGACGGATCTCATCGATGTCGCCAAGCCGGAGACCCGCCGCCTGATGCTGCCGCGCCCGCAGGGCGCGATCCAGGCCGAGAACATCTCCGTCGCGGCCCCCGGCTCGACGCAGCCGATCCTCAACGCGGTGAGCTTCCGGCTCGAGCCCGGCAGCCTCGTGGGCATCATCGGACCGAGCGCGGCCGGCAAATCGACTCTTGTGCGCGCCCTGACCGGGGTCTGGCCCCTGCTCGACGGCACCGTGCGCATCGACGGCTCCGACCTGCGTCACTGGGACAAGCAGGCGCTCGGCCAGCACGTCGGATACCTGCCTCAGGACGTGGAGCTGTTCGACGGCACGGTGGCGCAGAACATCGCGCGGTTCGCCGACGTGGACGACGCGCGCGTCATTGAGGTTGCCCGGAGGGCGGGCTGTCACGAGCTGATCCAGTCCCTCCCGGACGGGTACAACACGGTGATCGGGCGGGATGGACAGGGATTGTCCGGCGGCCAGCGTCAGCGCATCGCGCTGGCCCGCGCCCTCTACGGCGAGCCGAGCTTGGTGGTTCTGGACGAGCCGAATGCGAGTCTCGACCAGCTCGGCGAGGCTGCGCTGATGCGGGCCTTGGCGGAGCTGAAGCAGTCGGGCACGACGGTGGTGATTGTGACCCACAAGGTGAGCCTGCTGGCGGAGGCCGACCGCGTCCTGCTCATGAGCGGGGGCACCTTGCAGATCGACGGCACGGCGGAGCAGGTTCTGTCACAGGTCACCGGCCCGCGCCCGGTCCCCACCCTGGTGCCGTCCGTCAGCCCCCAGGCCTCCCAGAGCCGCCGGGATGCCGAGGCACAGCGGAGCGCGGGATAGGCGATGACCCACTCGCGAGCCGCGATGCCGAGCCTGTCGCCCCTGCGGCGAACGCCTGACGTGGAGCGGGCGGGCGGCGGTCCGACCAACTGGCGCGTGTACGCCGTCGCCGGCTACGCGGTCATCGTCGCGACGTTCGGTGTCGTCGGGAGCTGGGCCGCCACCGCACGCCTCGACCGGGCGGTCATCAGTCCCGGCGTGATCGTCGCGGAAGGCAGCCGCAAGGTGGTGCAGCATCTCGAAGGCGGCATCGTGCAGGAGGTGCTGGTGCGGGACGGGCAGACCGTCCACGCGGGCGACGTCCTGCTGCGTATCGATCCCGTGCAGTCGCGCGCCAGCAACGACCTGCTGCGCGGTCAGCTCGACGCGGCCCTGATCCTTGAGGCGCGGTTGCGCGCCGAGCAGGATCAGGCTTCGGACTTGGTCCTGCCGCCGGAGATCGCGTCGCGACGAGACGACCGAGCAGTCGCCCGCATGATCGACGACCAAGCCAGTCAGCTGTCGGAGCGGCGCACGTCCTTTCAGGCCCAGCTTGAGCTCATTCAGGCGCGCGTCACGCAGCTGAAGACGGAAATTTCCGGTCTCGCCGTCGAGAAGGCCTCGGTCGAGCAACAGGTCGCCCTGATCCAGCAGGAGCTGGAAGGCCTGCGTGGTCTGCGCGAGAAGAACCTCATCCCCCTCTCCCGCGTCCTGATGATGGAACGCGAGCACGCACGCCTTGAGGGGGTGATCGGGCGGTCCGTGGCAGAGACCGCCAAGGCGCAGAACGGCATCAACGAGGCGGGCCTGCAGGCGGCGCAACTCAAGCAGAAGCTTCAGGAAGCGCTCACGGCACAGCTTCTGGACACGCGCCAGAAGATCGCCGAACTGCGTGAGAAGCTCATCGTCGCCCAGGATGTTCTCCGGCGGCACGAGGTCCGGGCCTCGCATCAGGGTGTCATCCAGGGATTGAAGGTCTACACGATCGGGCAGGTGATCCGTTCCGGCGAGCCGCTGATGGAGATTGTCCCGACCAACGACCGGCTCGTGATCAGCGTCCAGTTCGCGCCGAACGATCTGGAGGCTGTCCATGCCGGCATGCGGGCCGAGGTCAAGTTCCCGGCCTTCCAGACGCGCCGCACGCCGGCCATCTTCGGAAGGCTGACCATGGTCTCGCGCGACCGCCTGCTCGATGAGGGGACGAAGCAACCTTATTTCGCCGGCACGGTCGAGATCGACGATCACCATTTGCCGGAGGACGTACGGCCCCGTCTCCTGGCGGGCCTGCCCGCCGAGGTCGTCGTATCGGCCGGCGAGCGCACCGCGCTCGACTACCTGGTTGCACCCTTCTTCGAGGCCCTCGGACACGGTTTCCATGAACGATAAAGCCCGTTCGTCAGTCCACGTGCGGAAGTGAGGTCCCGATGGGTGCGGTCATCTCCTTCTTCCGGCCCGCATCGACCAGCCAGGGTGGCTGGTCGCAGCAGGAGCTCGCGGAGTTCTACCGCGTCGAGGCCGCGCTGATCCGGGCCGGCCTGCAGATCGGCAGCGAACAGGGTCTGAGCGACGAGGCGGAGCCCTGGTTCGTCTTCTGCCGGCCGGACGGCGACGCGATCATGCATTTCGCCAGGATCGACGGCAGCTACGTCATCGCCTCGGAGGTTCTGGACAGCCCGATGCGGGGCAGCGATTTCCGCGCCCTCATCAATCAAGTCGCCCAACGCTACCCGGGCCTCCTCCCGATTCCGCAGGGCGCCGACGGAACGAAGCTCTCGGTCCATCCGGCCGCCCTGCTCGCCGCCCTCGTCGCGGCTGCGGCGTTGAGCCTGTCACCCCAGGATGCGTTCGCGGCTGACCAGGAGCGTTCGGGCAACGAGCCGGGTCCGGCCGACCAAGCCGGCCAGATGCTCCCCACGGGAGCGCCCGGCGCCGGAGATGCCGGCGATGCCGATGAGCGCGACAGCCATCGCAAGCAGTTCGGGGTCATCGTGTTCTCGGCAATGGTCTTCGCCGCCGATGCCTTCGCCGCCGACCATGTCGAGCCGGGGACTGCGCCGGGCCTGACCGACGGCTCACAGGGCGGCAACGGTGTCGCCGCGTGGGAACAGGGCGGCTCCCCGGTGCCGGCAGGCGAGGCGGCACGCTCCGCGGATGCGGGTGTTCCGCTCACCGCCGGCACACGCGACCACGCGCCGAACGGTACATCCGGTTTCACGACTGCGGAGGCGAATGCGGCCGCGACCGCGCATCCCCAGCCCGGCGATGCTGATCTCAGAGCCCTCGGCCTCGGAAACCCGACGCTCGGACACGGTCCTTCACAGTCGAGCCTGGAGCCCGCGCATCAGGCCTCGGCTCAAGCTGCGGAGGCGGGCACAACCCGCGCCGCGGGTTCCTCGCCTTCGCCTGAGACCCGAGCGGACGCCGGCGCGGACGCATCGGGCAGCGCCGAAGGCACGGGACAGGCGGATCCCTCGCCCGCCACAACGGGTGAGGCTGCGTCCCAGACCCCGAGCGCAACGCTGGCTAACGGGCATTCGGCTTCCGAGATGCCGTCAGCGCAGATCGATGGGGTCACCACACTGCCGCAGCTCGCTCTGAGCCGATTGGCATCGCCGCAGCGGGAGGATGGCTCCAGAGGACAGGATCACACCGCGAAAGACGGCCTGATTTTGGACGAAGGCGCTTCGCATGCCGCGAGCACCGTTGCTGATGCGGATCATTCCGGCACGAGCGAACTCGATCAGAACCGGCCCGGCGCTGTCGGTCACGGTGCAGCCAACGGCGCGAACGCCGGCCATCAGTCAGGCGCATCGCCGGCCGAGGCGAGCGGCGCGGCTCTGAACGCCGCCCCGGCCGGCGGATCGCCCGGCAAGAGCGCCGAAGCGCCGGGGCAGCTCAAGGAGGCCGGATCGGACGCCCACGCCGCTGTCGGCCACGGTGCAGCCGACGGTGCGAACGCCGGCCATCAGTCAGGCGCATCGCCGGCCGAGGCGAGCGGCGCGGATCTGAACGCCGCCCCGGCCGGCGGATCGCCCGGCAAGAGCGCCGAAGCGCCGGGGCAGCTCAAGGAGGCCGGATCGGACGCCCACGCCGCTGTCGGTCACGGTGCAGCCGACGGCGCGAACGGAGCCTTGCCAAGCCCGCCACAGGCCGGGACGAACGGCGCGGATCCGGGCCACGCTCAACCCGGCACCGAGGCTCAAGGCGCACCTCACGCCAAGGGCGCTGCAGCGGCAGATCTCGGGCCGCAAGTCAGTTCAGGTCGGCCGACTGATCCTCCAGGCCCAGGTACACCTGCCACCGTGAGCGGCAATCATCCGTCCTCGATGACTCAGACGCCCCAGGCCGACGGACACAATCCGGCAAACCCGCCGGCAGCGCACGTCGACGTGACCGGAAACATCGTGTTCTCATCCAATGGGCAGCACGGGCCTGCTGCGGCACCGAGCCATACACCGGCCGATGCTGGAGCGCATGGCGACGTTGGGCTGATCGGACTTTCGGATCACGGCACGAACGCGCACCACCTCGATCTACACTCCTGAAAGTGCGGTCGACTCCCGCGACGACTACCAAAGCGTCCGGGCTGACCGAAATTTCAGGACCGCTTTTCCGCGTTCAGCCTCCCGAGCGCTGTGCCGGATCACGGTGGCATCGCATACGGCTTCCGTTTGGACGCACCGGTTGGCACCGGTTGGCTTGTCCGTGCCGTCATCACGCGCGAAGGCGGCGGAGCCACGGGTATCAACCAGAAAGTGTATCAGAGCGTGGAGGGGCGCCCGAGAGACCTCCTTCCACTTCGGCGAGCGTCAAGGCTCCCTATCGGGGGCTCTGCCAAGCGTGCACGCGCGAACAGGCTTACCCTGAGGCGGCTCACGAAGGCGATCGACGTCAGGAACCTCGCGTTCCGCCTTGCGCGTCTGACAGGAGGAGCTTTTCCGCATCATCGCGAAGACCCATGCCTTCAAGTCGCTTCCAAGGTGATAGTGATCTTGGCCCTGCCAAGCCCGGAGGAGGGTCTCTTGGACGAGATCTTCAGCCTGCGTTGCCGTCGCCGTGATCGAATTTGCAAATCCTCTCAATTCAGGCAGCCATCGAAGAAGGTCGTCACGAAACAGGTCCGGGTCAGGTGTCTGTGACGACCCCGCGGACCCCCGAGAAACCTGCGCGGGCTGACCGCGCGGGCGGCTTTCCGGCATGCAGGTCTGCGCCCGCGGCGGAAGTGGCCAGTCGCTTTCCTTCGTGTCAGGCGACGATCCCAACTCATCGGCGCGTTGCCCTGATCGGGTGTCCGGATGGAACGGCATGCGGTGCTCGACCCTGATCCCACCCCGCGAAATCATACAGCGAATATATAATAAGGGTTCGCTGTATGGCCATCCAGGCATACGCCCGCGGCGCGCTGCGGCCATCGCTGGAGCGTATCAGGGGTGTCCGCGCAGCCGAGGGAGGATCATGCTTCCCGTGCGAGCGAGTCGGGACTGGTGGCGCAGGCGCGTTTTCATGTTCCAAAAGCGCTGCACGTGCGAATTTCTGGACACGTCGTGTTCGGGCGTGAACCCTTCCGCGCGGGCAGACGGTTCGCTGTTGCCGCCCCGAACGCGGGCGACACGCCTTCGAGTCTTGAAAACCCTGGCGCGCCCTACGGGAATCGAACCCGTGTTTTCGCCGTGAAAGGGCGACGTCCTGGACCGCTAGACGAAGGGCGCACTGGCTGGGCCGGGGTTCTATAGTCGGAGCGCGGGCAGCCGGCAACCGCTCATGCGCGGCGGAACTCACGTTTGACCCTGGGCCGGGTTGAGGCAATGGAGGGACATGCCACAGCTTCCTCCCCGCATGACCCTCGTCCTCGGCGGCGCGCGGTCCGGCAAGAGCGCCTACGCCGAGGGGCTGATCGAATCCTGCCCCGGCCCGTGGCTCTATCTCGCCACCGCGCAGGCTTTCGACGACGAGATGGTGGCCCGCATCGCCCAGCACCGCGCCCGGCGATCCGGACTTTGGCGCACGCGGGACGTGCCGCTGGCCTTGCCGGAGGCGGTCGCCGCGTCCGAGGGGCCCGTCCTGATCGATTGCCTGACACTCTGGCTCACCAACCTGATCCTGGCGGAGGCTGATCCGGCGGAGGCTGCGGAGCGGCTGAGCGCCGCCTGCGACCGGGCGCCGGGTCCGCTGGTCCTGGTCGGCAACGAGGTCGGACTCGGGATCGTGCCGGACAATGCCCTCGCTCGCCGCTTCCGCGACGAGGCCGGCCGCCTGCACCAGCGGCTCGCCGCCCGGGCCGACCGGGTCGTTCTCACCGTGGCGGGCCTGCCGCTGGTCGTGAAGCCGCAGTCCCTCACCCCAGGAGCCCCCGCATGAGCGACGATGCCGCGCGCCACCGCGCCAAGATGGAGAAGCGCAAGGCCGTGCAGGACGCCGAGGTGGCGGGCAAGACCATCGAGAAGGGTCTGCTCCTCGTCCATACCGGCCCCGGCAAGGGAAAGAGCACGGCGGCTCTGGGGCTGATGCTGCGGGCGCTCGGCCGCGGCTGGCGGGTCGGCATGGTGCAGTTCATCAAGGGCGGCTGGGACACGGGCGAGCGCCACGCCGTGGCGGCCTTCGGCGACCGGGTCGTGTGGCATACCCTCGGGGAGGGATTCACCTGGGAGACGCAGGACAAGGCCCGGGACATCGCCGCCTGCCGCCACGCCTGGGACGTCGCCGAGGGCTTGATGGCTGATTCCACGATCCGCCTGCTCGTCCTCGACGAGCTGAACATCGCGCTGCGCTACGACTACATCGACCTCGACGCGGTCCTGGCCGCGCTCCGCGCGCGGCGGCCGGACCTGAACGTGGTCGTCACCGGCCGCAACGCCAAGCCGGCCCTGATCGAGGCCGCCGACCTCGTCACCGAGATGGGCAGCGTCAAGCATCACTTCGCCGCCGGCGTGAAGGCGCAGGAAGGAATCGAGTTCTGAGCGCGCCGCGGGCGAAGGCCCTGATGATCCAGGGCACCGGCTCCGATGTCGGCAAGTCGCTGCTCGTGGCGGGGCTGGCGCGCGCCTTCACGGAGCGGGGCTTGCGGGTGCGGCCGTTCAAGCCGCAGAACATGTCGAACAACGCCGCCGTCACCGCGGACGGCGGCGAGATCGGCCGGGCGCAGGCACTCCAGGCCCGGGCCGCCCGGGTGGCGCCCTCGGTCCACATGAACCCCGTGCTGCTGAAGCCACAGAGCGAGGTCGGCTCCCAGGTGGTGGTGCAGGGCCGGATGGTCGCCACCGTGAAGGCGCGCGACTACCAGGCCTGGAAGCCCCGGCTCCTGTCCGCCGTCCTCGACAGCTTCGACCGCCTCGCCGCGGAGGCCGATCTGGTGCTCGTGGAGGGCGCGGGCTCGGCCTCCGAGGTGAACCTGCGCGCGGGCGACATCGCCAATATGGGCTTCGCCCGGGCCACCGACACGCCGGTGGTGCTGGTGGGCGACATCGACCGGGGCGGGGTGATCGCCAGCCTCGTCGGCACCAGGGCGGTGATCGCGCCGGAGGATTCCGCGCTGGTCGCCGGCTTCATCGTCAACCGGTTCCGCGGCGATCCGAGCCTGTTCGCCGACGGTCTGCGGCTGATCGCCGAGCACACCGGCTGGGCGGCGCTCGGCCTCGTGCCGCACTTCCCCGACGCCGCGCGCCTGCCGGCCGAGGACGTGCTGGGACTGGCGGGCTCCGGGCCGCGCGAGAACGGGGCCGTCACGGTGGCGGTGCCGGTGCTGCCGCGCATCGCCAATTTCGACGACCTCGACCCGCTGCGGGCGGAGCCCGGAATCTCCGTCGTTCTGGTTCGGCCCGGCACACCGATCCCCGCCGCGGCCGCCCTGGTGCTCCTGCCGGGCTCCAAGACCACGATCGACGACCTGGAGGCGTTCCGCGAACAGGGCTGGGACATCGACCTGCGCGCCCATGTCCGCCGGGGCGGGCGCGTGCTCGGGCTCTGCGGCGGCTACCAGATGCTCGGACAAAGCCTCGCCGACCCGCACGGGATCGAGGGGGCGCCCCGGACGGTGCCGGGCCTCGGTCTCCTCGCCGTCGACACCGTGATGACGCCGGACAAGCGCCTCGCCGCCGTCACCGGCACGAGCCTGCCGGACGGCGTGCCGTTCGCCGGCTACGAGATGCATATCGGCGCGACGGACGGCCCCGACGCGGCCCGACCGCTGCTGCGGCTCGCCGACGGGCGCCTGGACGGCGCGGTCTCGGCGGACGGGCGCGTGGCCGGGACCTACGTCCACGGCCTGTTCGCGCAGGATGCCCAGCGGGCGGCGTGGCTCGCGCGCCTCGGGGCGGCGTCGGACGGCGCGGGCTACGAGGCCGGGGTCGAGGCGGCGCTGGACGGACTCGCGCGACACATCGCGGCTCATGTCGACTGCGACCGTCTCCTGGCGCTTGCCCGATAGGCCGGCGCCGCGCCAGGAATTCCTCCCTGTCCTGCCGGTCCCGCCACGAAGGGCCGCACGCGCTCGGAGGAACGCTCCATGCCGCCCACGCAATCGCCCGTCGAGGGGGATCTCGCCGAGAGCACCGTCCGCACGGTGACGCTGCGGCTGATGCCGCTCCTCGGCCTGCTCTACCTGATCGCCTATATCGACCGGCAGAACGTCTCCTACGCCAAGCTGGAGATGGTCGGCAGCCTGGGCCTCAGCGAGACCGCCTACGGGCTCGGGGCGTCGCTGTTCTTCCTCGGCTACTTCCTGTTCGAGGTGCCGGCCAACGTCTTCCTCGAGCGGGTCGGAGCGCGGCTCTGGTTCGCCCGGATCATGATCACCTGGGGGATCGTCACGGTGCTCCTCGGCTTCACGCAGGGCACGGCGATGTTCTACGTGCTGCGCTTCCTGCTCGGCGCCGCCGAGGCCGGCTTCTTCCCCGGCGTGCTGTTCGCGCTGACCCTCTGGTTCCCGCAGGCACACCGGGCGCGGATGATCGGCTGGTTCATGATCGCCAGCGCGATCGCCAACGCGGTCGGCGCCGCTGTGGGCGGGGCTCTGCTCGGACTCGACGGGCTCCTCGGCCTTCAGGGCTGGCAGTGGGTGTTCCTGGCCACCGGCGCGCCGGCGATCCTCATGGCCGCGGTGGTGCTGGTGGTCCTCCCCGACGGGCCCGAGAGCGCCCCTTGGCTGTCGCAGGCCCAGCGCGACTGGCTCGCCCGCACGCTCCGGGCCGAGCGGGAGGAGGGCGGCCATGTCGATCACAGCAACCCGTTCGCCGCGCTCCTCGACCGGCGGGTGCTGATGCTCGCCGGCGTCTACATTTCCCTGCCGCTCGCCGCCTACGGGCTCGGCTACTGGCTCCCCACCGTGGTGAAGGGATTCGGCGTCTCGAACCTCACCAACGGCTTCCTCAACATCATCCCCTGGATGGCGACGGCCTTCGCCCTGTGGTGGGTCCCGCGCCACGCGGCCCGCACCGGCGCGCAGGGCACCGCGCTCACGTGGCACGTGGTCGGGCCAGCGCTGGTCGGCGCGGCCGGCCTGGCGCTCTCCGTGATCCTGCCGGGCAACGCGGTGAAGTTCGCCTGCCTGTGCGTGGCGGCGGCCGGGACCTTCTCGGCGCAACCGGTCTTCTGGTCGGTGCCGGGGACCTTCCTGCGCGGCGCCACGGCGGCCGCCGGGATCGCGGCGATCAACTCGGTGGGCAATCTCGGCGGCTTCGTCGCCCAGAACGCCGTGCCCTTCATCCGCGACCAGACCAAGAGCGACCTCGTGCCGATGCTGTTCCTGTCGGCCTGCCTCGCTGTGGGCGCCGGCCTGATGTTCGTGGTGCTGTCCGTCCTGCGTCGGGACGCCGCGAAGCGGGCTGCCCCGGCGGTGGTGCGACCGGCCTGAACGGGGGCCGGCTTCGTGCGTTATCCTTCCTCAAGCCGGACGGACCGGCACGATGATGCAAACCCGCAGGCCCGCGGGCCATCGTCGAGGAGGGTACCGCGATGAGCCAGGGATTCCCGCTGATGATCCTCGCCTTCGGCACACTCGGCGGCATCTGGTTCCTGGCCGCCGCGGCCCGGAAGCAGGTCGCCGACGCGAAGGGGAGCCCGGAGCGCTCCAGCGTCATCCACCACCACGGCGGTGAGCCCCGGCCGAACATGCAGGGCACCGAGCACTGAGCGCCCGCTTGACCCGGATCTTGGGTTTCCAAACGGCTTCAGCCCTTTGGTGGGTTGTCAGGGCAGAGCCCTAGCGGACCCCAGGGCTCTGCCCTGGACCCGCGAAAGGTCTCGGCCTTTCGAGACCCTGATTCGACCGCCCTCAGTCGGCGGCGATCCGCCGGCAATGGTCGAGGGCGGCGCCGATCAGGTTGTCGCTGGCCTCGGGCGTGCGGAACGCGGAATGCGCCGAGAGGGTGACGTTCGGCAGGCCGGCCAGCGGGTGATCCGCCGGCAGGGGCTCGACCGTGAACACGTCGAGCCCGGCTTGCGCCACGTGCCCACGGCGCAGGGCCGCCACCAGGGCGTCCTCGTCGATCACCGCGCCCCGGGCGGTGTTGACCAGGAGGACGCCGGGCTTCATCGCGGCGATGCGCGCGGCGGAGAGGAAGCCGCGGGTCTCGTCGGTGAGGAGCAGGTGGAGCGAGACCACGTCGCTCTCGGCGAGCAGCTGGTCCAGGGGCACGAAGGTGACGCCCGGATGCGCCTTCGGCGTGCGATTCCAGGCGAGCACCCGCATGCCGATGCCTCCGCAGAGCCGCGCCAACTCGGCCGCGATCCCGCCGAAGCCCACGAGGCCGACGGTCTTGCCGGTGAGCTGGATCGCCTCCCGGCGCAGCCATGTCCCGGCGCGCATGGCCCGGTCCATCTCGGGCAGGCCCCGGGCGGCCGCCCACATCAGCGCGAAGGCGCATTCGGCGACCGCCGTGTCGCCGTAGCCCTTGATCGTGTGGACCGTGACGCCGCGTTCGGCCGCGAGCGCCTCCGGGTCCATGTAGCTGCGCGCGCCGGTGCCGAGGAACACCACGTGCTTCAGCCCTTCGCAGGCGCGGGCCACGGCGAGGGGGAGGGCGGTGTGGTCGATCACCGCGATCTCGGCCCCGGCCAGGATTCCCGGCAGGTCCTCCGGGGCGATGGCCGGATCCGGGTGGATGGCGAAGGGCGGATCGTCCGGGCGCAGCAGGCGCCTCGCCACTGCCGCCAGGGTTTCGCTCGCATCCACGAACACCGCGCGCATCGGCTTCCTTCCTGTCCCGGTCGCCCACGATGCGTCCGGAGCGGAGGCCTGCCAAGCCCTGGCTTTGACGGCGCGGTTCAGTCGGCCAGGGCCAGACAGAGGACGAGGAGAGCGAGGACCAGCCCGCCCTGGAGCCAGCAGGCCGTGCGGTAGAGCGTCAGCGCCCGGGCGATGTCGTCCGCCGTGGCCTCGGCCCGGCCGTCGCCCATATGGGCGTCCGGGACGAGAGTGCCGTCGTAGACCCGCGGACCGGCGAGCCGGAGTCCGAGCGCCCCCGCCATGGCGGCTTCCGGCCAGCCGGCATTGGGCGAGCGGTGGCGGCGCGCGTCCCGAACCATCGCCCGGAGCGCACCGCGCGCATCCGCACCGCGCAGGGCCGCCGCCCCGGCGATCAGCAGGCCCGCGAGCCGGGAGGCCGGCAGGTTCACGCCGTCGTCGAGCCGGGCCGCCGCCCAGCCGAAGTCTTCGTAGCGCGGGCTGCGGTGGCCGATCATGCTGTCGGCGGTGTTGATCGCCTTGTAGAGCGCGCCGCCCGGGAGACCGAGGCCGCCGATCCAGAAGGCCGGCGCCACGATCCCGTCGGAGAAGTTTTCGGAAAGACTCTCGATGGCGGCGCGGCAGACCGCCGGTTCGTCGAGGCGCTCGGGGTCGCGCCCGACGATCATCGACACCGCCCGGCGCCCCGCCTCCAGGCCGCCGGTCCGCAGGGCCGTCTCCACCGCGGCGACGTGGTCGTGCAGGCTGCGCTGCGCCGGCAGGCTCGCGCAGAGCAGGCCGAGGAGCAGGAGGGCGGGGAGGGGACCGGTGAGTCCCGCGAGCGCGGCGAGGATCCAGGCGCCCGCGCCCACGGCGGCGAGCAGCAGCGCCAGCGCGAGGCAGCCCGCGCGGCGGCGACGGCGCGGCGAGCCGCGGTTGAGGCCGCGCTCCAGGGCGGCGATGAGCCGGCCGATCCAGGTGACAGGATGGCCGAGGGCCCTGTAGAGCGCGTCCGGATAGCCGGCCACCGCCTCGATCCCAAGGGCGAGGATGAGGACGGCGAGCGTGTCGGCGAACGTACCGGGCAGATGGACCATTCGGTGTGGAGTTTTTCCGCGCGGGAGCCCGCCGCGATCGCCCATGGCGGCGATCTGGGCGGGCTCCGAGAAGCCTTTCCCGATGCGCCAAAACCCTGGCTCGACCTCTCGACGGGGATCAACCCGGTCCCGTATCCCGTGCCGCCCGTGGAGGCCAGCGCCTGGACGCGGCTGCCCGAGGCCGCCGAGGTCCGGGCCCTCCGGGAGGCGGCCGCCCTGGCCTACGGGGCACCGGACGCGGCCCATGTGGTGCCTGCCCCCGGCACGCAGATCCTGATCGAGGCCCTGCCCCGGCTCCTGGCGCCGACCCGGGTGGCGGTCCTCGGGCCCACCTATGCCGAGCACGCCGCCGCCTGGGCCCGGGCCGGGCACGCGGTGGCGGAGGTTCCGAGCGTCGACGCCCTCGGCGACGCCCGGGTAGCGGTGATCGTCGATCCCAACAACCCGGACGGGCGGACGTTTCCGCTCGCCGCGCGCCGCGCCCTGGCCGAGGCCCTGCAGGCCCGCGGTGGCCTGCTGGTGGCCGACGAGGCCTTCGCGGATCTGGAGCCGGTGGCGAGCCTGTGCCAGCATGTGGCCCCCGGCCTCGTGGTCCTGCGCTCCTTCGGCAAGACCTACGGGCTCGCCGGCCTGCGCCTCGGCTTCGCGGTCGCGGATCCCGGTACGGCAATGCGGCTCGCCGAGGCCCTCGGGCCCTGGGCAGTGTCGGGCCCGGCCCTGGCGATCGGGTGCGCGGCCCTGTCGGATGCGGGCTGGCGCGCGGAGGCGGCCCGCGCCCGGGCGGCGGACGCGGGCCGCCTCGACCGGATGATCGTGCGGGGCGGCGGCCGGATCGTCGGCGGCACCAGCCTGTTCCGGACCGCCGATTTTTCGGATGGGCCGGATCTCTACCGGCGGCTCGCGGCGGCGGGGATCGCGGTGCGCCGCTTCGCGGAGCGCCCGGAGCGTCTGCGCTTCGGCCTGCCGGCGGGGAAGGCGGCGTGGTGCCGGCTGTCTCGGGTTCTCAGGTAGACCGCACACCCGGCGGATGCGGGTCGCGGGCCGCCACGATCACGGCCAGCGCCGAGAAGGCGAGCCCCACCGCGCAGACGCCCGGCCAGCCGACCAGCAGGAAGGCCTGCGAGCCGGCATAGGCGCCGAGTGCCCCGAACACGAACAGGGTCGTGAACAGCACGGTGTTGATGCGGCCCCGCGCCCCCGGAACCAGCGCGTAGGCCCGGGTCTGGTTGGCGATGAGCGCGCCGTTCATGCCGATGTCGATGAGCAGCACCCCGAGCGCCACCGCGACGAGCGACCACGTGCCCCCGGCCCACAGGATCCCGAACGACAGGGCGACCATCAGGCTGCCGCCGAGCACGACGGGCTTGGCCCCCCGCCGGTCGGTGAAGCGGCCCGAGATGGGGGCCACGAAGGCGCCGCAGACGCCGATCACCCCGAACAGGCCCGCCCCGGCGGCGGAGAGCCCGAAGGGCGGACCCTCCACCAGCAGCGCCAGCGTCGCCCAGAAGGCGTTGAAGCCCGCGAACAGCAGCGCCTGCGACAGGCTCGCCGTGCGCAGGACCGGCTGCGTGCGCGCGAGATGCAGGATCGACAGCATCAGGGCGCGGTAGCGCAGGGGATGCGTTTGCACCGTGTGCGGCAGGGTGGCCCGCGCGATGCCCGCCATGGCGAGCGCCAGGACGGACGCGACGAGGAAGACCGGCCGCCAGCCGAGATGGGCGCCCAGGAACCCGCTCGCCGTCCGGGCGAGCAGGATGCCGGTCAGGAGCCCGGTCATGACCTGACCGACGATCCGCCCGCGGCTCGCGTCGGGTGCGAGCTCGGCCGCGAACGGCACCGCCTGCTGCGCCGCGCACGACAGCACGCCGACCACCAGATGGGCCAGCGCGAGGCTCGCGAGGTTCGGGGCGAGGCCCACGGCGAGCAAGGCCAGGGCGAGGCCGAGGCACTGCCCCACGATCAGGGCGCGGCGCGGCAGCGCGTCGCCGAGCGGCACGAGTCCGACGATGCCGAGCCCGTAGCCGACCAGCGCCGTGGTCGGCACCCACAGGGCGGCGCGGTCGCCGAACTCGGCGACGATCAGGCCGAGCAGGGGCTGGTTGTAGTAGATGTTGGCCACGGCCCCGCCGGCGATCAGCGTCAGGCCGAGTCTGGCCTTCGCGTCGAGGCTGGCGGTCACGGCTGGGTCGGGGGCAGGCAGACGCGCCGCCGCGGGAGGGCCATGGTCGGGTCCGTGGGTGCGGGGTGAAGATCCGGCCGGAGCGATACGGGGAGAGCGCGCCGCACGGCAAGCGGCGGCGCTGCATCCCTGCCGGCACCCGCCATCACGCCGCAGGCCCTTCACCGGAGCCGGCAGCGCACCATATGCAATCGACAATGTCCGCGCCGCCGGCACACGCGTGGTGCACGCGCGGGTGCCGTAAGGCACAGAATCCGGACCTCAAGGCCGGTAGGCTTCCGCACCGGATTACGAACGAGAGGGCGGTTTCGTTCCGTGCGGACACGTCCGGAACCGCCACAGCAGGGAGTACGGGATGCCGAACTACCGCGTCGACTTCGCCAAGGAGATCCTCGGGGTTCCTTTCACGGTCGGGTCCGTCGAGATCACCCGGGCCCGGGATTCCGGACGCGCCCGCCGTGCGGCCGAGCTCCGCTTCGCCCGCCAGCACGGCGTCGGCGACTGGCGGGAGCGGGCCGATCTCGCCACCGTGGCCGAGCGGCTCTGACCCGACGCTGGTCCGACCCGGAGCCGGCCGTCACACAACCTTCGCGCCACGACCGCAGGCTGGGAGCCGTCATCCGGGACCGGCCAAGCTCTGGTCGCAGCGGCCGCGCCGCCGTAGAGTGACGGCAGGATCGGGAGCGAGATCCATCCCCGCGGCGGGAACGATGGCTCCCGGCCCTGCGCGCGCCCGACCGACGAGCCGGCGTCGGGGGCCCGGAAGCGCGCCAAGTCCGGTCCGGCGGGGTCAGTGCGAAGGTCATGGCGGCGATCTCCTTCTTCGGCGACCTGCTTCAGACCATTAGCGAGCGCGGCCGCGACCTGATCGGGATCGCCCGCGGCGATATCGCGTCCCGGGCGAGCGCCGGAGACCTCGTCAAGCTGTGCGAGGACCTGATCTCCCGGCGCGGCGAGGCCTCCGGCGTGGCGCTGGCCCGCCTGATCCTCGACCGCTACGCCAGCTTCGGCCAAGCGGAGCGCCACGCCTTCCTGCGGGCCATCGCCCTCGACTTCGACGCCGACCATGCCGCCGTCGACGAGGCGATCGCCGCCTACCGCGCCGATCCGTCCCGCGCCCGCTTGGGCAGCCTGCACGAGGCCGCCGAGCCGCGCAGCCAGGAGTTGATCCGGCGCCTCAACCTCGCCCGCGGCGGCACGCTCAGCCTCGTGCGGATGCGCGAGGACCTGCTCGACCTGCGGCGGACGCTCCGGGGCGGCGACCCGGCCGAGCCCGCCCTGCTCGACGCGGTCGACAGCCTCGACTGCGACTTCGAGCACCTGTTCGCCTCGTGGTTCAACCGCGGCTTCCTGGTGCTGCGCCACATCGACTGGACCACGCCGGCCCACATCCTGGAAAAGATCATCCGCTACGAGGCGGTGCACGCCATCGCCGACTGGGACGACCTGCGCGCCCGGATCGAGCCGCCGGACCGGCGCTGCTTCGCGTTCTTCCACCCGGCGCTCGCCGACGAGCCGCTGATCTTCGTGGAGGTGGCGCTCACCGACCAGATCGCGCCGGCGATCGCCCCGATCCTGTCACAGGCGCGCAAGCCCCTGCAGCCGCAGGCGGCCACCACGGCGATCTTCTACTCGATCTCGAACTGCCAGAAGGGGCTCGCCGGCGTCACCTTCGGCAACTTCCTGATCAAGCAGGTGGTCGAGGATCTCACCCGCGAGATTCCAACGCTCAAGACCTTCGTGACGCTCTCGCCGGTGCCGGGCTTCGCCGCGTGGCTCGCTCGGGAGCGACGGGCTGACAGCCCGCAGGGCCTCCTGCCCGAGGATGTCGAGACCCTGCGGGCACTGGACGATCCGGACTGGGCCGCCGACAAGGCCCGCGCCGAGACCGTGCGGCGGGCGCTGATCCCGGCGGCGGCCGCCTACTTCCTGCGCGCCAAGAACGAGCGCGGGCGCCCCCTCGACCCGGTGGCCCGGTTCCACCTCGGCAACGGCGCGCGCCTCGACCGGATCAACTTCCTGGGCGACACCTCGAAGAAAGGGCTGGCGCAGTCCCACGGCCTGATGGTCAACTACCTGTACGACCTCGCCGCCATCGAGCGGAATCACGAGACCTACGCTAATCTCGGAACCGTGGTGGCGGCCCCAGCGGTGACCCGGGAGCTGCGCGCCAAGCTGCCGCCGCCCCGGGCCGTGGTGCTCGCCGAGGCGTAGGACCGGAACCCCGTCCTTGCGAGCGCAGCGAAGCAAGCCGGGTGCGCGCGACCTCGGTGAGCGCGGCACCGGCCGGATCGCCTCGCTGCGCGCAGAGACGGTTCATGGCTGGATCATGAGAGCTTCGCGTTCAACCGGGTGGCGAAGGCCAGGGTGATGCGCCGGGCGGCGGCCTCCGCGGCCTCGCCTTCCAGGGGCACCCGGCCGTCGAGGATCAGCGCTGCGAGCCCGTGCACCAGCGACCACGCAGCGAGCGTCAGGTCGGCGGCGGGCATGCCCGGGCCGGCGAGGGCGGCTGCCCGTCGCTCCAGGATTCCGTAGGCCCGCGACGCGCCCGGCTTCCGACAAGGTCGCATGAACATCAGCCGGAACAGGGCCGGGCGTCGTCGGGCGAAGGCCACGTAGGCCGCCCCCTGCGCGGCCAGGGCCTCGCTGCCCGACGCGGCGCTATCGGCCGTCTCCAGCTCCGCGGCGAGATCCTCGAACCCCCGGGCGGCCACCGCTTCGAGGAGATCGTCTTTGCCGGGAAAATGCCGGTAGGGCGCCATCGCCGACACCCCGCAGGCGCGCGCCGCCGCCCGCAACGAGAGCGCCGCCTCGCCACCCGCCTCGAGCAGGTCCAGGGCCGCCGCGACCAGGGCCGCGCGCAGGTCACCGTGATGATAGCTTTTCTCCGGATCCAATGTTGACACCGTAAGCATCACGCGCCAAGTTTACACCGTAAGCAAAGCGCAGGAGGCCGCGCCGTGCAAGCCACTCAGCCATCGTCTCGGCAATCCATCCGGCATGCCACCCGGCAAGCCGCCCCCGCCCGCCGCTCGGTGGACCTGTCCGCCTATCCCGACCTCGTCGTCGTCTATCTCGGCTTCCGCGTGACGCGCTGGCGCGGCCTGCTCGCCCTGATGGGGCTCGGGCGCGGCATCGCCGCCTCGGTGCAGAGCCGGCCGGACGGGCTGCTCGCGCACGAGAACCTGTTCTTCGGGCTGAGCCATGTCGGCCTGCGACAGTACTGGCGGGACCTCGAGAGCCTCGAACACTTCACCCGCTCAGAGCCGCACCGCACATGGTGGCGGGATTTCTCCCGGGATTCCAAGGGCTCCGGCTTCTGGCACGAGGCCTATAGCCGGGGCGGGGTCGAGGCGATCTATGTCGGGATGCCCGCGCCCACCGGACTCGGGCTGTTCGCACCAGAACGCGCGCCCGAAGGCGCCTTCCTGTCCTCGCGGCAGCGGCTGGCCGCCTGAAAGGGCTCGCCGAGAGGGTATTCGGGCGGCTATGGGTGCGCGGGACACACAGCCCGTGATAGCTCAAGCTCACGATGACGAACCACCTCTTCTCCCTGATCCGTGACGGCGTCCGCGATCCCGCCAAGACCGTGATCGAGACGCCCGACGGGCGCCGCTACGCTTACGCGGACCTGATCGCCCGCTCCGGCGCCTACGCGGCGGCCCTGCAGGCGGCGGGCGTCCAGCCGGGCGACCGGGTGGCCGTGCAGGTCGAGAAGAGCCCCGAGGTCATCTTCCTGTATCTCGGCGCGGTCCGGGCCGGCGCCGTGTTCCTGCCGCTCAACACCGCCTACACCCCGGCGGAGATCGGCTACTTCCTGGGCGACGCGGAGCCCACCGTGTTCGTCTGCGATCCGGGCCGGCGCGACGCGCTGGCGGAGGTCGCCGCGAAGGTCCGCCAGATCTGGACCCTCGACGGGTCGGGCGGCGGCAGCGCCGCGGAAGCCGCAAACCGGGCGGCGGACCGGGTCGGGGAGGCGGGCGCCGCCTTCGCCGATGTCCCCCGGGGTCCGGAGGATCTCGCGGCGATCCTCTACACGTCGGGCACGACCGGGCGCTCCAAGGGCGCCATGCTGACCCACGACAACCTCGCATCGAACGCCCGGACGCTGGTGGAGTATTGGCGCTTCACCGCCGACGACGTGCTGATCCACGCCCTGCCGGTGTTCCACACCCACGGCCTGTTCGTGGCGACCAACACGGTGCTGGCGAGCGGCGGCTCCATGCTGTTCCTGCCCAGGCTCGATCCGAAGCTGATCCTGAGCCTGATGCCCCGGGCGACCGTGATGATGGGTGTGCCGACCTTCTACACCCGCCTGCTCAAGGAGCCGGGCCTCACGCCGGAGGCGGCCCGAGGCATGCGCCTGTTCGTGTCGGGCTCGGCGCCGCTGCTCGCCGAGACGCATCGCGAATGGCAGGCCCGCACCGGTCACGCCATCCTCGAGCGCTACGGCATGACCGAGACCAACATGAGCACCTCGAACCCCTACGACGGCGACCGGGTCGCCGGCACGGTGGGCTTCCCGCTGCCGGGGGTGTCGCTGCGGGTGGTCGATCCGGAGGGGGGCGCGATGCTCGGGCCCGATGCGGTCGGCATGATCGAGGTGAAGGGCCCGAACGTGTTCCAGGGCTACTGGCGGATGGCCGAGAAGACCGCGGCCGAGTTCCGCGCGGACGGGTTCTTCATCACCGGCGACCTCGGCAAGGTCGATGCCCGGGGCTACGTCCACATCGTCGGGCGGGGCAAGGACCTGATCATCTCGGGTGGCTTCAACGTCTACCCAAAGGAAGTCGAGACCGAGATCGACGCGTTGCCGGGCGTGGTCGAATCCGCCGTGATCGGGCTGGCGCACCCGGATTTCGGCGAGGCGGTCACCGCCGTGGTGGTGGGCGGGCCGGGCTGCCCCGACGAGGCCGGCGTGCAGGCCGCCCTGGAGGGACGTCTGGCGCGGTTCAAATGCCCCAAGCGCGTCCTGTTCGTGGACGAGCTGCCGCGCAACACCATGGGCAAGGTTCAGAAGAACCTGCTCCGGGAGGCGCATGCGGGGCTGTACCGGGACTGATTCAGGTTCCCGGTCGGTCCATCGGTAAAAGGGTACCGAACCGGGGATCGAAGCCGCACCGTCCTTGCGAGCGGCGCGAAGCGATCCAGCGCGGCGCCACGCTTCCGGACGTGGCGCGACCCTGGGTCACTTCGCTCCGCTCGTGATGACGGTGTGGGCGTGACGCGCCTGAACCGAAATCCGGATCAGAGATTATGCTGCGTCCGCTCCCCCTCTGGCGGCTTGTGGCCGTCCGGATCCACCACCTTGCGGGCGGCGGCATTGAGGTTGTCCGGATCCAGGGCGGTCTGGACGAACTCACGGCCGATATTGGTCACCTCGCGGGCGTAGCGCAGGCCCTGATCGCGGACCTCGTCGGCCCAGGGGCCGATGCTGCGGTCCTCCTGGCGGGTGCGCGGCAGCAGCGCCCCGAGGAGCAGGCCCGCGGCCACGCCGACCACGCCGACGAGGAGCGGGTTGTCGTCCACGAAGCGCTCGACGGCGGTACGGCCGCGGTGCAGCCCGTCGATGCCCTGGCTCGTCAGGTCGTCGAGCGCCCGCATGTTGCGGCGATGCAGGGCGCCCGCCCGCTCGCGGGCGTCGTCGTAGGCCGCGGAGGCGCGGTCGCGCGCCTGGTCGGCCGCGCCGCCGAGGCGGTCGTTGATGTCGTCGGCGAGGTCCGACACGGTCCGGCGCGCCTGCCCGGCGAGGTCGGCGGCGCGGTCGCCCGCCGCCCGGACGCCGTCCTTCGCGGCAGAAGCGGCATCATGCGGTGCATCGTGCGAGCCCGTCGCCGCGCCGGGCCGGAGCGGGTCGTGCAGGCCGCGCGGATCGGGCCGAAGGGTGAAGTCGCCCGCGGCCGTGCCGGGCGCGCCTGGATCGCCGAGGCCAGCCGGATCCGGCCGCAGGCTCCGGTCGCCGGCGCCGTGCGGCATCCCCGCCTCGGCGGCGAGCTTCTCGGGGGTGCTGGAAGGGGTAGAGCTGCCGGGCTTGTCGGTCATGACGCTGTCCTCGGATGTCGGTCCCGGCGGCCCGCCTTCGGCGCCGGTCTGCCCGGCTCCAGGCCGGGCGCGTGAAAGTTTCGTCCCGGCCTCGCCCGGACGTCAGATCTCGGCCTTGTCCAGCGGATCGCGGACCGGGCGAACCGTCGGAAGATCGGGGTCGTAGCCGCGGGCCGCGCCGGTGTTCAGGGTGGGCACGCGCGCGGCCGAGACCTCGGTGCGCCGACGCTGGGCGTCCTTCGCCATCCGGTTGAACAGCAGTCCGACGCCCGCCGCGATCAGCAGCACCGGCACGGGATTGCGGCGCACCGCCTCCAGGGCGCTGTCGTAGGTTGTATTCAGGGCCGGCACCCGCCGGGCATTGCCCAGCATCTCGTCCACGAGGTTCGGCACCGAGAGCCGGCCCTGGATGCGGTCGATCGTGTCGTCGAGCCGGGCGCGGCTCTCCTCGATCTCCTTCTCGAGGTCGTTCATCGTACTCATCCGGACACGCGCTCCGACAGGGCCTGGGCATCCTGGCGGACCTGGCGCGTGGTGCGCGTCGGGGCCAGGGTGGAGAGGGAGAGGACGCTGCGCGCCCACAGGGCCATCCCGAGGGCGAGGACCAGCAGCACGCCGCCGACGATCAGGGCCGAGAGCCACTCGGAGCCGACGATCGTGGCGAGCCACTTCACGAAGGCACCGATCAGGACCAGCAGGGCGACCACGGCGAACACCGCCGAGCCGACCATGCAGGCGAGCCCGACGATGAGCTGGCGGAGGTTGCCGGCCATCTCGGCCCGGAACAGCGCGATCTCCTTGCGGGCGAGCTCGTTGGTCTCCCGGAGAGCGTCGCCGATCAGGCTCTGGATGCTGGAGGCGCCGTTGGCGGCGCCCGCCTGGCGGGGATCAGGACCCTGGGCCATGGCGTCAGGCCCGGAAGCTGTCGCGGGCGTCGCCGTCCGGCGCCTCGGGCGGCAAGCTCGACGACTTGATGAAGCGGGCGGCGATCAGGCCGGCCACGAAGGTGCCCACCGCCACCGCCACCGGCGCGCGGCGCGCGAAGGACTCGGCCTCGCTGTAGAAGTCGCCGAGGCTGCGTCGCTCGATCGAGGTGCCGAGCTGCTCCAGGCCGTCGGCGGCGCTGTCGAAGAAGGCGCGCACGTTCGGCTTGTCGCCGAGGTCGCGGCCGGAATTGCGGATCGTCTGGGCGAGGTCGTGGACCGACTGCGCCGCGTCGCTCTTGCGCTGCTCGACATAGCTCTGCGCCTGCAGGCGCGCCGCGTCGATGAGCCCCCGCCCGCGCTCGGCCGCCACATCGGCCAGCCCCTCGACATCGCCCTGCAGGGCGCGCCACTGGGCGCGCTCGTCCGCGGCCCCGTGCGACGCCTGATGCGAGGTCTCGTGGAGCGGATCCGCGAGCGGGTCCTTGGGTGCGTCCTGCGGGAACTCGTTGCCGGCCATGTCGAAAACACTCCTCGCGACGCAGGGTGGGCGCCGCTTGCGGCGACCGCGGCCCCCGCGATGGCTGAGTAACCGATTGGGCACTCACCGGTTCCGGCACCGTTTGCGCTGCCGGCGCGGGCTGCGCGCTGCCTGGGTTTCTTTCTCGGATGCCTGCACCCGGCTCCACCTCGGCGCGGCGCTCAGGCGGCGCTCATGCGACGCTCAGTCTGCGTTCAGACACTGTCTGGCAGAACCGCCACGCTTGCACAACGCGCCCGAAATCGCCGGCCAGTACCCTCCGGCGGCCGGGGCGCGTGACGCAGCGCGGGAACGGAGCGATCGCCCTGTCCTGGCAGGGCGCCGCCTCGACTTGACCCGCGCCCGGCTTCACGCTTGGGTTGCCCCAACTTGGGCTGCCCACTCGGGTTGCCCTAAGAAACAACAAAGGATCGCGCAGGACCCCCGCGCGTTCTGACATATAGTTGATGTCCCGATGCAGGCGCGGCGAGATCCCGACTCGACCCGCGCCCCTGATCCGGAGCCGACCCGCGTGGCACGCCTTGTGATCGTATCGAACCGCGTCGCCGTCCCGGAAGAGGGCGGCAAGGCGGTGGCGGCGGGCGGCCTGGCCGTCGCGGTCAAGGAGGCCTTCACGGCCTACGAGGGATTGTGGTTCGGCTGGAGCGGCACGATCACGGAGGAGCCCTCCGAGGAGCCGACGCTGATCGACCGGGGCCGGGTCCAGTACGCCGTCGTCGACCTCTCGCCGCAGGACCACCTGGAGTACTACGCCGGCTTCGCGAATCGGGCCCTGTGGCCGATCATGCATTACCGGCTCGGTCTCGGCGCGTTCTCGCGCTCGGACTATGCCGGCTACAGCCGCGTGAACCGGACCTTCGCCCGCGCCCTCGCCAAGCTGGTGGAGCCCGACGACATCATCTGGGTTCACGACTATCACCTGCTGCCGCTGGCGGCCGAGCTGCGCGGCCTCGGGCTCGACAACCCGATCGGCTACTTCCACCACATCCCCTGGCCCGCCGCCGACGTGTTCAACTCGCTGCCGGCCAGCACCGAACTGCTGCGCGCCATCGTCGACTACGACCTGATCGGCCTGCAGACCGAGGCCGACGTCCAGAACCTGCAGCGCAACCTCGTCGATACCCAGCGGGCGATCCCGCTGGGCGGCGGCTCGCTGATGGTCGACGGCCGCCGCACCCGGATCCGCGCCTTCCCGATCGGCATCGACGTGGCGGGCTTCAAGGAGGCCGCCGAGAAGGCCAACGCCAACAAGGTCGTGCGCGAGACCATGGCGGGCCTGCGCACCCGCAAGCTGCTGATCGGCGTCGACCGGCTCGACTACTCGAAGGGCGTGCCCGAGCGGATGGAGGCGGTGGAGAGCTTCTTCGCCTCGAACCCAGACCAGCGCGGCAACGTCACCTACATCCAGATCACGCCCAAATCCCGCAGCGAGGTTCCGGAATATGAGCAACTCGCCCGCGAGGTGAACGAGAAGGTCGGCGAGATCAACGGGTCGCTCGGCGACCCCGCTTGGACGCCGATCCAGTACATCACCAAGGCTTATCCGCGCCCCGTGCTCGCCGGCCTGTACCGGGCGGCCCGGGTCGGGCTCGTCACGCCGATGCGCGACGGCATGAACCTCGTCGCCAAGGAATACGTGGTCGCGCAGGCTGAGGACGATCCGGGCGTGCTGGTCCTGTCGAAATTCGCCGGCGCCGCCCGGCAGCTGCCCGAGGCGCTGCTGATCAACCCCTACGACAAGTTCGAGGTGGCGGAGGCGATCCGGGCCGCGCTCTACATGCCGAAGGCGGAGCGGCTGGCGCGCTGGAAGCCGATGGTCGAGCGCATGACCCGCGAGGACGTCGACTGGTGGGCGCGCAACTTCCTGGCGGAGCTGGAGAATTTCCGCACGGTCGAGCGTGAGCCCCCGACCACGACGGCGGCGGCGGCCGAATAGCCGGCTCCGTCCGCTGACCTCCCGCGCCTCCCCATCCGCGCCCCCCTTCGAGACCGGACGCCCCGCATGATCGCCGTCGACGACGGGGTGCCGGCGCCGCTCGGCGCGCATTTCGACGGGCGCGGCGTCAACTTCGCCCTGTTCTCCGAGCACGCCACCGCGGTCGACATCTGCCTGTTCGAGCCGGGCGAGCGGCACGAGACCCGCACGGTCCGGCTGCCGTGCCGGACCGACGACGTCTGGCACGGCTATCTGCGCGGGGTCCTGCCGGGGCAGCTCTACGGCTACCGGGTGCACGGGCCCTGGGACCCGGCCGCCGGGCACCGCTTCAACCCCTCGAAGCTGGTGCTCGATCCCTACGCCCGGGAGATCCGCGGCCGGATCCGCTGGCACGACGCGCTCTACGGGCACCGGCGGGGCGGCGAGAGCCGGCGGGAGGACCGGATCGACCGGCGCGACAGCGCGGTCTACATGCCGAAATGCGTGGTCACCGCCCCCGAGGTGCCCGACCTCGCCCTCACGCCGGTGCGCCGGCCGCTCGCCGAGACGGTGGTGTACGAGGCCCACGTCAAGGCGCTGACCCGCACCCATCCCGACATCCCCGAGGCGGAGCGCGGCACCTACGCGGCGCTCGCCCACCCGGCGATCATCGACCACCTCGTGAAGCTCGGCGTGACCGCCCTGGAACTCCTGCCGATCCAGGCCTTCGCGGATGACCGCTTCCTGGTGGAGCGGGGCCTCGTCAACTTCTGGGGGTATCAACCCGTCGGCTACTTCGCCCCGGACCCGCGCTACCTGGGGGAGGGGGGCCTCGGCAGCCTTAAGGCGGCGATCCGGGAGCTGAACGCCGCCGGAATCGAGACCTGGCTCGACGTGGTCTACAACCACACCGCCGAGGGCGACCATACCGGCCCGACCCTGTCGTTCCGCGGCATCGACAACGCCAGCTACTACAAGCTCGACACCGCCGACCCGCGCCGCACCATCGACTGCACCGGCTGCGGCAACACCTTCGACGTGAGCCACCCGCGGGTGATGCAGCTGGTGCTGGATTCCCTGCGCCACTGGGTGACCGCCTACGGGATCGCCGGCTTCCGCTTCGACCTCGCCTCCAGCCTCGGGCGCGCGCCGCTGGCCTTCAGCGCGCGGGCGGCGTTCTTCCAGGCGGTGGCGCAGGACCCGGTGCTGGCCCGGGTCAAGATGGTGGCCGAGCCCTGGGACATCGGGGAGGGGGGCTACCAGCTCGGCGGCTATCCCCGCGGCTGGAGCGAGTGGAACGACAAGTTCCGCGACGCGACGCGCGGCTTCTGGAAGGGCGATTCCGGCACGCTCGCCAAGGTCACGCAGGGGCTGACCGGCTCGCGGGAGGTGTTCGCGCCCTCCGGGCGCTCGCCGCTGGCCAGCGTCAACTTCATCGCGAGCCACGACGGCTACACGCTCGCCGACACGGTGGCGTACGAGGAAAAGCACAACGCGGCCAACGGCGAGGACAACCGCGACGGCCATAACCACAACGTCAGCCGCAACTACGGCGTCGAGGGCGACACCGACGATGCGGCCATCCTGGCGGTCCGTGCCCGGCAGAAGCGCAACATGCTGGCCACCGTGATTCTGGCCCAGGGCGTGCCGATGCTGCTGATGGGCGACGAGCGCTCCCGCAGCCAGGGCGGCAACAACAACGCCTACGCCCAGGACAATCCGACGAGCTGGATGGACTGGAGCGTCGATCCCGACCCCGCGCTCACGGGGTTCGTGGCCAACCTGCTGGCCCTGCGCCACGCCCAGCCGGCCCTGTGCCGGCGGCGCTTCTTCACCGGCGCGCTGATCGATCCGGACGAGCCCCTGCGCGACGTGCACTGGCTGGCACCCGAGGGCACCGAGATGGAGGTGCGCCACTGGTCCGATGACGGGCTCCAGGTCTTCGGCATGCAGATCGGCAACGACGGCGGGCCGGGCGACCGCCTGCTGATGCTGTTCAACGCCGGAGAGGGGGCCGTCACGTTCCGCCTCGTCCCGGTGGTGGGCGGACCGTGGAGGCCGGTCTTCGACACCGGCGCGCCGGAGGGCGCGCTTCCGCCGGACGCCGCATCCTACGAAGCGGGAGCCGCGGTGCCGCTGCCCGGCCGCACGGTCCTGGTGCTGACGGCGGCCGGGACGGAGAACGGGAGCCGGGGCGGGTGGGTGCCGGGGTGACAGGGGCAAAACCGTTCGAGGATGAGATCGGTGACCGCCCCACGGGCTCTCCCGCCCCCCTCCGCGGGGGAGGGTGACGCGCGCGCGCCATCCCCCATTGCCACACACCGCATCCGCCATAGCTGCACTGCGGGAACCGGATCGACCCCGGGGCCTTCTCCCACGACAGATGAGCCTGCCGCGCTTGCGCTCCGCGCGGCCAACGACGAGGACGGTGGCCCGATGCGGCGCGCCCACAGCATGGAATTCGGGGCCGAGATGGTCGAGGGCGGCGTCCGCTTCGCCCTCTGGGCGCCCACCGCCCAGAACGTGGACCTCGTCGTCGACGGTGTCGACCACCCGCTGCCCGAATCCGGCGGCGGCTGGCGGCGCACCGCCCTGCCCGGCGTGAAGCCCGGCGCCCGCTACGGCTTCCGCATCGACGGCGACCTGATCGCCCCCGATCCCGCCTCCCGCTTCCAGCCCGACGACGTCTCGGGCTTGAGCGAGGTGATCGACCCGCGCGCCTTCGAATGGTCCGACGAGGCCTGGGCCGGGCGGCCCTTCGAGGAGGCGGTGATCTACGAGTGCCATGTCGGCACGGCGACGCCGGAGGGCACCTATGCCGGTCTGCAGGGCCGCCTGCCCGACCTCAAGGCGCTGGGCGTCACCGCCATCGAATTGCTGCCGCTCGCCGACTTCAAGGGCTCGCGCAACTGGGGCTATGACGGCGTCCAACCCTACGCCCCCGACGGCGCCTACGGCCGCCCGGACGACCTCAAGCGCCTGATCGACGCCGCCCACGGGCTCGGGCTGATGGTCTACCTCGACGCGGTCTACAACCATTTCGGCCCGGCCGGGAACTACCTCCACGCCTACGCCAAGACCTTCTTCACCGAGCGCCACCAGACGCCCTGGGGCGCGGGCATCAACTTCGACGGCAAGGAGAGCGGCGCCACGGTGCGCCAGTACTTCATCCAGAACGCCCTGTACTGGCTGGAGGAGTACCGCTTCGACGGCCTACGCTTCGACGCCGTCCACGCGATCCTCGACGATTCGCCCCGCCACTTCCTGGCCGAACTCGGCGAGACGATCCGGAGAACCTTCCCCGACCGGCAGATCCACCTGATGCTGGAGAACGAGGCCAACCAGGCCCGCT
Source organism: Methylobacterium sp. A49B (assembly GCF_053346215.1). NCBI lineage: Bacteria > Pseudomonadati > Pseudomonadota > Alphaproteobacteria > Hyphomicrobiales > Methylobacteriaceae > Methylobacterium > Methylobacterium sp. A49B. The sequence goes on from NZ_JBKFBO010000151.1 coordinate 42,648, forward strand.
GGCTGGAGCGGGACGCCGCCGGGCGCCCGAAGATGCACGACGCGCAGTGGGCCGACGACCTGCACCATTGCTGGCACGTCCTGCTGACGGGCGAGGACGCCGGCTACTATAAAAGCTTTGCCGACAAACCGGTCGCCCACCTCGCCCGCTGCCTCGCGGAGGGCTTTGCGTATCAGGGCGAACCGTTCTCGACCCTCGGCAACCATCCCCGCGGCGAACCCTCCGGGCACCTGCCGCCTTCCGCCTTCGTGACCTTCCTCCAGAACCACGATCAGGTCGGCAACCGGGCGCTCGGCGAGCGGCTCAACCATCTGGCCGATCCCAAGAAGCTCGACCTCGCCCGGGCCGGGTTCCTGCTGGCGCCGCAGATTCCGATGCTCTGGATGGGCGAGGAATGGTCGGCCTCGGCGCCGTTCCTGTTCTTCGTCGACTTCGCGCCGGACGAGGACCTGAACAAGGCGGTGCGCGACGGCCGCCGCCGGGAGTTCAAGAGTTTTGCCGCCTTCGCGGATGACACCTCGAAGATCCCCGACCCCACCGAGCGCGAGACCTTCGAGGCCTCGAAGCTCGACTGGTCCGAGCGGGAGCGCTCGCCCCACCGGGAGGTGCTTGCCGAGACGACGCGGCTCCTGGGGCTGCGCCGCGATGTGGTCGTGCCCCTGGCGAAGTCCGGCTACGACGGCGCCGCCGCCACGATGCCGCGGGCGGACGTGGTCGACTGCACGTGGCGCTTCGGCACCGGTACCCTGCGCTTCGTCGCCAATGTCGGCGCTGCGGCCTTCGCGCTGGATCCGGGCGGCGCCCGTGTGGTCTGGACCAACGCCCCGGACGGGGCCGGACGCGATCTGCCCTCCTGGACCGGCGTGTTCCTGACGGAGCCCCGCGCGTGAGCCTTCTCGAAAGACTCGCCGATCTCGTCGGCGTCGCATCCGGCTACACGGACGCCTTCGGCAAGCCTGTCGAGACGCCGCCGGAGGTGCGGCGCGGCCTGCTGGCGGCCCTCGGATTCGCGGTGGAGGACGAGGCGGCGATCGCCGGGAGCCTGGCGCAAGTCGAGCACCTGCGCCGCGGCCTGATCCCGCCGCTCCTGCCCGTGGAGGCCCGCCGGGCCGCCCGGGTGCCGGTGCGCCTGCAGGACGGTGCGCCCCATACCCTGGTCTGGCGCCTCGTGGACGAGCGCGGCACCGCCCGCGAGGGGCGGGCGAACCCGCAAGGGGCGGAGCCGGGCTTCGAGCTGCCGCCCCTGACGCCGGGCTATCACCGCCTCACCGTGCAGGCCGGGCAGACCCGCACCGAGGCCTGGGTGATCGCCGCGCCGCAGCGCTGCTGGCGCCCGCGCCCCTACACGGAGGAGGGGGCCTCCGACTGGGGGCTCGCCGCCCAGCTCTACGGCCTGCGCTCGGCCACCAATATCGGCATCGGCACCTACGCGGATGCCGGCGAGGCCGCCCGCGAGGCCGCCCTGCGCGGGGCGGCCTTTTTGGGGCTGAGCCCGGTCCACGCCCTGTTCGGCTCCGACCGGACCAAGATCTCGCCCTACTCGCCGTCCTCGCGCCTGTTCCTGGAGACCCTGTTCATCGCGCCGCGCAGCCTGCCGGGGCTCGCGGGCTCCCGGGCCGAGGCGCTGCTCGCCGAGCGCGCGGACGCGATCACGGCGCTGCGGGAGGCGGCCCTCGTCGACCACCAGGGCGTCCACGACGTGCTCGACCCGGTGCTCCGGGCCCTCTGGGCCGAGTCGCCGGCCCGGGCCGGCACCGATGCGGGCTTCGCGCGCTTCCGCCAGGAGGGCGGCGAGGATCTCGAATCGCACGCCCTGTTCGAGGCGCTGTCCGAGCATTTCCGCGGGCAGGGGGCGCACTGGCTGGGCGACTGGCCGGAGGATTACCGCCGCGCCGGCACCGACGCGGTGCGGGCCTTCGCGGCGGAGAACGCGGAGCTCGTCGGCTACCACGCGTGGCTGCAATACCTCGCCGACCGGCAGCTCGCCGAGGCCTCCGCGGCGGCGCTGGGTGCCGGCATGCGGGTCGGGCTCTACCGCGACCTCGCGGTCGGCGCCGACCGGGGCGGATCCGAGATCTGGTCCCATCCCGAGCGCTTCGCCGACAAGGTCTCCATCGGCGCGCCGCCGGACCTGCTGGCGCCCAAGGGCCAGAACTGGGGCCTACCGGCCTTCGACCCGCTGGCGATGGAGCGCGACGGGCTCGCGGCCTTCCGCGCCCTGGTCCAGGCCAACATGCGCCACGCCGGCGCGATCCGGATCGACCACGCCTTCCAGCTCGCTCGCCTGTTCCTGATCCCGCTCGGCGCCGGCGCCCAGGCCGGCGCCTACGTGGCCATGCCGTTCGAGCCGATGCTGGCGGTGCTGCGGCTGGAGAGTCACCGCAACAAGTGCCTCGTCATCGCGGAAGACCTCGGCACGGCGCCCGAGGGCTTCTCCGACGCGCTGATGCGGGCCGGGGTGCTGAGCTACCGGATCCTCGCCTTCGAGCGCGAGGCCGACGGCCGGTTCAAGCCGCCCTCGGCCTATCCGCGCGACGCGCTCACCGCCATCACCACCCACGACCTGCCGACCTTCGTCGGCTGGTGGCGCGGGGTCGACACCGACACCCGCCAGTCGCTCGGCCTCTACGACCAGGAGCGGGCCGAGGCGGAGCGGGGCGAGCGCATCGTCGAGCGCCGCCGCCTCGCCGAGGCGCTCGCGGCCGAGCAGCTGCTGCCCGCCGCCGAGCCGCCGGACGCCGCGCCCTTCGAGGCCGCCGCCCGCTACCTCGCCCGCGCGCCCGCGATGCTCACGGCGGTCCAGTACGAGGACGTGGTCTCGGAACTCGCCCAGGCCAACGTGCCGGGCTCGACCGAGGGCTACCCGAACTGGCGGCGCAAGCTCGACCGGGACCTCGTGGACATCGCCGCCCCCGGCGGCCCCCTGGCGAAGCTCGCGGCCGCCCTCTCGGCCGAAGCGCGCGGCCCGCGCTCGGGCGCCGCGCGCCTCGCCGCGCCGCCGCCGCGGTCGACCTACCGGCTGCAGTTCCACAAGGACTTCACCTTCGCGGATGCGGGCCGGATCGTCCCCTACCTGCGCCGGCTCGGGATCAGCCACGTCTACGCCTCGCCGCTCCAGACGGCGCGGCCCGGCTCGACCCACGGCTACGACATCGTCGACCACGGCGCGATCAACCCGGAACTCGGCGGCGAAGAGGGCTTCATCCGGCTCTCCGAGACGCTGCACGCCCACGGGATGAAGCTGCTGCTCGACATCGTCCCGAACCACATGGGCGTCGGCGGCGCCGACAACCCGTGGTGGCTCTCGGTGCTCGAATGGGGCTCGCTGTCGCCGTTCGCCGACGCCTTCGACATCGACTGGCAGCGGCTCGGGGCCGGGCGCAACCTCGTGATCCCGTTCCTCGGCGACCGCTACGGCGAAGCCCTGGAGAAGGGCACGCTGGAGCTGAAATTCGACCCCGACAAGGGCGCCTTCAGCGTCTGGCACTACGAGCACCAGCTGCCGATCCGCCCCTTGAGCTATCCGACGATCCTCAACCGGGTGATCGCCGCCATCGGGGCCGTGGACGACGACACCACCGCGGAACTGCTCGCCATCTCCGAGCGGCTGCGGGCGATGTCCATCGACCCCGACGAGACCCGCAGAAGGAGCTTTCCCGAGGAGGCCGAGGGCCTGAAGCGCCGGCTCGCCGAGATCTACGGCGTGTCGCCGCTGATCCAGGAAGCCACCGCCAGCACGCTGGCGCTGCTCAACGGCTTCAAGGGCCGCCCGGACAGTTTCGGGCCGCTGCACCGGCTGCTGGAGGCGCAGGCCTACCGGCTCGCTCACTGGCGGGTGGCGTCGAGCGACATCAACTACCGCCGCTTCTTCGACGTGAATTCTCTGGCCGGGCTACGGGTCGAGCTGTCCGACATCTTCCACCGCTCGCACGAGACCGTGTTCCGGCACGTCCGCGAGGGCCGGATCGACGGGTTGCGCATCGACCACATCGACGGCCTCGCCGACCCGCTGGGCTACGCGCGGGCGCTCCAGGCAGCGGTCGGACCGGGCTTCTACGTCGTCGTCGAGAAGATCCTGGAGCCGGGCGAGCGGCTGCGGCCCTGGCCGGTGGCCGGGACCACGGGCTACGACGTGCTCAACCAGCTCGACGGGATCCTGGTCGACAAATCCCGGCGCGGGAAGGTCGAGCGGCTCTACACCTGGGCCACGGGCTTCGACGAGCCCTACGGGTTCCAGCTCCGCGCCGCCAAGGCCGAGATCCTGGAGATCAGCTTCGCGAGCGAATTGGAGGTGCTGACCTCCGACCTGAAGGAGGTCGCCGACGCCGACCGGCGCACCCGCGACTTCACCGTCAACGCGCTGCGCCGGGCGCTGATCGAGATCATCGCGCGCTTCCCGACCTACCGCAGCTACCTGCCGCCGGAGCTGGAGGAGGGGGAGGTCGAGCCCGAGGACGTGCGCCTGATCGAGGGCGCCGTCGCCAAGGCCAAGCGCTGGTCGAGCCTGCCGGACCGCTCGGTCCACGACTTCGCCGCCGACGTCCTGCTCGGGCGGATCGAGACGTCGGGCCCCGGCCGGCCGGACCCGCGGGTTGCCCTGCGCTACCGCCGCCGGTTCCAGCAGCTCACCGGCCCGGTCATGGCCAAGAGCCTGGAGGACACGCTGTTCTACCGCTACGCCTGTCTCCTCGGCCTCAACGAGGTCGGCGGCGATCCGGGCGAGTACGGCATCGACGCCGAGCACTTCCACGACCTCCAGACCGCCCGCGCCCGCGACTGGCCGAGCGCCATGATCACCACCGCGACCCACGACACCAAGCGCGGCGAGGATGCCCGCACGCGGCTGCTCGCCCTCTCGGAGATCCCCGAGGAATGGGCCAAGGCCTGGGACCTGTGGCAGCGGACGGCCGGTCCCCACCTCGCGCGCATCGACGGCGAGCCGGCCCCCGACGCCAACGACCAGTGGATGTTCTTCCAGGCCATCCTGGGCGCCTGGCCCCTGGAGCTGCTGGAGCGGGATGAGCCCGGGGCGATCGAGGCTTTCCGCGATCGTCTGATCGCCTATGGCGAGAAGGCCATGCGCGAGGGCAAGCGCCGGTCGAGCTGGGTCAACGTCGACGACGTCTACGAGGGCGCGGTCCGGAAGCTGTTTACGGCGCTGATCGCCCCGGGCTCGGATTTCTTGGCGGAGCTCCGGCCCTTCGCCCGGCGGCTCGCCCATCTCGGCATGCTGGCGAGCCTCGGCCGGACGGTCCTGAAATGCACCCTGCCGGGCCTGCCCGACACCTACCAGGGCACCGAGATCTGGGACTTCTCCTTCGTCGATCCCGACAACCGCCGCCCGGTGGACTACCCGGCCCTGGAGCGGATGCTGGAAGAGGGCGGCGAACCGGCGGCGCTTCTGGCGCACTGGCCGGACGGGCGGGTCAAGCAGGCGACCCTGACGCGGCTCCTCGCCGAGCGGGCCGAGCGCCCGGATTTCTATGCGAGCGCCGCCTACGAGCCGGTCGACGCGACGGGTTCGCGCGCCGACCACGTGCTCGCCTACCGGCGGACCGATCCCGGCCAGGAGGGCGGCGACCTGTTCGTGGCGGTGCCGCGGCTGGTGGCGGGCTTCGTCGGGGAGGCGGTCTGGTCGGGGGAGGCCTTCGCGGGCACCCGGGTCGATCTCGGGGCCGGGACCCGCTGGCGGGATCTCGCGACGGGGCGGGTGATCGAAGGGCAGGGGGAAGGCGACGGGGCCGATCTCGGCACCCTCCTGCGCGACCTGCCCTACGCGGTGCTGCGGCGGGACGCGTGATCCCTTTGTCATCGCGGGCGCAGCGAAGCGATCCAGGGACACGCGACCTCGGCAGGCGTGGCGCTTCTGGATTGCTTCGCTGCGCTCGCAGGGATGGCGGCGGTCGGGGTGTTTCGACCTGCTCTCCCTCCGCAGCCGTGTCACGCAACTCTGCTGAGACATGTCGGGCCGATCCGCGCGGCACACCCGCGCGGTTCGGGCGTTACGACACAGGGAAGGGGAGCCGAGGGGCCGCATGAACGCACCGACCAAAGCCGCCGCGACGTCCGGAGCCGAGGCCGTCCTGCCGGCCTCGCTCGCGCCCCGGGCCGAGGGGCCGCGGATCTACAACCTGTTCCCGCTCCTGGTCGGGCGCGTCGCGGACTGGACCGCCGAATTGCCGCGGATCGCGGCCCTCGGCTTCGACTGGATCTACCTCAACCCGTTCCACCAGACCGGCGGATCGAAGAGCCTCTACGCGGTGGCCGATCCGGAGCGGCTGGACGAGCGCTTCCGCGACCCCGACGGCACGCCGGACGACGAACAGATCCGCCGCTTCTGCACCGCCGCACAGGCGCTGGGCCTGTCGGTGATGACCGACCTCGTGATCAACCACACCGCCGACGACGCGCGGCTCGCCACCGAGCGGCCCGACCTGTTCATGAAGGAGCCCGACGGCTCGATCATGCACCCGGCCGCCGTCGACCCGGACGACCCGTCGATCCGCACCGTCTGGGGTGATCTGGCCGAGCTCGACTATCACACGCCGGCCGCCCGGGACACGCTGACCCGGATCTGGGGCGCCTACGTGGCGCATCTCCAGGGGCTCGGCGTGAAGGGCTTCCGGTGCGACGCCGCCTACAAGGTGCCGCCGGAGACGTGGCGGGTGCTGATCGGGCAGGCCAAAGAGCGCGACGCTGCCTGCCTGTTCGCCGCCGAAACGCTCGGCTGCACCTTCGAGGAGGCCCGGGCCACGGCCGGCGCCGGCTTCGACTACCTGTTCAACTCCTTCGCGTGGTGGGACCTGAAGAAGCCCTGGGCGCTGGAGCAGTACGAGCGCCTGCGGGTGCTCGCCCCCTCCATCGCCTTCCCCGAGAACCACGACATGAAGCGGCTGGCCGCCGACATCGGCGGCGGCCCCGAGGCCGTGGCGCAGCACCTGCGCACCCGCTACGCGCTGGCCGCCTTCTTCTCGGCGGGCGTGCTGATGCCGATCGGCTACGAGTGGGGCTACCGCCGGGCGCTGCACGTGGTCGAGACCACCCCGCGTGACCGCGAGAACGAGACCGGCATCGACATCTCCGCGTCCATCCGGGCGATCAACGCCCTGCGGGCGGAGCTGCCGGCCGCCAACGTCGAGGGCGCGCAGGTCCGGATCTCATCCCCCGACAGCGATCTCGTGGCGCTCGCCCGCTTCGACACCGGCCACCCGGCCTCGGCCCGGCACGGGCTGATCGTGCTCTACAACCCGACCGACAAGCCGGTGCCGGTGGAGGCCGGCGCGCTCATCGCCCGCACCGGCGGCCTGCTCGGCGCCTTCGTCGACCGGACGCCCGAGGCCGAGCCGATCGCCTTCCACCCCGGCAGCGCCATCGACCTGATGCCCGGCGAGCTGCGCATCCTCGCCGCCAACGCCCAGGAGGTCGCCCGGCTTCCCGCCCGCGGGATCCCGGACGGCGAGGGCCGGGTGGTGATCGAGGCGGTGAGCCCCGAACTCGACGGCGGCCGCTCGGCGGTGAAGCGGATCGTCGGCGAGTCCCTGCGGGTCGAGGCCGACATCTTCTCCGACGGCCACGAGATCATCGACGCCGCGATCCTGTCGCGGGTCGCCGGCAGCGACAAGTCCGGCGGCGAGACCTGGCGCGAGGACCCGATGGTCTTCGTCGACAACGACCGCTGGGCCGGGCACTTCCCCCTGGAGCGGAACGCCCGCTACGAGTTCACCCTGATCGCGTGGCGCGACGCGTTCTCGTCCTGGGTGCGCGACACCCTGAAGAAGCGCGCCGCCGGCGTCGACGTCCGCCTGGAGACGATCGAGGGCGTGGCGCTGGTCGGGACCGCCGCCTCCCTGGCGCGCACCCGGGGCGGCCGCGACGCCGAGCGCCTCGCCGCGCTCGTGGCGGCGCTCGCCGCCGAGGAGACCGGCTCGGCCGCCCAGCTCGACCGGATCCTCCAGCCCGACGCGTCGCGCCTCGTGCGCCGGAACGCCGAGCGGGTGAACCTCACCCGGTATCCCGTGACCCTGCCGGTGATCGCCGACCGCCTCGCGGCCCGGTTCTCCGCCTGGTACGAGATCTTCCCGCGCTCCCAGTCGATGGACGTGAATCGCCACGGCACCTTCGACGACGTCATCCGGCGCCTGCCCGAGATCCGCGAGCTCGGCTTCGACGTCCTCTACTTCACGCCGATCCATCCCGTGGGCCGCACCAACCGCAAGGGGAAGAACAACACCCTCAAGGCCGAGCCCGGCGATGTCGGCTCGGTCTACGCGGTGGGCTCGGAGGAGGGCGGCCACGAGGCCGTGCACCCGGACCTCGGCACGCTCGCGGATTTCGAGCGGCTGGTCGCGGCGAGCCACGCCTACGGGATGGAGATCGCCCTCGACTTCGCGATCCAGTGCTCGCCCGACCATCCCTGGATCAAGAACCACCCGGAATGGTTCGAGTGGCGCCCCGACGGCACGCTGAAATTCGCCGAGAACCCGCCGAAGAAGTACGAGGACATCTCGAACGTCCATTTCTACGGCGGTGCCCTGCCCTCGCTCTGGATCGAATTGCGCGACATCCTGCTCGGCTGGTGCGCCCGGGGCGTGCGCATCTTCCGGGTCGACAACCCGCACACCAAGCCGATCCCGTTCTGGGAATGGGTGATCGGCGAGGTCAACGGCCGCTATCCGGACGCGATCTTCCTCGCCGAGGCCTTCACCCGGCCGAAGATGATGAAGAAGCTCGCCAAGGCCGGCTACCAGCAGAGCTACACCTACTTCACGTGGCGCAACACCAAGCAGGAACTGACCGACTACGCCCTGGAGCTGGCCGGCGAGATGGGCGAGTATTACCGCCCGAATTTCTTCGCCAACACGCCCGACATCAACCCGTACTTCCTCCAGACCAGCGGGCGCGCGGGCTTCGTCATCCGCGGCACGCTCGCCGCGACCCTCTCGTCGGTCTACGGCATCTACAACGGCTTCGAGCTGTGCGAGGCCGCGCCGTACCCGGGCAAGGAGGAGTACCTCAACTCGGAAAAGTACGAGCTGAAGGCCTGGGACTACGACCGGCCCGGCAACATCCGCGAGCACATCGTCAAGCTCAACAGGATCCGGCGCGAGAATCCCGCCCTCTGGGACTTCCGCAACGTCACCTTCACGGGCGCCTGGAACGATCAGATCATCGCCTACGCCAAGGCGACGCCGGAGCGCGACAACTGCATCTTCACCATGGTCAACCTCGATCCGAAGAACCGCCAGGAATGCACCTACGAGGTGCCGCTCTGGCTGTTCGGCTTGCCCGATGACGGGGCCGTCGAGGTCGAGGATCTGCTGCAGGGCTACCGGTTCGAGCTGCGCGGCAAGACCCACCGGATCGCCCTCGACCCGGCGGAGCGGTCCTGCGTCATCTGGCGCCTCCGGGCGCCGCGGCGGGTTGCGGGCTGAGGCCGCCCGTGGCACTCGACCATGACACGTGAGACCGGCGGCGGCTTGTCCGTCGCCGACCATTGCACCCCGCGCGGCGGCCCACCGCCCGCGTCCCGGCCGGTCCCCCCGCCGGTTCCGTCAGATTCGACCGATGAGGCAGCGACGCGATGATCGATCGCAGCGACCCGCAATGGTACCGTGACGCCATCATCTACCAGATCCACGTCAAGTCGTTCTTCGACTCGAACAACGACGGGATCGGGGACTTCGAGGGCCTGACCCAGCGCCTCGACTACGTCCGGGACCTCGGCGTCACGGCGATCTGGCTGATGCCGTTCTACCCCTCGCCGCTGCGCGACGACGGCTACGACATCGCCGACTACCGGGACATCAACCCGTCCTACGGGACCATGGACGACTTCAAGGCCTTCGTGGAGGCGGCGCACGAGCGGGGCCTGCGGGTCATCACCGAGCTCGTCATCAACCACACCAGCGACCAGCACCCCTGGTTCCAGGCCGCCCGCGAGGCGCCCCCCGGCTCGCCGGAGCGCGAGTTCTACGTCTGGTCGGACACCGACGAGCCGTACAAGGATACGCGGATCATCTTCCTCGACACCGAGGCCTCGAACTGGACCTGGGATCCGGTCGCCAAGCAGTATTTCTGGCACCGGTTCTACAGCCACCAGCCGGACCTGAACTTCGACAACCCGGCCGTGCTGGAGGCCGTGATCGAGGTCATGCGCTACTGGCTCGACATGGGCGTCGACGGCCTGCGCCTCGACGCGATCCCCTACCTGATCGAGCGCGACGGCACGAACTGCGAGAACCTCGCCGAGACGCACGACGTCATCAAGGCGATCCGCGCCGCGCTCGACGCCAGCTACCCGGACCGGATGCTGCTCGCCGAGGCCAACCAGTGGCCCGAGGAGACCGCCCAGTATTTCGGCGACGGCGACGAATGCCACATGGCGTTCCACTTCCCGCTGATGCCGCGGATGTACATGGCGATCGCCCGGGAGGACCGGCACCCGATCACCGACATCATGCGCCAGACCCCGGAGATCCCCGAGGGCTGCCAGTGGGCGATTTTCTTGCGGAACCACGACGAGCTGACCTTGGAAATGGTCACCGCCGAGGAGCGTGACTACCTCTGGTCGTTCTACGCCGCCGAGCGGCGCGCCCGGATCAACCTCGGCATCCGCCGCCGCCTCGCGCCGCTGCTGGAGAACGACCGGCGCAAGATCGAGCTGATGAAGTCCCTCGTCCTGTCGATGCCCGGCACGCCGGTGCTCTACTACGGCGACGAGATCGGGATGGGCGACAACATCTACCTCGGCGACCGCGACGGCGTGCGCACGCCCATGCAGTGGACCCCCGACCGCAACGGCGGCTTCTCCCGGGCGAACCCGCAGCGCCTGTTCCTGCCGGCGATCCAGGACCCGATCTACGGGTTCGACGCGATCAACGTCGAGGCGCAGACCCAGGCGCAGACGAGCCTGCTGAACTGGACGCGGCGGATGATCGCGATCCGCAACAACAGCGTCGCCCTGGGGCGCGGCACGATCCAGTTCCTCTATCCGGGCAACCGCAAGGTCCTGGCCTGGATCCGCGAGCACGAGGACGAGCGGATCCTGTGCGTGGCGAACCTGTCCCGGGCGCCGCAGGCGGTGCAGCTCGACCTGTCGGAGCTGCGCACCGCGGTGCCGATCGAATTGACCGGCGGCACCGAGTTCCCGCCGATCGGCGACCTGCCCTACCTGCTGACCCTGCCGTCCTACGGGTTCTACTGGTTCAGCTTGAGCGCCGCCCGCTCCGGCGCGGTCGGGCCGCAGCAGGAGCCGCCGGAGCTGTTCACCCTGGTGCTCACCGGCGGCATCGAGACCCTGATGAGCGGGCGGGAGCGCGTCGCCTTCGAGCGCACCGTGGTGCCGCCGTTCCTGATGAGCCGGCGCTGGTTCGGCGCCAAGGGCTCGCGGATCAGGGCCACCAAGGTCATCGACTGCGCCGCCCTGAAGGACGTCGACGGCAGCGCGCGCTTCCTGCTGCCGCGGCTGCAGGTGCAGCTCGCCAACGGCGAGAGCCACGAGTACTTCGTGCCCGTGGGCGTCGACGAGGGCCGCGAGGACGAGACGCTGCTGCCCTTCGCGGTGGCGCGGGTGCGCCGCGGCCCCCGCACCGGCCTGCTCTACGGGGCGGCCGGCTCCAACGACTTCGCCGCCTGCCTGATCGACGACATGCGCGAGGGCACCGAGATCCCTACCGAGAGCGGGCGGCTGGTCTTCGCCACCACCTCGGCCTTCGACCCGGAGGTCACGGTCGACGTGGCCGACATCCGCCGGCTCTCGGCCGAGCAGAGCAACACCTCGATCGCCATCGGCTCGAAGATGATGCTCAAGCTCCTGCGCCGTCTGCAGCCGGGCATGCATCCCGAGATCGAGGTCGGGCGCTTCCTCACCGAGCAGGCGGATTTTTCCAATACGCCCGCCCTGCTCGGCACGCTCGAACACGTGGCCGAGGACGGCACCCGCACGGCCCTCGCGGTGCTCCAGAAATTCGTCATGAACCAGGGCGACGCCTGGACGCTGATGCTGGAGGGCCTGCGCCGGGACTTCGAGACCGTGGTGCTCACCCCCGAGAGCGAGGCCGCTACGCCTGAGGAGGCGTTCCAGGCCCACCGGCCCTGGGCGGACCTGCTCGGGCGGCGCACCGCCGAATTGCACGCGGCGCTCGCCATCGGGACCGACGACCCGGCCTTCGCGGCCGAGCCCTTCGGCGAGGACGACCTCGCGGTGCTGGCCCGCGACGCGCGCCATCAGGCCGAGCGCGCCTTCCGGGCTCTGAAGGGCCTCGCCGACCGGGGCCTCGATGCCGGCAAGCCGGCCTGCGCGGAACTCGGCCAGCGCCGGAGCGAGGTCGAGGCGCTGATCGCGGCGCTCTCCGCGGAACCGGTGCGGGGCGCCCACAAGACCCGCATCCACGGCGACTACCACCTGGGTCAGGTGCTGGTCGCCGAGAACGACCTGATCATCGTCGACTTCGAGGGCGAGCCCTCGCGCCCGGCCGACGAGCGCCGGGCCAAGTCGATGCCGCTGCGCGACGTCGCCGGACTGATGCGCTCCTTCGCGTACGGCGCCGAGACCGTGACCCGCGAGATCGCCGCCCGGTTCGCCGATGCCGAGGAGCGGGCGCGGGGCGCCGCCACCGCGTGGCGCGGCATGATCGAGGCGGCCTTCCTCGCCGGCTACGAGGCGGCCGTCGAGGGCTCCCGGGCGGCGGTGACCGATCCGGAGAGCCGGACCCGGCTGCTGCGCCTCTGCCTGCTGACCAAGGCGCTCTACGAGGTCGACTACGAGGCCAACAACCGGCCGGACTGGATCGAAATCCCCGCCCGTGGGGTTCTCACCATTCTGGACACGGACGGACACGAGCCCGGAGCATCTGAATGACGGTGATCGACGAGACCTTCGCAACGCGGGTCGACCCGGAGGGGGCGACGGCGCGGTCCGCGGATGTCCCGGGCTCCGGCGCCGCGCAGCCGCCGAGCGTCCATCCGGACGCGATCGCCGCGCTGATGGCGGCCAACCACGGCGATCCCTTCTCGGTGCTCGGCCCCCACCGGGTCGGGCCGAAGGCCTGGGAGGTGCGCGCCGTGCTGCCCGAGGCGCGGGCCGCCACCCTGGTCATGGACGGCCGCACCGTGCCGTTCGAGAAGCGCCACCCGGAGGGGTTCTGGGTCGCGAAGGCCGAGGGCGAGCACCGGCCCCTCTACGAGATCGAGGTGGAATCCTGGGACGGCGCCAAGCGCCGCCGCTACGACCCCTACGGCTTCGGCTCCTCCATCGAGCAGTACGACGTGGCGGCTCTGCGCGAGGTCGGCACCAACCTCGTCTACCGGATGCTCGGCGCCCAGTCGGGCCAGCTCGACGGCATCGACGGCTTCCGCTTCGCCGTCTGGGCGCCCAACGCCCGCAAGGTCAGCGTGGTCGGCGACTTCAACGAGTGGGACGGACGGCGCCACCCGATGCGCCTCTGGCAGGACGGCGGCATCTGGGAGCTGTTCGTGCCGGGCCTCAAGGCCGGCGTGCGCTACAAGTTCGAGATCCGCGGCCCCGACGGCGCCCTCGTGCCGCTCAAGGCCGACCCGGTCGCCTTCGCGGCCCAGCACCCGCCGGAGACCGCCTCGGTCACCCACGGGACCGGGGAGTTCGACTGGCGCGATTCCGGCTGGATGACGACCCGCGGCGCCAAGGACCCCCGCCACGCGGCGATCTCGGTCTACGAGGTCCATCTCGGCTCCTGGGCGCGGGTGCCCGAGGAGGGCAACCGCTACCTGACCTACCGGGAACTCGCCGAGCGCCTGATCCCCTACGTCAAGGATCTCGGCTTCACCCATATCGAGATGCTGCCGATCACCGAGTTCCCGTTCGACGGGTCCTGGGGCTACCAGCCGGTCTCGCTGTTCGCGCCGACGAGCCGCTTCGGCAGCCCTGAGGACTTCGCGGCCTTCGTGGACGCCGCGCACGAGGCCGGCATCGGCGTGCTGCTCGACTGGGTGCCGGGCCACTTCCCCCTCGACGCCCACGGGCTCGGCCTGTTCGACGGCACCCACCTCTACGAGCACGCCGACCCCCGGCAGGGCTTCCACCAGGACTGGGGCACCTACATCTACAATTTCGGGCGCACGGAGGTGGCGACGTTCCTCGCCGCCAATGCCCGGTTCTGGCTGGAGCACTACCACCTCGACGGCCTGCGGGTGGATGCCGTGGCGTCGATGCTCTACCTCGACTATTCGCGGCGCCAGGGCGAGTGGATCCCGAACCGCTACGGCGGCAACGAGAATCTCGACGCCATCGACTTCATGCGCAAGACCAACGAGGCGACCTACAGCCACGCCCCGGGCACGATCACGGTGGCGGAGGAATCGACCTCCTGGCCCGGCGTCTCGCACCCGACCTACACGGGCGGCCTGGGTTTCGGCTTCAAGTGGAACATGGGCTGGATGCACGACACCCTGCATTACATGCAGGAGGATCCGATCCACCGCCGCTACCACCACCACAACCTGACCTTCGGGCTGCTCTACGCCTTCTCGGAGAATTTCATCCTGCCGCTGTCCCATGACGAGGTGGTGCACGGGAAGGGCTCGCTGCTCGGCAAGATGCCGGGCGACCGCTGGCAGAAATTCGCGAATCTGCGCGCCTATTACGGCTTCATGTGGGGGCATCCCGGCAAGAAGCTGCTGTTCATGGGCGGTGAGTTCGGCCAGGAGCGGGAGTGGAACCACGACAACAGCCTGGACTGGCACCTGCTGGAGGATCCCCTGCACAAGGGCGTCCAGAGCGTGATCCGCGACCTCAACCGGCTCTACACCGCGACGCCCGCCCTCTACAGCCGCGACGTCGAGCATACCGGCTTCCAGTGGCTGGTGGCGGACGACCAGGACAACAGCGTGATCGCCTGGGCCCGCAAGGGCGCCAAGCCCGGCGAGGTGGCGATCGTGGTGGCGAACTTCACGCCGGTGCCGCGGGAGGGCTACCGGATCGGCGTGCCGCAGGCGGGGTTCTACCGCGAGGCGTTCAACTCGGATGCCGGGATCTACGGCGGTTCGAACCTCGGCAACCAGGGCGGCCGCCAGACCGAGGATCAGGCGAGCCACGGCCAGAAGCAGAGCCTGTCGCTGACCCTGCCGCCGCTGGCGACGATGATCTTTTTGTTGCAGGGGTAGGACTCACGCGCACCGCGCGTCTCCCTCCCCCCTTGCGGGGGAGGGAGGATCGCAGGACCGTTGGGCGCCTTTTACGCCGCCCGCCAGCGCAGCCCGACGCTGTTGCCGATGGCGCGGCCGTAGAGCCCGGCGTAGTTGTCGGCGGCCTGATCCCAGCCGAAGCGGGCCGCCATGGCCCGCCGCCGCATGGCGTTGAGGCGCTTCTTCTGGCCGAAGGCCTCCAGCGCCCGCCGCAAAGCCGCCCCGAAGGACGCCGCCGAGGCCTCCCCGAAGGTGAAGCCTGTCACCCCGTCCTCGACCGTGTCGGCGAGGCCGCCGGTCCGCCGCACGATCGGCAGGGAGCCGAAGCGCTGCGCGTACATCTGGGCCAGCCCGCAGGGCTCGAAGCGCGAGGGCATCAGCAGGAAGTCGCTGCCGGCGAACATCCGCCGGGCCTGCGCCTCCTCGAAGCCGACATGCACCCCGACCGCGTCGGGATGGCGCTTGGCGAGCCCCCGCAGGGCCTGCTCGAACCGGCCCTCGCCCTGGCCGATCACCACGAGCTGGCCGCCCTCGGCCACGATGGCCTCGGCCGCCTGCAGGCTCAGATCGATCCCCTTCTGGTGGACGAGGCGCGACACGATGGCGAAGAGCGGCCCGCGGGAGACCGCCAAGCCGAACTGCCGGCGCACCGCCTCGGCGTTCGCCCGCTTGCCCTTCCAGTCGTCGACCTCGAAGCGCGTGGCGAGGTGCGGGTCGGTGCTCGGGTCCCAGGTCTCGTCGATGCCGTTGAGGATGCCGGCGAGCCGGCCCTGGCCGGCGCGGGTGCGCAGCAGCCCGTCGAGGCCGCAGCCCATCTCGGGGGTCTGAATCTCCCGCGCGTAGGTCTCGCTCACCGTGGTGACCTGCGAGGCGTAGAAGATGCCGGCCTTCAGGAAGGAGAGCTGCCCGTAGAACTCGGCGCCGTCCACCTGGAAGGCGGAATCGGGCACGCCGAGGCGGGGCAGGGCGTCCCGGGGAAACAGGCCCTGGTAGGCGAGGTTGTGGATCGTCAGCACGCTCGGGACCCGCCGGCCGCGCCAGGCGAGGTAGGCGGGGGCGAGCGCCGCCTGCCAGTCGTTGAGGTGCAGGAGGTCGGCCGCCCAGTCGGGATCGGCGCCGGCGGCGAGGTCCGCCGCCGCGAGGCTGAGGCGGGCGAAGCGCAGATCGTTGTCGCCGAAATCGCCGTTCTGGTCGCCGTAGGGCGTGCCGTCGCGCTCGTAGAGATCGGGGCTCAGCAGGACGTAGATGCGCAGCCCGTCGGCCGCCTCCACGAGGCCGAGGTCGCAGGGCGGGACGCCCGCGAAGCCGTCGAGCCGGGCCACCACCGGGATCTCCGGGAAGGCGGCGCGCACCTGCCGGTAGCCGGGGATCAGGACGCGGATATCGTAATGTGGCACCAGGGCCCGGGGCAGGGCGGCCGAAACCTCGCCGAGGCCGCCGGTCTTCACGAAATCCGCCATCTCGGGCGTGGCGTACAGGATACGGCGGCGCAGCGAGGCCGGGCGGGCCGGGATTGCCGCGTGCCGGATGTTGTCACCCGCGCCGGCAGACCACTCGGCGAAGGCACCACCGAGACGCGCATCGAGCATTGAAACCGATCCTGGCCGGGCGGAATGCCCCGGTCTGGCAGAGGATCGGGCAGGCACGGCTGTCGCGATCTCAACCACGGTCAATGCTCCTCCGCCGCGACGGTTCCGTTGCGACGCACAAACTAGGCCACCGGCATCCTTAAGCCGACGTTACCCATACCGCACTGCGGCAAGAAATCACCGCGGAAATCGTGCGAGAACCGCCGAATACCCTCAGGCACGGCTTCTCAGGCGCGGCTCAGGATCACCCCTTCGGCGGCATCGAGGATCAGGGTGGAGGCGGTCCGCTCGCCCGCCCGCCCGGCGCGGGTCGAGAGCAGGATTGTCCAGTCGCCCTCGGGCAGCGGCAGGTCCTGCGCCGACCCGCCGAAGTTCAGGATCACGCGCAGAACCTGATCCTCGGCGAATCGCTCGTAGGCGAACACCTCCGTCCCCCCCGGCGGCAATGCCCGGTATCCGCCGACGGACAACGCCGCGTGGTCGCGGCGCAGGGCCAGCAGACGCCGGTGCAGGGTGAGCATCGAGGCCGGGTCCGAGCGCTGCGCCTCGACGTTGCGGGTCTCCCAATCCTCGGCGAGCGGCAGCCAGGGTTCGGCGGCGGAGAAGCCCGCGTTCGGGCCGTCGTCCCACTGCATCGGCGTGCGCTCCGGGTCGCGGCCGTGCCCGGGCTCGTTGTGCTCCCACGGGTCGCGGGCGCGCCCGGGCGGGATCGGCACGTGGCCGAGGCCGATCTCGTCGCCGTAATAGAGGGTCGGCGTGCCGCGCAAGGTGAGCAGCAGCATCGCGGCGATGCGGGCCTGATCGGCGCCGACCCGCGCGGCGATGCGCGGCTGGTCATGATTGCCCAGCACCCAGTTCGGCCAGCCGCCCTCGGGCAGGGCCGCCTCGTAATCGGCCACCAGCTCGGCCACCGCGTCGGCCCGCCAGGGCGTCTGGATCAGCTGGAAGTTGAACGGCAGGTCGGCCCCGGTGAGGTCCGGTCCGTAATAGGCCACCAGCCGCTCCACCGGCAGGTAGATCTCGCCGATCAGCACCCGCTCGCCGTACTGGCGCAGCACCGACCGCATCCCGGCGATCACGTCGAAGATCTCCGGCCGGTCGGCGGAGTAGACCTGGGTGAAGCGGTTGATCTCGGGCGAGCCCGGCGCGTAGTCGGGATTGGCCGGGTTGTCGCGAAACCCCGCATCCTTCATCAGGTGCCAGATCACGTCGACCCGGAAACCGTCGACTCCGCGCTCCAGCCAGAAGCGGAGCACGTCGTGCATGGCGTCCCGCACGGCGGGATTGCGCCAGTTGAGGTCCGGCTGCTCCTTCAGGAAGGCGTGGTAATAGTACTGACCGCTGGCCTCATCCAGCGTCCAGGCCGGGCCGCCGAAGTTCGACAGCCAGTTGTTGGGCGGGCCGCCGCCGGGGGCGGGATCGCGCCAGATATACCAGTCCCGCTTCGGGCTTGACCGCGACGACCGGCTCTCCGCGAACCAGGAATGCGCGATCGAGGAGTGGTTCGGCACGAAGTCGAGGATCACCTTCAGCCGGCGCCGGTGGGCCTCGGCGATCAGGACGTCGAAATCCGCCAGCGTTCCGAACAGCGGGTCGATCCCGCAGTAATCGGCCACGTCGTAGCCGAAATCCGCCATGGGCGAGGGGTAGACCGGCGAGATCCACACGGCGTCGACGCCGAGCCACGCGAGGTAGTCCAGGCGCGCCGTGATCCCCGGCAGATCGCCGACGCCGTCACCGTTCGTGTCCTGAAAGGAGCGGGGATAGACTTGGTAGACGGTCCCGCGCTTCCACCAGACGGTCTCGGTCATGCTGCCCCTCTCGTCTTGCCGGCCCAAGGCCGCCGCCAGGGTTACCCGCAGACCCGCGCGCTGGCGACCGCCGCCGCGCGGCGGTCCGAAGCCGTCCGAAGCCGTCCGAAGCCGCGGAGGCTCTACGTAGAGGTATGCAGGGCCTGTGACTGGAATGTCACGATGGCCTGCCATATGTTCCCGGACGTGCCCGCGCGCCGCGCTGGAGCGGCGCTGCCACGACTTCGCCGGAAGCCGACCGCACACTCGGACGCTTCGGGGCACGGATTGCCGGTCCGTTCATGCGGCGGCAATCCATCACGAGAGATAATCCGCCCACGACGCCCCGGCAGAGAATCCGGGGATCAGATTTTTGGGGGACCCGCACGTGTTGAACGACGTTCTGATCCGGCCCGCGCCGCAAGATGCCGCCCGCCAGGATGCTGCTCGACAGGATACCGCCCGTGACGCGCGCGCTCCGGAGGCTCCGGTGGCCGCTTCATGGACCGCCCCGGTCCTGTCCGCAAGTGGCGATGCGGTAGTGGACCTGCGGGAATCGATCCGCGCCAAGCTCGCCTTCGCGCTGGGCCGGACGCCGGAGAGCGCCCGCCCGCGGGACTGGTTCGCGGCGACCGCCCTCGCCCTGCGCGAGCGGATCGTGGCGGCCTGCATGGCGTCCGAGCGCAGCGTGCCGAACAAGCGCGTCTACTACCTGTCGCTGGAGTTCCTGATCGGCCGGCTGATGTCGGACGCGATGAACAACCTCGGCCTGACCGAGACCACCCGCGCCGCGCTCCGCGAACTCGGGGTCGATCTCGACGCCGTACAGGAGGCCGAGCCGGACGCGGCGCTCGGCAACGGCGGCCTCGGGCGGCTGGCCGCCTGCTTCATGGAGAGCATGGCCAGCATCGGCATCCCGGCCATGGGCTACGGCATCCGCTACGACCACGGCCTGTTCCGCCAGTCCTTCGAGGACGGCTGGCAGCGGGAGGCGCCGGAGACCTGGCTCGCCGAGGGCAACCCCTGGGAGTTCGCCCGGCCCGAGGCGACCTACGCGATCGGCTTCGGCGGCGCGGTCACGATGTCCTCCGCGGAAGCCGGGGTGATCCGGCGCCACTGGCAGCCCGCCGAGACCGTGCGGGCGGTGGCCCACGACGTGCCGGTGGTCGGCTGGCGCGGGCGCCACGTCAACGCCCTGCGCCTGTGGAAGGCCGAGGCCGGCGAGCCCGTGGACCTCGCCCGCTTCAACGGCGGCGACCATGTCGGCGCGGTGGCGGCGCGGATGCGCGCCGAGGCGATCTCCCGGGTGCTCTACCCGAGCGACTCCTCGGCCGAGGGCCAGGAGCTGCGCCTGCGCCAGGAATACTTCTTCACCGCGGCCTCGATCCAGGATCTCGTGGCCCGCCACGTGGCGGAGCGCGGCGACGTCCGGTCCCTGCCGGACCACGCGGCGATCCAGCTCAACGACACGCATCCGGCGATCGCCGTGCCGGAGCTGATGCGGCTCCTGCTCGACGTCTACGGCCTCGCCTGGGAGGATGCGTGGCACGTCACCACCCACACGCTGCACTACACGAACCACACCCTCCTGCCCGAGGCGCTGGAGACCTGGCCGGTGGAGCTGATGGAGCGGCTGCTGCCGCGCCACATGCAGATCATCTACCTGATCAACTGGATGCACCTGGAGGAGCAGGCCAAGCACGGCCGGCAAGGGTCGGCGGATGCCGCCGCCTACCTCGCCGCGATCTCGCTGATCGACGAGTCGCACGGCCGCCGGGTGCGCATGGGGCACCTCGCCTTCCACGGCGCCCGCCGGGTCAACGGCGTCTCGGCGCTGCACACGGACCTGATGCGCTCCACGGTCTTCTCGGACCTGCACGCGCTGGATCCGGACAAGATCGTCAACAAGACCAACGGCATCACCTTCCGCCGCTGGTTCCACAACGCCAATCCGGGCCTCACCCGGCTCGCCGTGGAGACGGTGGGGGCGGGCGTCCTCGACAACCCCGAGCTGCTGCGCGGCCTCGAGGCCCAGGCCGAGGATCCGGCCTTCGTGGCGCGCTACGCGGCCGTGCGCCGGGAGCGCAAGGAAGCCCTGGCGGCGATCATCGCCGAGCGCACCGGCATCGACGTCGATCCGGCCGCGCTGTTCGACGTCCAGGTCAAGCGCATCCACGAGTACAAGCGCCAGCTCCTCAACATCATCGAGACCGTGGCGCTCTACCAGGCGATCAAGGCCGAGCCGCACCGGGACTGGACGCCCCGGGTGAAGATCTTCGCCGGCAAGGCGGCGCCGAGCTACGTCCAGGCGAAGCTGATCATCAAGCTCGCCTGCGACGTCGCCAGGGCGGTGAACGACGATCCCGAGGTCGCCGACCGGCTGAAGGTGGTGTTCCTGCCGAACTACTCGGTGAGCCTCGCCGAATCGATCATCCCGGCCGCCGACCTGTCGGAGCAGATCTCCACGGCCGGCATGGAGGCCTCGGGCACCGGCAACATGAAGTTCGCCCTCAACGGCGCGCTGACCGTGGGCACCCTCGACGGCGCCAACATCGAGATCCGCGACCATGTCGGGGCGGAGAACATCTTCATCTTCGGCCTGGAGGCCGACGGGGTGCGGGCCCGGCAGGCCGAGCCGGACTACGCGGCCCGGGCGATCGAGGCCTCGCCGCGGCTGGCGGCGGCCCTCGACATGATCGCCGCGGGGCGGTTCTCGCCGGATGAGCCGGGCCGGTTCCGGCCGCTCACCGACGACCTGCGCCGGCGCGACCAGTACCTCCTCACCGCCGATTTCGACGATTACTGGCGGGTTCAGCGCGCCATCGACGCCGCGTGGCGCGATCCGCGCGGCTGGTGGGCCAAGGCGATCCGCAACACCGCCCGCATGGCGTGGTTCTCCTCCGACCGGGCGATGCGCGAATACGCCGGGGAGATCTGGCGGGTCCGGCTGGGCTGAGCCCCCGGCCCGCCCCCGAGGGGCGGGTCGGCCGTGCGGACGTCCGCCGTCTTCGGAAGGCCCCGCGGCTCTCAGGCGGCGCGGACGCCGACCAGGAAGCGGCCAACCTCCGCCGAGAGCCGCTCGGACTGGCGCGACAGGGCGGTGGCGGCCGTGAGCACGTGATCGGCCGCGACCCCCGTCCGCTCCGACGCCTCGGCGACGCCGGCGATCGTGCCGGTCACCTCGGTGGCACCCCGCGTCGCGTGGGCGATGTTGCGCACGATCTCCTGGGTCGCCGCGCCCTGCTCCTCCACGGCCGCGGCGATCGCGATCGCGACCCCGTTGATCTCGCGGATCCGCGCGATGATCGTGCCGATCGCCGCGACCGCGGCGCCGGTCACGCCCTGGATCCGCCCGATCTGCGCGGCGATCCCGTCGGTCGCCTTGGCGGTCTTCTCGGCGAGATCCTTCACCTCGCCCGCCACCACGGCGAAGCCGCGGCCGGCCTCGCCGGCGCGGGCCGCCTCGATCGTGGCGTTGAGCGCCAGCAGGTTGGTCTGGCCGGCGATGGACGAGATCAGCCGCACAACGTCGCCGATCTCGGCGGCCGCCGCCTGCAGCTCGGACACGAGGCCGGCGGTCTGGTCGGCCTCGCCGACCGCCTGCTGGGCGAGTTCGGACGAGCCGCTCGCTTGGTGGCCGATCGCCAGGATGGCGCTGCCGAGCCGCTCGGTCGAGGCCGCGACGGTGTTGATGTTGACGGCGGCCTCCTCCGCCGCCGTCGCCACCGCGCCGGATTGGATGGCCGTCTCCCGGGCGGTCTCGGTCATCTGGTGGGCGGTGCCCTCGAGTTCATTCGCCGAGGAGGAGACGCGGTCCACGATCTTGGCCACCGCCTCCTCGAAGGTCCGGGCCAGGCCCATCATGGCGTCCTTGCGCACCCGGGCGGCTCCGGCATCCGCGAGCCGCCTGCGCTCGGCCTCGGCGGCGGCGGTGCGGGCGACCATGGCCTTGATCGCCTCGACCGCCCGGCCGACCGTCCCGATCTCGTCGCCCCGCCGCGCCTCCGCGATCGTGGCCTCGATGTCGCCCTGGGCCATGCGCTGCAGCACGGCGACGAGGCGGTGCAGGGGCCGCGTCACGCCGAACATGACGATGACCGCGGAGAGGCCCAGGGCGGCGAGCAGGCCCACCAGGGCGGAGCCGATCAGCACCGTCCGCGCCTGCTCGGCCTCCTGCTGGGTGGCGATCTTCGCCTCGCCGAGGCGGGCCGTCGCCAGCGCCTCGTAATCCTGGGCCGCCCTCTCGAACCGGGCCCGGATGTCGCGGCCCGCGACGAGGCCGGCCTGGATGGCCGCGGCCCTGTCGTTCCGGAGGGCGAGGGCGTTGGCGCGGTCGAGCAGGTCGAAATAATCCCGGGCTATCCTGCCGATGGTGCGCTGGATATCCTGAACCTCCTTTCGCCGGGAACCCGCCGCCAGCGTCTCGATGCTGTCGGCCACCGCCTTGACGGAGTCCTCGTAGCGTTTGCGATACAGGGGGAGGTCGCTCTCCGGCTGGCCGATGATGATGTTGCGGTTCATGAGGGCCGCGTCGAGGAACTTCTCCCGGACCTGCGCGAACATCTCCAGTCGCTTGAAATAATAGTCCACCAGATAGATGTTTCTCTGCTCCATGGATTTGAAAGAACTTATCGAATAGGAAATCAATATCGAACTAGCCAGCACCATGATGAGAATCGGTGCAGACATCTTCACCGTCAATTTGGCGTTTCTCAAGAACCGCATCCGCGTTGATCTCCGCCTCGACTCGGGCGGGGGCTTAGCACAGATAAATTCTTTGAATCCAGTCTTCAAAATATTTGTTTTTTGATACGATATATTTTTGCGCATTCGTCATATATTCGATCCGCATATAAATACAATGCACGCGTCAGACATGCGTAAGACAAGTTGCGGCCGTCGAGCGCCACAGCGCCTGCTGTAGGACATCGCTGGCTGTCCTGGAGGCATCGACGTCCGCGACGCCCTCGGATCGGGTCGGGAGCCGTGCCGTTCGGCTGCCGGAACCCGGCCTTCCGGTCCGATGAGCCTCGCGGCCGCCGGACGGTCTCAGAGGACCGCCATCGACAACGCGCCGCTGCCCGCTCCGGTCAGGACCGGGCTCACGCCCCACGGCCATCCGCGAGCCGCAGTGCGATGCGGCGCAGGGTGCGCGAGAGGCGGTGGCGGAGACGTGCGGCGCGCTCGGAGAGGCTCAGGCGGCGTCGGCAGAAGATGTGCGACACGCGCCCGATCCGCGGGCCCGGATCCGGCGCGCCCTTGCGCAGGGCGATGTCCGGGCGCTGCGCCGACTGCGTGATCCTCAGCAGGCGCGCGGCCGGCAGGGGGACGCTGCGGAACATCGACCGCGTGTAGTAGGAGAATTCATCGTAGGCCACGAGGCCGTGCGCGCGCCCGGTCTGATCCTCGACCGTCAGCGTCCCGGCCTGCGGCCCGTAGGTCACCAGAACGCCGATCACGTCGCGGGGACGCCCGAGCGGGACCTCGACGCGCAGGCCCTCGGGGATCTCCAGGAAATGCAGCGGGATGCCGTTGCGCCGCAATTCGAACCGGCAATCCAGGTCGGGGCGGGTACGCAGCGGCAGGGATTCGAACCGGCCCGGCAGGGTCCGGAACCGGGCGACGTAGGCGCGGCCCGGGAGCGGCGCGCGCAGGAAGCTGTAGACCAGGGTGCCGTAGAGTTCGGCGCCGGCCGGCGTGACGTGGGTCCCGTCCTTCAGGAGATAGGTGATGTCGCCGGCGCCGGCCGCCGCCACCGGGGCGGCGACGTCGAGGGCCCGGATGCCGTAGAGGGCGCGGTACTCCGCGAGCAGGCCGGCCACGGGCTCGGTCGCGTAATCGACGCCGCCCTGGTGCAGGTTGAGGAAGGCTACCGGCAGGTCCCGCCGGGCGGTCGCCGCGAGGATGTCGTCGAGATAGGCCCGCATGGTCGCGCCGTCGAAGTAGCGGACATTGCCGGTGAACAGCTCCAGAAGGACGGAGTCGCAGGGGATCGCGTCCAGGATCTCGTCGATCAGGCAGGCGATGGAGGGCAGGGAGTGGCCGCCCCAGCCGCTCCGCAGCAAGGTCACGGGGCTTCCCTCGGCCTCGGCCAGGGCATTGGCCCGCTCGACATAGCCCGGCAGCTCGGTGACGCTGTAGCCGAGGCAGAGGACGCGGAACATCGGGACTCGGATCGGCTCTGGGTCGGCGTCGCGCGGCGGCCATCTCGGCGCGGGTATCAGCGGAGTGCCACGGCGTCGAGGCGGAAGGCGGCGAGGAAGGCGGCGAGGCGGCAACGGTCGAGCCTCGCGCCGAAAGCCGGCGGCGGCCGTTCCGGCGATTCCCGGGACCGTACCCGATCGCGCTGCCATCGGGCGCGGAGAGCGCTCTAATCGAGCAGGATCGGGTAGCAGCGGGCGCCCACCGTGGCGGCGAGCACCTGCACGGCGCCGACCGTCGAGAGATCGCCGGCCACGTGGACGACGTCGGTGGCGCGCAGGCTCGGCAGATGGGCGCTCAGGGGGCCGGAGCGCACGTCCGGCGGACGCTGGCGGCCGCGGTCGGCGCAGAGCACGATCCGGGCGACGCCGGTGCGGCGCAGCCAGTCCAGGCTCTCGCGCATGTAGAGGTCGAGGGCGTCGCGGGCCCCGACCGCGAGCGTCATCTCGCGGGCGGGCTCGACATAGCGGGCCGCCCGGGCGATCGCCCAGATCGCCCCGAAGCCGGCCCCGGCCGCCACCAGCACGAGGCGTCCGCCCCCGGCGCGGTACTGCCCCCGGCCGACAGGTCCCTTCAGCCGCACCGGCTGGTCGAGCCGAAGCGCGTCGAGCGGGTCGCCCTCGGGGTCGCGGGCAAGGTGGAACACCGCCTCGTTGATCTCGGCCGCGCCGTCGACCCGCAGGGTCGGGCACAGGGTCATCGTGGGCAGCCCCGCGAAGGTCACGAGGGCCTGGTGGCCCGGCTCTCCGGTGGGACGTCGGGTCAGGGTCGCCACGACCTCGACGATGCCGGGACTGAGCCGGCGGATCTCCGTGACCGTGCCCTTCCGGACCGCGACGGGCGGCGGCGCCGCCTCCTCCTGACCCTGGATCGGAGCGCCCGGGAGGGCCGGCCGGAGGGCCTCGGCCCGGGCCCGGCGGGCCGGGTGGCGGCGGCCGGAGGCCGCGGCACTCCCCTGGCCGGCGAGCAGGTTGCCGGGCTGCGCCTGCAGCGGCGCGATCATGCCTTCGGCCAGCGCCGCCTCCAGCGGCGTGTCGCCGGTCGAGACGCGCACCGACCGGCCGTTCACGACGAGCGAGCAGCGCGCACCCATGGTCTGCCCCCGCATGTCTGCCGGCGGATCAGCGGGCGCGGACGAGGAGCGTGTCGACGAGGGCCGCCCAGCGCTCCCGGGTCGCGCGGACATCGTCGTCCGGGGCGGAGTCGGTGAGGAGCTGGCGCTGCGCCCGCAGGGCCTCAACCTCCTGACGCTGGGCCCGGAGCACCGCCTTCACCACGTGGAGTTCGGTCTCGAGCCGGGTGATCTCCTCGGCCTCGTCCCGGTCGTCCGCGTGGTCCTCCCCGGCGATGTCGGAGAGGCGCGGGTCGCGGCCCATCGGGGGCAAGCGGGTGCGGGCCTGCTGCTCCAGCCGGACCGGCCGGGCCATCAGGCGGCGCACGAGGTCGGAGCTGCCTGCCTGCTGGTTACGCCTCGCCGCCTCGGCCATCCGACCATCCCCGTCGCGGGCGAAGCGCCCGTCCATCAACAGGAGCTTGATCGGACATGGTTAAGGGGGGCTTAAGCCGACCGGTGGCGCCGCCCGCTCAGGCCGCCTCCGCGGCCGCCTGCTTCATCACGTCGGCGACGAGCGCGTAGGTCGCGACCCAGGCCTCCCGCACCTCCAGGGTGAAGTCCGGGCCCAGCCCCTGCTCCAGGGTCCACAGCAGGGCCTCCCCCACCGGCGCGTAATGGGCTGCTCGCGTGCCGTACGCGATGTGCTTGCGCCCGAGATCCTGGAGCGCCGGCACGACCGTCTCCGGATGGTTCAGGTTGGCCACCGCGAGCCCCAGCATCGCCATCAGCTTCTGCTTCTGCTCGGTCATGTCGTCCGGGAAGAGGCCGCGCACCTGCGGGGCGATCTCGAACAGGCGGCCGTAGAACAGGTCCGCCGCCGTCCCGGCGATCGGCCGCACCTTCGCGAAACTGTCCTGCACGCGCTTGATCTGTTCGGGCGTCATCGCATCACCGGCCGGAGGATACCTGTCCCTCGCTGATTACACGTGGCTGGCCGGCGCAAAATTGACCGAGATCAATATCAGGCCGCCTCCGGCGCCGCGCCGACGATCTGGCGGGCCTGCAGCAGGGTCATGGGCTCGCCGAAGGCGGGGCCGAGGGCGTACTCGCAGCCGAGCCCGGCGAGCGCCTGGGCGTCGGCCTCCGATTCGCAGCCCTCCGCCACGATGGCGAGATTCAGTTCGCTCGCCATCCGCACGATGGAGCGCAGGATCGCGGTCTGTCCGGTGCCGATCTGGCGCACGAAGGTCGCGTCGACCTTGATCGTGTCGAACGGGAAGCGCTGGAGATAGGAGAGGGCCGAGTAGCCGGTGCCGAAATCCGACAGGCACAGGCCGGCCCCGAGGTCGTGGATCCGCGCCAGCATCTGGGCGGCGTATTCGGGGTTCTCCATCACGAGGCTCTCGCTGAATTCTAGCTTGAGCGAGCCGGGCAGGGCCCCGGAGCGGGCCAGCACGGTCTTCACGTCGTGCAGGAGGTCGTGGCGCAGGAGCTGGCGCGAGGACAGGTTGCAGGCCGCGAAGATCGGCGGCTCGACCTCCAGGGAGCGCTGCCAGGCGGCGAGTTCCAGGGCGGTGCGCTCCAGGGCGAAGATGCCGAGATTGACGATGAAGCCGCTCTCCTCGGCGAGCGGCAGGAAGGTCGAGGCGGGGACGCGCCCGAGCTTCGGGTGGTCCCAGCGCAGCACGGTCTCGAACCCCGCCACGGTGCGGTCCTCGAGACGCACCACCGGCAGGAACAGCACCTTCAGCTCGTTGCGCTCGATCGCCTTGCGCAGGTCGCTCTCGAGCATCAGCCGGTCCGAGCGGTCGGTGCGCATGTGGGCGCGGAACACCTCGATCCGGTCGCCGCCGTTGCGCTTGGCCTGGATCATGGCGATCTCGGCGCTCTTGAACACCTCGTCGCGCTTCAGGCTGGCGCCGGCCTCGTAGAGCGCGAGCCCGATCGAGACGGTCAGGAAGATCTCGCGGTCCGCGTAGGTGATCGGCGTGGCGATCGCCCGGCGGATCATCTCGGCGAAGGCCAGGATCCGGTCGGGGTCGCGCTCGGAGAGCAGGATCACCGCGAACTCGTCGCCCGCCACCCGGGCCAGCGTGTCCTGCGGCCGCAGCAGGCGGCCGAGGCGGCGCGACAGGGTCAGCAGGATCGAGTCGCCCGCCGAGAGGCCGATCGCGTCGTTGATGCCCTTGAACCGGTCGACGTCGAGCACGATCACGGTGGGCTTGAGGCGCTGGTCCTGGCCGGCGAAGGCGAGGGCCGCGTCGAGGCGGTCGCCGAACAATTCGCGGTTCGGCAGGCCGGTGAGGCTGTCGTGCACGGCGTCGTGGAGCAGGCGCTCCTCGGCGGTCTTGATCTCGGTCACGTCCGCGATGGTGCCGACCACCCGGATCACCTCGCCGTCGGCGCCGATCACCGGCCGCGCCTTCAGCCGGTACCAGAAGAACGTGCCGGCCTCCGAGCGCAGGCGGAAATCGTGGACGATGCGGCCGCGCCGCTCCTCGATCACCGTGTCGAGGGCGGCCGAGTAGCGCTCCACGTCGAAGGGGTGGAGCGCGCCGAGCCAGTTGGTCGCCGGCCCCTCCAGGGTGCCGCGGGCGAGGCCGAGCTGGGCCTCGATCTCCGGGCCGACGAAGACCCGGTCGGCGGGCACGTCCCAGTCGAACACCACGTCGCCCGCGCCGGTCAGCGCCAGCGCCCGGCGCTCGGTGTCGGAGACGAGGGCGTGGCTCAGCCCGCCCCCCGCGAAGGCGTGCTGGAGCACCGTGAAGCCGATCAGCATCACGATCAGCACGAGGCCGCCGATGAGGGCCGGCTGCACGAGGTCGCTGCCGATCTGGCCGGTGACCGCGAAGCCCGCCGCCGTCACCCAGACCACGAGCAGCAGCCAGGTCGGCACCAGCAGGATCGCCCGGTCGTAGCCGTTATGGGCGGCGAGGTAGAGGATCAGCAGCAGCCCGATGCCGGCGACCGCCGCGATGGAGATGCGCGCCACCCCCGCCGCCACCGGCGGGTCGAACACCGCGAGCCCCACGAGGCCCGCCAGGAAGGCCAGCCAGAAGAACGCCACGTGGCTGTAGCGCACGTGCCAGCGGGCGAGGTTGAGATAGGCGAACAGGAAGACCAGCAGCGTCGCCCCGAGCACCGCCTCGGCGGAGGCCCGGTAGACCCGCTCGGCGAGTTCGGTGACCGGGAAGACCCGCTGCAGGAAGCCGAAATCGATGCAGGCATAGGCCAGCACCGACCACGCCAGCGCGGCGGCGGCGGGGAAGATGATCGCGCCCTTGACCACGAACACGATGGTCAGGAACAGCGCCAGCAACCCGCTGATGCCGATGATGATGCCCTTGTAGAGGGTCAGGCCGGCGGCCTTCCGGCGGTAGGCGTCCTGATCCCAGAGGTGGAGCTGGGGGATGTTGGCGCCGCGCAATTCGGCGACGTACGTGACGGTGGTGCCGGGATCGAGCGTGATGGTGAACTGGTCGGCCTCGGGGTTCTCGTCCCGCTCCGGGCGGATGCCCTGGCTCGCCGTGATGGCGGCGATCCGCGAGCCGCCGAGATCGGGCCAGATCACCCCGGAATCGACCAGCCGGAAATGCGGGGCGACGAGGATGCGGTCGATCTGTTCGTCGGTGTCGTTGGTGAGCGCGAACACGATCCAGTCGGGCCGGGCGCCGGCATCGCGGGCCTTCACGACGATGCGGCGGACGATCCCGTCCTTGCCGGGCGCCGTGGAGATCTGGATCAGGTCGCCGTCCGAGCGGTAGCGCTCGATCGCCGAGGTCAGGTCGATCACCGGGGCGTCGAGGGTGACGCGCACCGCCTCCACGGCCCGGGCGGGCCCGCTGAGCGCGAGGGCACCGACGAGACCGCCAACCAGGGTCAGGAGGAGGGCGAGGATGCGCAAGGGTGTCTGGGTGTCCGGCCGTGCGAGAAGCGGCGTCAGCCGCCCGGGCGGCCTCGATCGATAGGCGCGGGCCTAACCTGGGGCAAGATCCCTGGGCGCGGTCCACAGAGCGCGGATCGCGCCCCTTTGCGGCCAAATCAAGTTGGGTGAGGCGGGGAAGGGGATTCCGGGGCATGATCAGGAGCCACTCAGAGCCTGTTCGGCTCCGAGTCCCCAACCCGCCCCCTCATCCTGAGGTGCGGCGAAGCCGCCTCGAAGGAGCCTTCCAGGGATCACAGCGCCTTCTGGAGGGCTCCTTCGAGGCCTTCGCTTCGCTTCGGCACCACAGGATGAGGGAGATGGGTTGGATCTTCGTCGCGTTGTGCGGCGCGTTGGAGATCGAGGGATCCGGCAGGCTTCACGCCCCCCGGAGCGCGCCCGCGATCCGGTCGAGGGCGGGCAGCTTGCGGATCGGCCCGATCGCCGCCAGCGTCGGCGTGCCCCGCAGCATCGCGACGGCGGCCGTCCGCACGTCCTCGACCGTGACGGCATCGACCTTGTCGATCACCTCCCCGGCGGGAATCACCCGGCCCCAGGCCAGGATCTGGCGCGCGTTGCGCTCGATGCGGCCGCCCGGGGTCTCCAGCGCCGAGAGCAGCGACACCTTGAGCTGCGCCTTGGCGCGGGCGATCTCGGTGGCGTCGAGGTCGCGGGCCGCCCGGGCGGTGGCCGCCAGCGTCACGTCGACGAGCTCGGGCAGGTCCGCCCCGGCGGTGCCGGCGCCGATGCCGAACAGCCCGCAATCGGAGAACGGCCAGTGGAAGGCCTGGATCTCGTAGGCGAGGCCGCGGGTCTCGCGCACCTCCTGCCAGAGCCGGGAGGTCAGGCCGCCGCCCAGCACCTGCGCGAACATGTGCAGCGCGTAGTAGCCCTCGTCCCGGAAGGAGAGGCCCGGCAGGCCGATCACCACGTTGGCCTGCTCGAGCTTGCGCGGCATCCGCCGCTCGCCGCCGCCGTAGACGCCCGGCACGGCCTCGGGGGCGGATCTGGCGGGCCGGCCCCCGAAATGGCGCTCGGCCGCCGCCACGATCGCCTCGTGGGTCACGGCCCCGGCGCCGGCCACCACGATCCGGTCCGGCGTGTATTCCCGGTCGAGGTAGGCGCGGATCCCAGCCTCGTCGAAGCTCCGGATCGTCTCGGGCCGCCCGAGGATCGGCCGGCCGACCGGCTGGTCCGGGAAGGCGGCCTCCGTGAAGGCGTCGTAGACCACGTCGTCGGGGGTGTCCTCGACGGCGGCGTATTCCTGCAGGATCACGCCCTTCTCCCGGGCGAGCTCGCCCGCGTCGAACACCGAATCGGTCAGGATGTCGCCGATCACGTCGAGGGCGAGGCCGGCATCCTCGCCGAGCACCCGGGCGGTGTAGCTCGTCCCCTCCGTGGAGGTCGCGGCGTTGATCTCGCCGCCGACATTCTCGATCTCCTCCGCGATCTTCTGCGCCGACCGGGTGCGGGTGCCCTTGAACGCCATGTGCTCGATGAGGTGGGACAGCCCCGCCTCGTCGGCCCGCTCGTTGCGCGAGCCCGCCCCGACCCAGACGCCGAGGCTCGCGGTGGCGACGCCCGGCATCGGCTCGGTCACCACCGTGACGCCGTTGTCGAGCCGCGTGGTCCGCAGCGACGGCGAGGCGGCGTGCGTGGAGAAATGCTGGTTCATCGCCGGCTCACGCGCCCCTCGTGATGCGGGCGCGCTCGCGGATGAGCTTTTCCACGGCGGCCTGGTCGTTCCCCACCCGGGTCAGGCGCTCCGGCCGGTCCATCAGGTCGGCGAGGTGCGGGGGCAGGGGCGGGCGCAGGCCGCCCGTGGCCTTGGCGACCGCGTCCGGGAATTTTGCGGGATGCGCGGTGCCGAGCGCCACCACGGGGGTCGCCGGATCCTGCTCCAGGAGCCGCCGCCCGGCCCGCACGCCGATGGCGCTGTGGGGATCGAGCACCACGCCGGTGGCGGCCTGGGTCAGGGCGATCTCTTCCATCACGTCGGGCTCCGGCACCGCGACGGCGTCGAATTCGGAGCGGACCGTGGCGAGAACCTCGGGGCTCAGCGAGAACCCGCCGGACTGCTTCAGCCCGGCCATCAGCCGCGACAGGGCGGAGGCGTCGCGCCCCAGCGCCTCGAACAGCAGCCGCTCGAAGTTCGAAGAAATCTGGATGTCCATGGAGGGTGAGGTGGTGGGCACCACGCCGCGCAGCGCGTAGGCGCCGTGCTCCAGGGTGCGCACCAGGATGTCGTTGGCGTTGGTGCCGATCATCAGACGCCCGACCGGCAGGCCCATCTGCTTGGCGACCCAGCCGGCGAGCACGTCGCCGAAATTTCCGGTCGGCACCGCGAAGGAGACCGGCCGGTGCGGCGAGCCCAGCGCCACCGCGCTGGTGAAGTAGTACACGGCCTGCGCCGCCACCCGGGCCCAGTTGATCGAGTTGACCCCCGACAGGCGCACGGAATCGGCGAAGTCGGCGTGCTGGAACAGGGCTTTGACGAGGTTCTGGCAATCGTCGAACGTGCCGTCGACGGCCAGCGCGTGGACGTTCTGCGCCGGCACCGAGGTCATCTGCCGCCGCTGCACCTCCGAGACCCGCCCGTGCGGGTAGAGGATGAACACGTCGACGCGTTCGAGCCCGCCGAAGGCCTCGACCGCCGCCGAGCCGGTGTCGCCCGAGGTGGCGCCCACGATGGTGGCGCGGGCGCCGCGCGCGGCCAGCACGTGGTCCATCAGCCGCCCGAGCAGCTGCATCGCCACGTCCTTGAAGGCGAGCGTCGGCCCGTGGAAGAGCTCCAGCAGGAACAGGTTGTCGTCGAGCTGGGTCAGCGGGCAGACCGCCGGGTGGCGGAACGTCGCGTAGGCGGCCTCGATCATCCGGTCGAGGTCGGGGCCGGCGATGTCACCGTCGATCAGCGGGCGCAGCACCCGCTTGGCGGCCTCCGCGTAGGGCCGGCCCGCCAGGGCGGCGATCTCCGGGCGGCCGATCTGCGGCCAGGTCTGCGGCACGTAGAGCCCGCCGTCGCGGGCGAGGCCCGCCAGGAGCGCATCCGAGAACGAGAGCGGCGCGGCCTCGCCGCGAGTCGAGACGTGGAGCACAGGGTCCTCCGAGGGAAGGCGCTCCCTCTACACGATGCCGGCGGACCTGTCGAAAGGCGGGCGCCTCCCGGGCGCCTCCCGTGCCGCGCGGCCGGTCTGTCCGGAGCGCGGGCCCGGCTTTAACCGGGGCTGAACGCGGCGGTTCAGGGCCGGTTCGACCGCCGCGGATATCGGCCTGTCCGCCCCGCGGCACATCCGCCGGCGGGGCGGACGATCCTCAAGAGAGAGCCGACATGACCCGAATCATCGCCCTCGCGGGCGTCGCGGCCCTGCTGTCCGGCACCGTGGCCCTCGCGCAGACGCCGCCGCCACCCGGCGGGCCGCGGCCCGGGCCCGAGGCCGGCGCGCCCCCGCCTCCGCC
>NZ_JBKFBO010000152.1:0-78780 GCF_053346215.1 Methylobacterium sp. A49B
CGTATCCCGAACCCTGCTGCGTTGCGCGGTCTTCCGGAGTCGGAGCTGCAGGCGGTGGCGGACGCGGTGCGGGCCGAGATGATCGACGCGGTCTCGATCACGGGCGGCCATCTCGGCTCCGGGCTGGGCGTGGTCGAGCTCACGGTCGCGCTGCACCACGTGTTCGACACCCCCGACGACCGCATCGTCTGGGACGTCGGCCACCAGTGCTACCCGCACAAGATCCTCACCGAGCGCCGCGACCGCATCCGCACGCTGCGCCAGGGCGGCGGCCTGTCGGGCTTCACCAAGCGCTCCGAGAGCGTCTACGACCCCTTCGGCGCCGCCCACTCCTCGACCTCGATCTCGGCCGCGCTCGGCATGGCGGTCGCCCGCGACCTCGACGCGGCCTCCGCCAAGCAGAAGGGCCAGGCGCGCAAGCGCCGCAACGCCATCGCGGTGATCGGCGACGGCTCGATGTCGGCCGGCATGGCCTACGAGGCCATGAACAACGCCGGCGCCCTGCACTCGCGCCTGATCGTCATCCTCAACGACAACGACATGTCGATCGCCCCGCCTGTCGGCGCCATGTCGGCCTACCTCGCGCGGCTCGCCTCGGGCGGCACCTACCAGTCCCTGCGCGAGACCGCCAAGCAGCTCGGCAAGCTCCTGCCGAAGGCGCTCTACCAGCGCGCGGCCGCGGCCGAGGAGTACGCCCGCTCGCTCGTGGTCGGCGGCGGCACCATGTTCGAGGAGATGGGCTTCCACTACGTCGGTCCCGTGGACGGGCACAACCTCGACCACCTGCTGCCGGTGCTGAAGAACGTGCGCGACGCCGAGCACGGCCCGATCCTGCTGCACGTGGTCACCCGCAAGGGCAAGGGCTACGCGCCGGCGGAAGCCAGCGCCGACCGCTACCACGGCGTGGTCAAGTTCGACGTGGTCTCAGGGGTGCAGGCCAAGGCCAAGCCGAACGCGCCGGCCTACACGCGGGTGTTCGGCGAGAGCCTGATCAAGGCGGCGGACGCCGACGACCGGGTGGTGGCGATCACGGCCGCGATGCCGGGCGGCACGGGCATCGACCTGTTCGGCAAGGCGCATCCGGACAAGACCTTCGACGTGGGCATCGCCGAGCAGCACGCGGTGACGTTCGCGGGGGGGCTGGCGACCGAGGGCTACCGTCCGTTCGTGGCGATCTACTCGACGTTCCTGCAGCGGGCCTACGACCAGGTGGTGCACGACGTGGCGCTGCAGAACCTGCCGGTGCGCTTCTGCATGGACCGTGCGGGGCTGGTGGGGGCGGACGGGGCGACGCATGCCGGCGCGTTCGACCTGGCGTATCTGTGCTGCCTGCCGAACATGACGGTGATGGCGGCGGCCGACGAGGCCGAGCTGGTGCACATGGTGGCGACCGCGCACGCGCACGACACGGGCCCGATCGCGCTGCGCTACCCGCGCGGCGAGGGTGTCGGCGTCGAGCTTCCGGAGCGGGGCGAGGTGCTGGCGATCGGCAAGGGCCGTGTGGTGCGGCGGGACGCGGAGGCGCGGGTGGCGATCCTGAGCCTGGGCACGCGGCTTTCGGAGGCTCTGAAGGCGGCGGACACGCTGGCCGAGCAGGGCGTGGCGGTGACGGTGGCGGATGCGCGGTTCGCCAAGCCTCTGGACGAGGCGCTGGTCCTGGAGCTTGCGCGGGACCACGAGGTTCTCCTGACGATCGAGGAGGGCTCGCGGGGCGGGTTCGGCGCGATGGTTCTGCACCTGCTCGCCGAGAAGGGCGCGCTGGACGCGGGGCGGGTGCGGGTCCGGACGATGACCTTGCCGGACGCCTACCAGGACCACGACAGCCCGGAGAAGATGTACGCGCAGGCGGGGCTCGACGCCGCCACCATCGTCAGGACCGCGCTCGATACGTTGCCGGAGCGGAAGGAAGGGCGGTCGCGCCTGCGGCTCGCCTGAGGTCGGCCGCCGGGCCGCGGCTTGCCGCTCGAGCGGTTCGATGACACAAGCGCGGCGCGGCTGGGGATCCCCGGCCGCGCTGGTTTTCGGTAACCCTCCAGATCCGTGATGGCAGAGGCCATAACCCCCGGCTCATCCGAGGTCGGTCCCGTGCTGATCACCGGCGCGAGCGGCTTCCTCGGCTCCGCATTGGTCGACGTCTTCCGCCGGGCCGGCTTCCCGGTGCGCATCCTCGTGCGCGCCTCGAGCCCCCGCCGGAATCTCACCTGGACCGACGTCGAGATCGCCGAGGGCGACATGCGCGATCCGGCCGCCGTGGCGGCGGCGATGCGCGGACAGCGCTACCTGATCCACGCGGCGGCCGATTACCGGCTCTGGGCGCCGGACATGGAGGAGATCGTCCGCACCAACCGCGACGGCACGCGCCTGATGATGCGCGCGGCCCTGGAGGCGGGGGTGGAGCGGGTGGTCTACACGTCGAGCGTCGCGACGATCAGGCCGCCGGCCGACGGCGTCACGCCCTCCGACGAGACCATGCCGCTGACGCCCGAGACCGCCATCGGCGCCTACAAGCGCAGCAAGGTCGTGGCCGAGCGGGTGGTCGAGGAGATGGTCGCCCGGGACGGCCTGCAGGCGGTGATCGTCAACCCCTCGACGCCGATCGGTCCCCGCGACGTCAAGCCCACCCCCACCGGCCGGATCATCCAGGAGGCGGCGCTCGGCAAGATGCCGGCCTTCGTCGATACCGGCCTCAACCTCGCCCACGTGGACGACGTGGCCCAGGGGCACCTCCTGGCGCTGCGCAAGGGCCGGATCGGCGAGCGCTACATCCTCGGCGGCGAGGACGTGTTCCTGTCGCAGATGCTCGCCGACATCGCCGGGATGGTCGGGCGCAAGCCGCCGACCGTGAACCTGCCGCGGGCGGCGGTCTACCCGGTGGCGTTCTTCGCCCAGCTCGCCGCCCGGGTCACCGGCAAGCAGCCCTTCGCGACGATCGACGGCATCCGCATGTCCCGCTACCGGATGTTCTTCTCGGACAGGAAGGCGCGGGCCGAACTCGGCTACGCGGCGCGGCCCTACCGCGAGGGCCTGTCCGACGCGATCACGTGGTTCCGGGAGGCGGGGTACCTCGCATGAGCACCCTCGAGACCGCCGCCGCGACGCGCTCCGGCAAGGGCCACCACGACGAGAATTTCCCGGTCGCCTCGCACCTGATCCATCCGCGCCACCGCGGCGCGATCCTGGCCTTCTACAACTTCGTCCGTGCCGGCGACGACGTGGCCGACCACGCGGACCTGTCGCCCGAGCGCAAGATCGAGCTGCTCGACCGGCTGGCGGATTCGCTCACCGGTGCCGGTCCCTCCGATCCGGAGGCCGAGCCGCTCAAGCGCGAACTCGCCGCCCGCGGATTGCCGCCCCGCCACGCCCTCGAACTCCTCGACGCGTTCCGCATGGACGCGCGCAAGAGCCGCTACGCCAACTGGGACGAGCTGATCCATTACTGCCGCTACTCGGCGATGCCGGTGGGGCGATTCGTCCTCGACGTGCACGGCGAGGACCCGGCCCGGGTCTGGGGGCCCTCCGACGCGATCTGCGCGGCTCTGCAGGTGATCAACCACCTCCAGGATTGCGGCAAGGATTTCGCCGCCCTCGACCGGGTCTACCTCCCGCAGGATTGCCTCGACCGCCACGGCGCCACGGTGGCGATGCTGGGTGAGGCCAAGGCGCTGCCGCAGCTCCGGGCCGTGATCCGCGAGCTGGCGCAGAAATGCCTCGACCTCCTCGACGAGGGTGCGGTCCTGCCGGACCTGATCGACGACCTGCGTCTGTCGCTGGAAATCGCCGCGATCCACCGCCTCGCCGTGGTTCTGAGCCGGGGCCTGCTGGAACGCGACCCGCTCTCGGAGAAGGTCCATCACGGCAAGGCCGCCTTCGCCCTCACGGCGCTCGGCGGCGTCACCGCCACCCTGACGCGCCGGCCCTTCCGCGGCCGGATCGTCCGGGCCGCGGCTCAAGGAATCCGCCCGTGAGTGCCACCGCGACACCCGCCCACGACCCCGAGAGCGCCGCTCCGGCGCTGCCGGCCGCCGGCTCCTCGTTCTACACGGCCATGCGCCTGCTGCCGAAGGAGCGGCGGGAGGCGATGTATGCCGTCTACGCCTTCTGCCGGGCGGTGGACGACGTCGCCGACGACGGCGGCACCCGGGCGGTCCGGCAGGTCGAACTCGACCGCTGGCGCGCCGACATCGACGCCCTGTATGCCGGCCGCCCGGTCCCCCGGGTCCGCGACCTCGTGGAGCCGGTGCGCCGCTTCGGCCTGAAGCGCGAGGATTTCCAGGCCGTGATCGACGGCATGGCCATGGACGCCGTGGCGGACATCGTCGCCCCCGACGCCGAGACCCTCGACCTCTACTGCGACCGGGTCGCCAGCGCCGTCGGGCGACTGTCGGTGCGGATCTTCGGCATGCCGGAGGCGGACGGCGTCCGGCTCGCGTGGCATCAGGGGCGCGCGCTCCAGCTCACCAACATCCTCCGGGACATCGACGAGGATGCCGAGCGCGGCCGGCTCTACCTGCCGCGGGAGAAGCTCCAGGCCATCGGCCTCACCGACCCGACGCCGGTCGAGGCGATCCGTCATCCGCGCATCGGCGAGGTCTGCACCTCCCTCGCCCGAGAGGCCGAGGACCATTACCAGGCGACCTGGGAGATCATCCGGCGCAGCCCGCGCAAGGCGACCAAGGCCGCCCGGCTGATGGCGGCGGCCTATCACCTCTATCTGAAGGCGGTGCTCGCACGCGGCTGGGCCATGCCCCGCGCCCGGGTGAAGCCCGGCAAGCTCGCCCTCCTCGGCGTCGTCCTCCGGCACGGCCTGATCTGATGGGCACCGTTCACGTCGTCGGCGCCGGCCTGGCCGGCCTGTCCGCCGCTGTCGCCCTGGTCGATTCGGGCGCCCGGGTCGTGCTGCACGAGGCCGCCAAGCAGGCGGGCGGTCGCTGCCGCTCCTATTACGACCCGGCCCTCGGCCTGACCATCGACAACGGCAACCACCTGCTGCTCTCCGGCAATGCCGATGCACTGGGCTTCCTCAAAACGGTCGGCGCACCGCCCGACGCCCTGGTCGGGCCCGACGCGGCGGAGTTCGACTTCGCCGATCTGGAGACCGGCGAGCGCTGGCGCCTGCGGCCCAACGCGGGACGGCTGCCCTGGTGGGTGATGAGCCCGGCGCGGCGCGTTCCCGGCACGAAGGCACGCGACTACCTCGCGCCCCTCGGCATCCTGCGCGCCGCCTCCGGCAAGGCGGAGGGCGCGGGCGGCACGATCGGCGCCCACATGGCGTGCGAGGGCGCGCTCTACCGGCGCCTCTGGCATCCGGTGCTGCTCGCCGCCCTGAACACCGAGCCCCGCGACAGCGACGTCGGCTTGGCGGCGCGGATCCTGCGCGAGACCCTCGGCGCCGGCGGCAAGGCCTGCCGGCCCCTCGTCGCCGTCGAGGGCCTGTCCTACGCCTTCGTGGACCCGGCATTGCGCTACCTGACGGGGCGCGGCTGCGAGATCCGCCTCGGCCGGCGCCTACGCGGGCTCGACCTCGCGGATGGCCGGGTCGACCAGCTCGTGTTCTCGGACGGCGCCGAGAGCCTCGGGCCGGAGGACGGCGTCGTCCTGGCGCTGCCGCCCTGGGTGGCCCGCGAGGTGTTGCCCGGTCTCCTCGCCCCGATGGAATTCCGCTCCATCGTGAACGCGCATTTCGCGTATGTGCCGAAGCCCGGCAGCCCCCTGGTCCTCGGGGTCGTCAACAGCCTGACGGAGTGGCTGTTCGCCTATCCGGACCGGTATTCGGTGACGATCAGCGGGGCGGACCGGCTTCTCGACGTGCCGCGGGAAGACCTCGCGCGGCAGATCTGGTCCGAGATCGCACAGCTGTGCAACCTTGCACCGGACCTGCCCAGCTGGCAGATCGTAAAGGAGAAGCGTGCGACCTTCGCGGCGACGCCGGCGGAAGCCGCGCGGCGACCCAGGGCCGAAACCGCCTACGACAATCTCGTCCTGGCAGGCGATTGGACCGCCACCGGCCTGCCGTCGACGATCGAGGGAGCGATCCGCTCGGGCCAGACGGCCGCGCGCGCCCTGCGCGTGGGATCAACCGTGCGCGCCGGAACCCAGGCGCGCGGCGCAGCTTGAGGCATGGCGTCCGCCGCGAGGCGGTCGTTCGAGGCGACGAGGACGATGAGAGAGGCCGTAAGCAAGGTCGAGGCGCTTCAGCGCTCGAAGACGCAGGGGATCTCGCTCGACGATGTCGAGCGCGGCGTGGTGCATGCGACGCGCGCGCTGACTGCCCTGGCACAAGACGACGGGCATATCTGCTTCGAACTCGAGGCGGATGCCACGATCCCGTCCGAGTACATCCTGTTCCACCATTTCCGCGGCACGCAGGTCCCCGGCGACCTCGAGGCCAAGATCGGCAACTATCTCCGCCGCACCCAGGGGCGGCACGGCGGATGGGCCCTCGTCCACGAGGGGCCGTTCGACATGAGCTGCACGGTCAAGGCGTATTTCGCCCTCAAGATGATCGGCGACGACATCGAGGCGCCGCACATGCGCCGGGCGCGCGAGGGCATCCTGTCCCGCGGCGGCGCGGCCAACGCCAACGTGTTCACCCGCTTCATGCTCGCCCTCTACGGCGAGGTGCCGTGGCGCGCCGTGCCGGTGATGCCCGTCGAGGTGATGTTCCTGCCGAAGTGGTTCCCGTTCCACCTCGACAAGATCAGCTACTGGGCGCGCACCACCGTGGTGCCGCTGTTCGTGCTCCAGGCGACGAAGCCCCGGGCGCGCAACCCGCGCGGCATCAGCGTGCAGGAACTCTTCATCACGCCGCCGGAGAGCGTCCGGCGCTGGCCGGGCTCGCCCCACGCCACCTGGCCCTGGACGCCGATCTTCGGCTTCATCGACCGGATCCTCCAGCTCGTGGAGGATCACATGCCGCGCAAGAGGCGGCAGCGGGCCATGGAGAAGGCGCGCGCCTGGGTCAGCGAGCGGCTGAACGGCGAGGACGGGCTCGGGGCGATCTTCCCCGCCATGGTCAACTCGGTGCTGATGTACGAGGTGATGGGCTACCGGCCCGATCACCCGCAGGTCCGCGTCGCCTGCGACGCCATCGAGAAGCTCGTCGTCG
Organism: Methylobacterium sp. A49B; assembly: GCF_053346215.1. Lineage (NCBI taxonomy): Bacteria > Pseudomonadati > Pseudomonadota > Alphaproteobacteria > Hyphomicrobiales > Methylobacteriaceae > Methylobacterium > Methylobacterium sp. A49B. The sequence continues at coordinate 7,106 of NZ_JBKFBO010000152.1, forward strand.
AGAAGGCCGACGAGGCCTATGTCCAGCCCTGCGTCTCGCCGGTCTGGGACACGGCGCTCGCGAGCCACGCGCTGCTCGAGGCCGGCGGCCCCGAGGCCGAGGCCCAGGCCCGCGCCGGGCTCGACTGGCTGAAGCCCCGTCAGGTGCTCGACATCGTCGGCGACTGGGCGGCGCGCAAGCCGAAGGTCCGGCCGGGCGGCTGGGCGTTCCAGTACGCCAACGCCCATTATCCCGACCTCGACGACACCGCCGTCGTGGTGATGGCGATGGATCGCGCCATGCACCAGCACGGCCTGGTCGCCGGCATGCCCGACTACAAGGCCTCCATCGCCCGCGCCCGCGAATGGGTCGAGGGGCTGCAGTCCGAGGATGGCGGCTGGGCGGCGTTCGACGCCGACAACAACCACATGTACCTCAACCACATCCCGTTCTCGGATCACGGCGCGCTGCTCGATCCGCCGACCGCGGACGTGACCGCCCGCGTGGTCGGGATGCTGGCCCAGCTCGGCGAGACCCGCGAGACCTCCCGGGCGCTGGACCGCGGCGTGAACTACCTCCTGAACGACCAGGAGGAGGACGGCTCGTGGTACGGCCGCTGGGGCATGAACTTCATCTACGGCACGTGGTCGGTGCTCTGCGCCCTCAACGCCGCCGGCGTCGATCCGGCCGATCCGCGGATCCAGCGGGCGGTCTCCTGGCTCGTCCGCATCCAGAACCCGGATGGCGGCTGGGGCGAGGACGCGTCCTCGTACAAGATCGACCCGGCCTTCGAGCCCGGCTCCTCCACCGCCTCGCAGACCGCCTGGGCGCTTCTCGCCCTGATGGCGGCCGGCGCGGTCGACGACCCGGCGGTGACCCGGGGCATCAACTTCTTGACCCGCACCCAGGGTGCGGACGGGTTCTGGAAGGAGGAGCGCTACACCGCCACGGGCTTCCCGCGGGTATTCTACCTGCGGTACCATGGCTACCCGAAGTTCTTCCCGCTCTGGGCGATGGCGCGCTTCCGCAACCTCAAGCGCGGCAACAGCCGGCGCGTCCAGTTCGGCATGTGATGTGAGGGGGCCGGCCGCGAGGGCCGGCCCCGCCCCGCCGGATCGCAGCGCGTCCGACCGTCCCGGTGACCGACTCGCGAGCCCCGGTATCCGACACGTGGCCTCCTCAGACAGCGATCCCGCGGGACCGGGCAAGCCCCGCCCCGTGCCGGATCGGCCCGCCGCCGCACCGCGGCGCTCGCGCCTGCTTGCGGACCTCGCCGGACTGGTCCACCAGCGCGCCATGATCGACCCGACCGCACCCGTCCTGGCCGTCACCGGCCTCGCCCGCGAGCGCCGCATGGCGGCAGGGGAGGGGGTCGAGGCGGTGGGCGCCGGCGGCAACCCGCACCGGCTCCGCCAGCTCCTCGACGCGCGCGTCCCACCCGGGTGCCGGGCCGTCGTCAGCTTCGGGATCGCGGGCGGGCTCGATCCGTCGCTCAAGCCCGGGGACGTGGTGGTGGGCACCGGCGTCGTCGGCCAGGAGGGGCGGCGCGCCGTCGATCTCGACCTCTCGGCGACGCTCCTCAACGCCCTGTCGGGGGTGGGGCCGCGGGTGATCCCGGCGGATCTGGCCGGCGTCGACACGGCCGTCCTCGCCGTCGACGGCAAGACGGAGTTGCGGGCCGCGACGGGAGCCGCCGCCGTTGACATGGAGTCTCACGTGGCCGCGTCCTTCGCCGGGCGGCACGGGCTCCCCTTCGCGGCCCTGCGGGTGATCTGCGACCCTGCCGGCCAGGCGCTGCCGGCCTTCGCCGCGGAGGCGCTCACGGCGGACGGTGAGCCCGACATCGCGGCGGTGTTCTTCGCCTTCGCCCGCGGCCGGGCACGGCTCGGGGATCTGATGCGGCTCGCCCGCGATTCGAACGCCGCGTTCGCGGCCCTCGGCCGGTGCCGGGCGCGGCTCGGGTCGGGACTGGGGATCCCGATACCGGGACAAAATCCGGCTTCGGGTTGAGGATGCGGCCACCCATCGTCTTTGCGAGCGCAGCGGAGCAATCCAGCAGCGCCACGCCCGTCGATGTCGTGGTTCACCGGGTTGCTTCGCAGCGCTCGCAAAGACGACCGGTTTGAAGGCGCAAAGAGGCGCCGGCCTGATCGGCCGGCGCCAGTCGGGGGTCACCACGAGACGGCGCGAGGCGGAAGAACCCCGCGCCGGGAGGAACCGGCCTCAGCCGGCGTTCTTGCTGAGCGAGACCGCGACGAAGCGCGTCTGGCCCTTGCCGCTCTTCACCCGCATCAGCACGGCCTTGCGCCCGCTCGACTCGGCCGACCGGATCTGTGCCGCGACATCCGCGGGACGGGACACGCTCTGGCCGCCGACGTCGAGGATGACGTCGCCCGCCTCGATGCCCTTCGCGGCCGCCGGCCCGTCGGGATCGACCTGCACCACCGCGACGCCCTGATCGGACAGGCCGACCTCACCGGCCGGGGCGAGCTGCAGACCGAGCCGCGGCTGGCCGTTGCCCGAATCCTCGTCGCGGCTGGCCATCTTGGAGCCGTCGGTGGGCATGGTGCCGAGCGTCACCGTGGCGGTGTCGGACTTGCCGCCGCGCAGGTAGCTCAGCTCGATCTTGGCGCCCGGCTTCATGCCGGCGATCTTGCGCGACAGCTCGCGGGCGCTGTCCACCGTGTCGCCGTTGACCTTCTCGATCACGTCGCCGGCCTTGAGCCCGGCCTTGGCGGCCGGCGTGCCGTTCTCGGCGTGGTCGACCAGGGCACCCTTGGCCTTGTCGAGGCCGAGCCCCTCGGCGATGTCCTGCGTCACCGGCTGGATCTGCACGCCGAGATAGCCGCGGGCGACCTTGCCGTCGGTGCGGAGCTGATCGACCACCGCCTGCACGGTCTCGGCGGGGATCGCGAAGGCGAGGCCGACGCTGCCGCCCGACGGGGACGCGATGGCGGTGTTCATGCCGACCACCTCGCCGTTGACGTTGAAGGTCGGACCGCCGGAATTACCCTTGTTGATGGGCGCGTCGATCTGCAGGAAGTCGTCGTAGGGACCGGCGCCGATGTCGCGGCCGCGGGCCGAGACGATGCCGGCGGTCACGGTGCCGCCGAGGCCGAACGGGTTGCCGATCGCCACGACCCAATCGCCCACCTGCGGCGCGGCCTTGCCGAACTGCACGTAGGGGAAGTTCGAGCCCTCGGTGATCTTCAGCAGCGCGACATCGGTCTTGGAATCCTTGCCGATCACCTTCGCGTCGAGGGTGCGGCCGTCGTCGAGGGTCACCTGCACGGTTTTGGCGTGATCGACCACGTGGTTGTTGGTCACCACGTAGCCGTCGCCCGAGATGATGAAGCCGGAGCCAACCGCGCCCCGCGGACCCTGGTGCTGAGGCTGCATGCCGCCGGGGCCGTTCTGGCCGAAGCGCTTGAAGAATTCACGCAGCTGCGGCGGCACGTTCTGGAGGTTGCGGCCCTGGCTCGGGCCATCATCGTCGTCGCTGCTCGCCGAGTCGTCGAGCTTGACCTTCACCGAGACGACGCCGGGCTTCACCTTGTTGACGATGCCGGCGAAGGAGCCCGGCGGATGCTCGGGGGCCTCGATCGGCGACTTGGGCAGGGCCTGCGCGTAGGCGGGCGTGGCGGACGGCAGGTAGCCGCTGCCGAGGGCGCCGCCGGCGATCAGCGCGGCGGCCGCCACGGAGGCGAGGGCGCGGCGCGAGGTGCGGCCTGAGGGACGGGTCTCGGTCATAGGGGTCTGAACCTCTTGAAACTGATCGGGACGACGCCGGCTCACGCGGCGGTCGATGGGATCTGTCTAGAGGGCCGCCCCTGACCCGGGCGTGGCGGTCAAATTACCGTTTGGACAGGTGGTGGTGCGGCCATGCGGGGTCAGGATCATCCGCAGGTTGCTGGCATGCGCGCATGACGGCCGGGTCGTGTCACCGATCGAGTTCGACCCGGCCGTCCTTACGCGCGGAGTGAAGCAGGCCAATCGCCAGCATACCCTTCGCGGTTGCGCTTCGCCCCTGACGAAAGAGGGGCGCGTCAGCAGCAGCGTTCGAACGGATGTCGCATGACGGCCCGGACGGCGCCGCCGGCCGTGCCGGGTCTGGGCGAGACGCGCTCAATCCCCGCTCAGCCGGACCAGGGCCTCCTCGATCTTCACGAGCCGCGCCGCCTCGCTCTCGCGCCGCTCGCGATTCTCGTCGATGATCTCCTCGGGCGCCCGGGCCACGAAGTCGGCATTGCCGAGCTTGGCGTCGATCTTCTTGATCTCGCCCTGGGCCTTGCCCTGCTCCTTCTTCAGGCGCGCGACCTCGGCGGCGAGGTCGACGACACCCTCCAGCGGCAGGGCGGCGACGCTGCCGCGCACCAGCAGCTGAACCGAGTTCCTGGGCGGACTCTCCGCGAAGGTGATCTCCGACAGCCGGGCGAGGCGCAGCAGCGTGTCCCGCCACGCCTCGACCCGCGCCCGGATTTCCGGAGCGGCGCCGACCATCGCCAGCGGGATCTGCGCGCCGGCCGGGACGTTGGTTTCGGAGCGCGCCGAGCGGATCTGGCTGACGAGATCGACCACGAAGCCGACCTCGGCCTCGGCGGTCGCGTCTGCGAGTCCGGCTAGGTCCGGCCAGGGCGCCAGGGTCAGGAGCCCGCGCTCCGGCAGGGCTGCGCCCTTGATCGCCCACAGTTCCTCGGTGAGGAAGGGCATGAACGGGTGCAGGAGCTTGGCGACCTGATCGATCAGGAACGCGACGCTGGCCTGCGTCTCCGCCCGGACTGCCGGATCGACGCCCTCGCCCTGCAGCACCGGCTTGGCGAGTTCGAGATACCAGTCACAGAAAATGTTCCAGACGAAGCGGTAGGCGGCACCCGCCGCATCGTTGAAGCGGAACGCCTCCAGCGCCGCCGTCACCTCCGCCACCGCGCGGGCCGCCTCGGTCAGCGCCCAGCGGTTGATCGCACCGGTCGCGGAACGCGGGTCGAACGCCGGATCCAGGCGGCAGCCGTTCAGCTCGGCGAAGCGGGCGGCGTTCCAGAGCTTGGTCGCGAAGTTGCGGTAGCCCTGGACCCGGTCGGTGGACAACTTGATGTCGCGGCCCTGAACGGCCAGCGCGCAGAGGGTGAAGCGCAGGGCGTCGGCCCCGACCTGATCGATCAGCTCCAGCGGATCGACGACGTTGCCCTTCGACTTCGACATCTTCGCACCCGACGCGTCCCGCACCAGCGTGTGCAGGTAGACCGTGTTGAAGGGAGCCCGGTCGGTGAGGTGCAAGCCCATCATCATCATCCGGGCCACCCAGAAGAACAGGATGTCCTTGCCGGTCACCAGGGTGTTGGTCGGGTAGAAGCGGGCGAAGGCCGGCGTGGCATCCGGCCAGCCGAGGGTCGAGAACGGCCAGAGCGCCGAGGAGAACCACGTGTCGAGGACGTCCTCGTCGCGGGTGAGGGCGACCGGCCGGCCGACTTTCGCCTCGGCCTGGGCCAGGGCCTCGGCCTCGCTCTCGGCGACGAAGACGCCGCCTTCCGCGTCGTACCAGACCGGGATCTGGTGGCCCCACCAGAGCTGGCGCGAGATACACCACGGCTCGATGTTGGTGAGCCACTGGAAGAAGATCTTTTCGTAGTTTTCGGGGACGAATCTGGTCTGTCCGTCGCGCACCGCCTGGAGGGCGCGTTCGGCCAGCGGCTTGACGTTCACATACCACTGGTCGGTCAGGTAGGGCTCGATGACCACGCCCGAGCGGTCGCCGTGCGGGACCGCGTGCGTGTTCGGCTCGATCGTGCGCAGGCGCCCGCGCGCCTCCATCAGCTCGACGACCTTCCTGCGCGCGTGCGCCCGGTCGAGGCCGTGAAGCGCCAGCGCCTCGGGCTCGGGGGCGGCGTCGGCCAGGAACGCCGCGTTGCCGTCGAGGAGCATCTGACCTTCGGGGTCGAGCACGTTGATCAGGCCGAGGCCGTGGCGGCGGCCGACGTCGAAGTCGTTGAAGTCGTGTGCCGGGGTGATCTTCACCGCGCCGGTGCCCTTCTCGGGGTCGGAGTACTCGTCGGCCACGATCGGGATCAGCCGGCCGACCAGGGGCAGGCGCACGCGCTTGCCGACCAGTGCCGTGTAGCGTTCGTCTTCCGGATGGACCGCGACGGCGGTATCGCCCAGCATCGTCTCGGGGCGGGTGGTCGCCACTGTGATGACCGCGCCGGTCTCGGCGCCGGCCTCGTCCACCACCGGGTAGTCGAAATGCCAGAGGTGGCCCTTGGTCTCGATCTGCTGGACCTCCAGGTCCGAGATCGCGGTCTGGAACTTCGGATCCCAGTTCACCAGCCGCTTGTCGCGGTAGATCAGGCCCTGCCGGTGCAGGTCGACGAAGGTCTTGAGCACGGCGCGGCTCAGCCCCTCGTCCATGGTGAAGCGTCCGCGGGACCAGTCGCACGAGGCGCCGAGCCGTTTCAGCTGGTTGACGATGGCGCCGCCCGATTCCGCCTTCCAGGCCCAGACCTTCTCGACGAAGGCGGCCCGGCCGATCTCGCGGCGGCCTGGCTCCTGGCGCTCCATCATCCGCCGCTCGACCACCATCTGGGTGGCGATGCCGGCATGGTCCGTCCCCGGCTGCCAGAGCACGTCCTTGCCGCGCATGCGCTCGAAGCGGCAGAGGATGTCCTGCAGGGTGTTGTTGAGGGCGTGGCCCATATGCAGCGAGCCCGTCACGTTCGGCGGCGGGATCACGATGCAGTAGGGGCTTGCTCCGGCGCGCTCGGGCCGTCCGGCGCGAAACGCGTCCGCCTCAGTCCAGGCGGCGGAAATCCGCGCCTCGACGGAGGCGGGCTCGAAGGTCTTGTCCATCATCGCGGGTACGGGCCGGCGCTTGTCCAAACGGGGTCGGCCCCGCTTTCGACCGTCACGCCGCTCCCGTCAACACGCGGCGGGCAGGGCCGGGTGGTCGGACCCAGGCGCAGCGGCTCACCGGCCGCGCGAGACCCGCTCGATCTCGGCGCGCACGAGACGCTCCACCACGGCCGGCAGATTGTCGTCGAGCCAGGACTTCAGCATGGGCCGAAGCATCTCCTTGACGAGATCCTCGAGCGTGCGGGCGTTCTGGGTCAGCACCGTATGGGCCAGCAGGTTGAACGCGCCGCTGACGCTGGCATCGGTCGCCGGCGAGACGAGGGCCTCGGGCTCCGGCTGCGGGGCCTGGAAGGCAGGCTCCGGCCGCGTAGCCTGGAAGGCAGGCTCCGGGGGCGGGCTTGGCGGTGCAGGCGGTTCCGGCACCAGCTCCGACTCCCGCGCGACGGGCTCCGGATCGTCGAAATCGATGGCGTCGAAATCGAGGGGCTCGGGCTCCGGCGCGACGACGCGCGGCCGCACCACGGGCTCGGCGGCCTCGGCGAGGTCCAGCACATCCTCGGGCTCGGGCGTGGCCGTCTCGGTCGGCTTCGTCGCCTGATCGTCGGCGATGATCCGCCGGATCGACGCGAGGATCTCTTCCATCGAAGGCTCGTGCGCCTTGTCGGCAGCCTTGTCCTGGAAATTCGAATCCTGGATCTTGGGGCTTGCTGCACTCATCGGCAGGCGCACTCGGGCATGGGAGACTGGAATGCGACCCGGGCGGGTCGGTGTTCGATCAGTATTTCATGCCGTTTCGTTGCGGCAAGCGCGCCCGCACCACACTCCCCGTGGAAAAGACCTCAGCGTCCGTCCGGCGTGCGCAGGCCGAACCACAGGTCCTTGACCTGATCGTAGTGGACCTTCGCGCTGTAGTATTCCACCGGCAGTGCCGTGAAGCGCGCCGTAAGCTGTCCGATCGCCTGCACCACCCCGTAGGAGAAGATCACCCGGTCGCGCTGGGCGAGGATCAGGTTCACCCGCGAGTTCAGCAATTCCTGCTGTGCGTTCAGGACGTCGAGGGTGGTGCGCTGGCCGACGCGGGCCTCCTCGCGCACGCCGTTCAGCGCCACCTCGTTGGCCTGGACCTGAGCCTGGGCGGCGATGACCTGCGCCTTCGCGGCCTCCAGCCGGCCCCAGAAATCGACGATCTGCGCCCGGACCTGATCGCGGACCTGATCGACCTGGATCCGCGTCTGGCCGACCGTCTCCTTGGCCTGGCGGATCTGCGCGTAGGTCTGGCCGCCCTCGTAGATCGGGATGTTGAGCCGGCCGCCGACGAAGCCGACGAAGAAGCTCGTGTTCGGGCCGTTCTGATCGTAGAGCTGGCTGAGCGAGCCCTGAAGGCTGAGGCTCGGTGCGAGCTGGCCTTCCAGCACCTTGACCTGCGATTCGGCGGCATCGACGGCGTGGATGGCCGACACGATCTGCGGATGCTCGCGCAGGCCGACGGCGATGGCCGCGTCGAGGCTCCCCGGCACGAACCGATCCAGCGGCCGGCCCGGCGCGAGCTGGCGCGGCTCGACGCCGATATTCTGCCGATAGATGCCGATGCTGGTGCGCAGGGCCGATTCGGCCGCGCTGACCTGCGAGCGGGCGCCGGCGAGGCGCGCCTCCGCCTGGGCCACGTCGGTCCGGGTCACCTCGCCGACGTTGAACCGGTCGCGCGTCTGCCGGAGCTGCTCTTCCAGCACCTCGACGTTGTTGCGGTTCAGCTCCAGCGTCGCGGTGTTGCTGAGCACGTTCATGTACGCCTGGACGGCGTTGTAGAGGACCGTGAGCTCCGTATAGCGGAGCGTCTCGCGCTGGCTGTAGACGGTCGATTCGGCGCGCCGGGTCAGGTTGTCGGTCTGGAATCCGTTGAAGATGGTCTGCGAGACCGTCAGATTCGCGCTGCTCGGCAGATAGGTCGTCCGGATCGTCCGGCTCGATCCGATCGTCTGCGTCGCGATGTCGGTCGAGCCTCCGACAGAACCCCCGACGGCGGAGGCCGTCTGACCGGTGCCGCCCGTGGTGAACGAGCCGGCCGTCCCCGTGCCGGTCGTGCCCGAGGTGGTTCCGATACCCGTCGACGTACCGAGACCCGCGCCGGTGCTCGCACTCGTACCCAGAGCGCTGCCGGCACCCGTCGCTGTCGCGCCCGTGCCGGTCGAACTCGCGGCCGTGAGAGCGCTCGCGCTGCGGGTCTGGAGGTACTGGACACCGATGGACGCACCGACGTTGACCTGAGGCCGGTATCCGGATTGCGCGATCGCCACGTTCTCATCGGTCGCCCGAACGCCCGCACGGCTCGCGTTGAGCGTCGGATTCCCCTGGTAGGCCTTCGCGAGCGCGCTCTCTAAGGTCTCCGCAGCGGACGGTGTCGCTGCCAAGAGCGCGAGCGCGGAGACCATTCCGACGGAGCGGAACTTCAGGCAACCCGCTTGTGGACGCAGTGTCACGATAAACAAGCCCTTGCGGTCTCTTTCAATCCGGATTCCCGAGACGAGAACGGCCAAGGTACGGCGTTACGCTGGTATCCGATCAAGCCCGCCCCACGGTTAGGCTTAGCGCAAAAGCTGCGATCTGGCTCGGGTCAGCAGTGCAGATGGCAACCGAATATAAGGCGCTGGGGCTTTCAGGTGACACATGGCCCGAAGTCGATCCAGACAAGGCGCACGGCGGTCGACGGCAGACGCTGCCATGGGGCCGAAGAAGCCGCGCTCGCCCGTCCTCGCTCCAGCGGAGGTGGCGGTTATCGTCGGCGCCCGGCGCCACACACTGCCGCCGCCGGACGACGGCCTCTACGGCCTGAAGCCCACGTTCCCGCATCTGGCCCGCTCGTCACTCCGCCGCGGCCCGGGACCCGGCACGGCATCAGCCGCCTGCCGAAGATGGAAGGCGCCAAGCGCCGGAATGAGCGCTTGGCCGATGTTGGCATTGGCTGCGTCCACATCGACATCGAAAAGGCCTGGATTGAGCAAGGCAAAGTCCGCCTGTTCGTGGCCATCGACGGCACTTCGAAGCCGGCTCTCGCCAAGCTGGACGCTCAAGCGAACCCTGACCGACAACGGAGTGCAATTCCGCCCTGCCGCGGGCAATCGCTCAAGTCCGATCGTCTGGTACGGCCGGCTTATGCTCGATCGCATCTGCCACGACCACGGCATCGAGCGGCGCTTGACTCAGTCCAACCATCCGTGGACCACCGGTCGGGTCGAGTGAATGAGCCGCACCATCGAGGACGCGGCGGTCAAGCGCTCCCGCAACGACACGCACGAACAACTCCGGGACCGCTTTCAGGTGTTCGTCGACGCCTACGACCACGTCCGTCCGCTCGAGACTCTGCTTGGCCTCACAACCTAAGAGCTTATCGTTCGGACCTCGACGAGAAACCGAGCGCTTCGGGCTCGATCCGTCACCCCACTTCCGAGACCAAGCACTCAAGGGAACGGCGTGGACGCCGGGTTATGGAAACTTTCCAGCGCGACGATGGCGACGTGCAGCCACGCCTCATCGACGACATCGTTCCGGCTTGGATCGGCATTATGACGAATATCGTCCCCTCGCGCGTTTGGAATGCACGCCCACGGTCAATCATCCGAGCTCTGCCGCGATCAGTGAGTGCTCGTCTCGACCGGGCGGAGCTTCATGCGTCGAACCGACCATGCTGGGACAATGGTCCTTGTCACGCGCGCAGGCAAACCGTTCCAGGCCACACTCCTGCACAGAAGGTTCTGGAAGGCGAATGTCGATACGCACACTTCATGACCGTGTCAGGTCGACTGGTAACGCTTCCGAAAATTTTGAATCAGGACGAGAAGGGCAATTCATTGTGGCTTGTCAACAAAGTGATAATTATATCGACGATCATCTCCAGCCAAATTTTCATCCTCTCATAAGCAGCATTCCAGAGGCCTAGGATGGATACCCAGCCAAAAATCAGCATCATAATTACCTGTTTTAATTATGGAAAATATGTAGCGACCGCAATAAACAGCGCGCTGGCTCAAAACGGAGTGAGTTTCGAAATCATAGTCGTAGATGATGGTTCAATCGACGATTCGTGGGAGGTTATCAGCTCCTACGGCAGTAAATTGAACTCCTTTCGAACAGAAAATCGTGGCTCGATACCGGCCTGTCTGTACGGAGTCTCAAAGTCATCTGGCGAATTTCTGATGTTCCTTGATGCGGATGATGTGCTGTATCCTCACGCTGTTTCAAGCATATCTCGTTATTTGACGGATGAAGTTTCTAAAGTTCAATTTGCTCTCGATCCAATAGGGCCTGACGGAAAAATCATAGGGCTATCTTTCCCATCCTTGAATGACTCTGAAGGAAGTGATCAATTCAGACGCGACATCCAGCGCAGGGGCTATTATGTCATACCGCCAACTTCCGGGAATATTTGGAGGAGGTCGTTGTATGAAGGACTTGGTGATATCAGTTACGATTTCGGTATCGATGGGGTCGCCTATTTGCTGGCGCCTTACAGGGGGCAAGTCATTTCAATCAACACGGCTCTTGGGCAGTATCGATTGCATGGTACCAATCTCTCTGGCGCTGGTTCAGTGAATGCCCAGCGGTTAAGACGTGATGCTCATGTCTTTGAGAAAAGATTGAGGCACCTCACAAGTTTGTTGAACCATCACAATCTAGACGGATCGGAGACTGAAATACATTCTCGCTATCTTTATACTCTTCAAAGAGAATTCATGGCCGATGTGTTGGATCAAAAATCAATCTCATTCAGCCAAGTTAGGAGAATTTTGAAGCGGGCGAAGCAAGAGGTCAGCCCTATTCAGTTTATATCAATCCTACTGTTCATCACAAGTCTTTGGACATTGCCGAACAAAATGGCGCGATCGATAATCAATGCCCGCATCAATCCTATGGCTTATCCCTATCTGCGCTCAATAATTCGCCGGACGAAGAGAATTATATCTTAGATGGGGTGCGTTTTGAGTCTTGCAGAAGATCTATATTTTTTGTTCGCGGAAACAACGTAAGCCCTATTCGAGGTTCGATCTAAGCGATCGGGCATCCCCTGAGATACGCTTGTCGAGTAACGACTTGGTGGGCACGCCGCCGAGTTGATCATGTGAGCACACAGGCGCCTGAGCGGAACGGTCCCGGGAAAGTCCCTGAGCATGTGCGCTCGATGGTGCTCATCGCGCTGCCGCACAACGTCCCACATTGTTTTGAACCGTCCTGAGCGCGAGTGTGCCGGCTTTGTGAGACCTTGAAGGGAGGAGCGGAGCCGTGAAGAAGTGCAGGTTCAGCGAAGAGCAGATCGCGTGCGCGGCGAAGCAGGCCGAGACCGGGACATCGGCCGCGGAGGTACTGCCGGGATGGGCATCTCCGGGCAGAGATTCCACCGCGCGAAGGATCTCTGTGGTGGATTGGTTACAGGCGAGCTACGGCGGCTGGAGCAGCGCGAGGACGAGAACCGCAGGTTCAAGCAGCGCGTAGCCGATCTCAGCCGCGACAAAGATGGCCTGCCGGATGTGCTCGCAAAAGAGATCTGACGCCTGCTCGGCGACGCGAGCTTCTGCGCCAGGTTCAGGAGGCCCACGGGGTCAGGGAGTGGCGCGGCCGCGCCGCGCTCGGCATCGGCCAGTCGAGCATCCGCTGCCGTTCGACCAAGCTCGATCAGGCACCGCTGCGGAATAGACAGACTTAGGAATAATATCATATAAACTTAACCGTACCAATTGGGTTTATGGCAAAGCTTAGGATATATGTGTTCAAACCGGCTCGATCTGCCTTAAGCGATTTTGATCTGAAACGGAGGCATGATGAGGATCATCGATCTGCGCACCGCCGGTGGCCAAGCGACCGCAGCTGTCGAAGGCAGCGACGTGTGCATCGTGGGCTCTGGTCCTGCCGGTAGCACCATCGCCCGTGAACTCACACGGAGCGGCCTGCGTGTGACGATGCTGGAGAGCGGCAGTCACGAGCGGCAGTCCGACGCAGACGCGCTCGACGAAGTCGAGAACATCGGACGCGCACGCCTCTCAGTCGATGACCAGTGGCACGTACGCAATCGAATTATCGGCGGTAGTTCGCACACTTGGGGCGGCCGCTGCGCCGCCTTCGACGAAATCGACTTCGAGCACCGCCCTTGGGTGCCAGCTTCCGGCTGGCCCTTCAGGCGCGAAATCCTCGTTCCTTTTCTTGAGCGCAGCGCCGAATACCTTGGGCTGGTCTCCGGCGAGGGCTTCAGTGACGACCGCTTCTGGAGGCTTGCCAATCGCCAAGCGCCGGCCGCACCCGACCCACGGCTATTGCTGCCGTTTTTTTGGCAGTTCAGTCGCGACGGCGAGCATGCCTACCGGTTCGAGTACATGCGGTTTGGACCGCGTATTGACGATCGGCTTGGCCCCAACTTCACGTTGCTGACAAACGCCACCGTGATCCGGATCGATCCGGTCGAATCCGGTAAGGCCGTTTCCTCGGTTATTGTTGCCGCGCCTGACGGACAACGGTTCACGATACCGGCCCGCATAGTTGTGTTGTGTGCGGGCGGCATCGAAAACCCACGCCTGCTCCTCTCATCAGATAGCGTGGTCAAAGGCGGCCTGGGCAACGACCGCGACCTCGTCGGCCGCTATCTCATGGACCATCCCCGCGGCTCAATCGCGTCCTTCCCGGTCGAGAGCTCGAGAGAGGTTGAGCGCCGCTTCGGGCGCTTCACCGTGCGCGGCAACCTGTTCCGGGCCGGCCTGCGGTTGAGCCCGCAATTGCAGCGCGAGGAAGGATTGCTCAACGTCGCGGCCTGGCTCGGAGAGGAAGTCGCACCGGGCGACCCCCTTGAGGCGCTTAAGCGCATCGCCTCGGGACGCGCCAAGTTGAGCGAAGACGTCGGCGTGCTGGCCGCCAGTCCAGGCCTGCTGGTGCGTGGTTTACATCAGTATTTCGTTCAGGCAAACGGCTTTCCCCGCAAGCTCTCGTCCCTGACGCTTGACGCGATGTGCGAGCAGCGGCCGGATCCTGATAGCCGGATTACTTTGTCGGACCGGCGCGACCGTTTCGGCTCGCGGCTGCCCCGCATCGACTGGCGTGTACATCCGGACGAAGAGCGTTCCATGCGCCGCATGGCCGAAGTCGCCCGCGACAGCTTCGCGGCGATGGGACTTCCGGTTCCTGAACTCGAACCTTGGGTGCGGCACCAAGCACCTTTCCCGGACTCGATCACCGACGTCGGCCACCCGACCGGGGCAACGCGGATGGCGGACGATCCGACCATGGGCGTGGTGGACGCAGATCATCAGGTCCACGGCGTCGACGGGCTCTACGTCGCCGGCTCCTCGACCTTTCCCACGGCCGGCCACGCCAATCCAACGCAGATGATCGTGGCAACCTCTCTGCGCTTGGCCGACGGCCTCAAGGCCCGTGTCCGGTCTGCCCGCCCGCCCGCCATTTGCACTTCGCCGGCCGGCGAACAGAACCCAGTACGGGTCTTGCTCACCGGTGCCACCGGGCGCATCGGCCGAGTTGTATTAGCCGATCTCGCTGCGCGGGGTTACCGGGTGCGGGCGACGACGTCCAAGTCCCTACCATTAGACTCACGTGCGCCGGGGCTCGAATGGCGGCACTTCGACCTCATGCGCCAAGATGGCTACGATGCTCTGGTCGAGGGCTGTGATGCTATCCTCCACATTGCTGCCGAGATGCACGACCCTGCTCGCATGCCGCAGGCCAATGTCGAGGCGACTCGGCTGCTCGCCGCAGCGGGCGAGCGGGCTCAGGTGCGCACCTTCGTCTACACCAGCTCAGTCGCCGTTTATGGCAGTGGCCGCGGTCGCATCATGTCTGAGGACGCCCCCGTGCTGACTGCCGATCGGGACGTGCCCAACGAGTACTGGGCCATCGACCAGACCCGAGCCTACGGCCGCACGAAACTCGCTGGCGAGCTCGCGTTGGCCGCCGAGGCACGTCTGACCCGCTACGTGGCGCTGCGCCCGACGGTAGTCGTGGGTCTCCCAGAACTCATTGAAATCCGTGACTGGCCCCGTTCGAAACGCGTCATTGCGGCCCACCGTCACGCGCACCACGTCTACGTGGGCGACGTGTCAGATGCGATCCTGTGGGCGATGGACCGGGGGCTCTCCGGCGTTGGCCCTGCCGGGAGCTTCGAGACTTTTAATGTAGGCGAGGACCATTTCGCGACGCCGACGCACGCCGATTTTATGCTTAAGGCGTATGATGCGACCGGCGACTCACGCTTCAAGGTACCGCCCGTGCCGCCTGCGGTCGATTGGGTTCGCGACTTTGCGCGTTTCCGCCGCCTGCCATTGCGCAACCCGCTGTGGCGTATGCGCTTCCCCGCGAACAAGATTGCCGCAGCTGGCTGGTCTCCGCCATTTGGCATGGCTTGGGCGCATGCCGAGGCGCTGCGCGTCTTGCGCCTTGAGGCGGCTTGCGAAGCGTTACCACAGCAAGGCGCGAAACCTTTTTAGCAAGCACAAGATAACCGGCTCAACAGCCTCCTTCGACGAACCGGCCTTCTGACGAACCCTTAAATGATCGGACTGAGCAAGAGCTCCTGGAAGTTTAAGTACCAACCTCACAATCTTAGCCCAAAGCCAGAAGTTGTCAGCGAATGATTTTCGGAACGATCCTTTTGTAGGTTTTCTTGGTGAGGCGAGAGCATGAAAACTCGCGTATATGCGAATGAGATTCGGATAATTTTCTTAATTCGCGTCATATGCAATTGAAGTTTTACAAATGGTCAATATTCAAACTGGCGGGTCACCTTAATAAACGCTGATCGGTGTTATGTTGTTGTTGGATAGGATCGATCATCTAGTCGATCGATCTCGGTTCTAAGCCAGTTCATTCCTTATGGCCTATTGAAAACTCATCGGCTGATCGTTGCGACGGGTTGGCAATTGCCGAGAACAATATTAATGGACGTGGGTAGATCAAGCGTTGGTGCAGCTGTCTTATCTGTACCGCCATCCAACCTCGTCGAAAGGCCGTTTGTTAACCTAATAGCCGCTGAATGAGCCGACTAAGATGGCGGACTGAATTTTTCCATTAGCTACAAACCGTCTGCTGAGGAGCTTAAAGTCAGTTCCGATGAAAATCATCCATATCCTTAACCATACCAAAAAATCAAATGGGCACGTCCATGCTGCGGTCGACTTGGCATGCGAGCAGGCGCGACTAGATCATGCTGTTCTCATCGCTAGCGCCGGTGGCGACTTTGACGATTTGCTGCAGGACAACAAAGTTGGAACGAGATACCTCGCTCATCGGCGAAAGATACATCTCATTCCATCTGAGATGCTGGCGTTTTATCGGTTGTTGCGAAAGGATCGCCCCGATATTGTGCACGCGCATATGATGACCAGTGCAGTCCTGGCGTGGCCATCCTGCATGATGCTTGGCATCCCTTTAATTACAACTGTACACAACGAGTTCGAACGAAGCTCCATCTTGATGGGACTTGGCAAGAAGGTCATCGCAGTTAGCGAGGCCGTGAAAAAATCGATGTCTCGGCGAGGCATCAAGGAACAGAAGCTTGCGGTCGTGCTGAACGGCACAATCGGTTCCGCTCGATTGAAAAGTGTGGATCGCAAGCAAGTCTGTCTTTCAAAGCCCAATGTCATGTTCGTAGGAGGACTTCATCCTAGAAAAGGCTTGATTGATCTATTCGATGCCTTCGAAATCGTCTATCGATCCAGGCCGGATTGCAAATTATATATTGTTGGAGGCGGCCCTATGATCGACACATACACTAAATATGTGTCCGAGCTGTCGAGCGCAAATTCGGTCGAGTTCCTTGGGACAATCCAGCAGCCAGTTTCCTATTTGGCCGCGGCGGATATCTTCGTTCTTCCCTCCCATGCAGACCCTGCACCGCTCGTGATCTCCGAAGCAAGGGAAGCGGGTTGTGCAGTAATCGCGACCGACGTCGATGGAATTCCGCAGCTGTTGAACGATGGAAAGGCCGGTATTCTTGTGCCCACGCGAAGGCCAGACGCCCTTGCACGGGAGATGTTGCGGTTACTGGACGATCCGCAACAACTGGCGTTCTGGAAAATCCAAAGCCAGAACCAGATACAATATTTGACCATCTCGCGTGTCTGCGCCGAAACGATTGAAGTCTACAAATCAGCTCTGTGACAGACCCGCACGATTATAGTCGACACGAGCTTAAACAGTGCTGCATACGCTGTTTGGCTTTCGTGACGGCATGAAGCAAAGTCGCCGCCCTGACGCGCCGGCGTGGCTGCGCGCAATGCAGACTAGGAGCGCTCAACAGATCGGGCACGGATCGTTTGGCAGGCGCTGGTGGATGTGACACGCCCGCTTCTGCCCGATGATCTCTGGACCTTGAGTGCCCCGCTCCTTCCACCACCCCGGCCCCGTCCGAAGGGCGGACGCCGTCCGGTCGCGAACCGGGCGGCGCTGAGCGGCCTTCTGTTTGTGCTGCGCTCGGGTCTGCACTGGGGAATGCTGCCCGCCGCGATGGGCTGCGGCTGCGGGATGAGTCGCTGGCGGCGCCTGCCTGACAGGCAGGGGGCGAGCGTCTAGGCTCGCCTGCATCCAGGTCATGCTGGAGGGCCTGCACGCGGCGAGTGAGATCGACTGGAGCCGGGTGAACTCGGACACTGCGTCGGTCCCTGCGGGAAAGGGGCTCTGCCACTGGCCCGAAGCGGACGGACCGGGGCAGGCCGGACACGAAGCGACACCTCGTCACCGATGCGCGCGGGACGCCGCTCGGCTTCTGCCTGAGCGGGGTCAATCGGCACGACAGCCCGATGCAGGCCCCGACGCTCGACGCCATCCCGCCCCTACGGAGCGGACGGCGCTGGCGACCGCGCCGACGGCCCGGAAAGCTGCGCACCGAAGGCCTACGATGCCAGGGCAAGGCGCCAGATGTGCAGGGCCCGCGGGATCGTACCGCGTATCGCCCGCGAGGTACCGAGAGCAGCGAGCGGCGCGGGCGTCACCGCTGGGTCGTCGATCCTTCAACAAGCTCAGGATGAGGACATCGACGCGTGGTTCAACCGCTACCGCCGCCTGCTTATCCACTACGAGCAACGCGCCGATATCGACAAAGCCTTCACCAGCCTCGCCGAAAGCCTCATCATCCTCAACTCGCGCAAACGGTTCCGTTGGGCGCTCTAGGTCGCGGACTCATTAAGCTCGCAGCCAGACCCGCACGGCTGCGAGCTTGACGCTGGCGAGGAAGTTGTCGGGATCCTTGTCGTAGCGCGTGGCGACGGCGCGGAAGTGCTTGATCTTGCTGAAGAAGCGCTCGACCAGATTGCGGTACTTGTACAGGAACGGGCTGAAGGCCAACACCTTCTTGCGGTTGGGCATCGGCCTGACGTTCGCCCACGCGCCCTACTCAGCCATCCGAGCGCGTAACGCGTCGCTGTCGTACGCTCGGTCGCCCAGCAGGATCTGGCCCGTGCCCAGACCGCCCAGCATGTCGGCCGCCGCGCGCCCATCTTGCGCTTGACCCGCGGTGATCTTGAGCGCCACCGGACGGCCCTCGGCATCCACCAGCGCGTGGATCTTGCTCGTCAGGCCGCCACGCGAGCGACCCATGCCACCGGATCGGCCATCTTTTTTTGGGTGCAGGCGGCATGCTGGTGAGCCCGCACGCTGGTGGCGTCGATCATCTGCAGGTCGCCGTCGTAAGCCTTTGACACCGCGTCCAGAAGCCGATCCCAGATGCCACGCTTGCGCCAGCGCCGAAAACGGTTGCCGCAGGTCGTATGTGGGCCGTAGCGCGCCGGGATGTCGGCCCAGGGCGCGCCCGTGCGCAGCCGCCAGAAGATCCCGTTAAGCACCCGCCGGTCATCCACGCGCTCCTTGCCGCGCACGTCCGTCGGCAACAGAAGCTCGATCACCGCCCACTCCGCATCCGTCAGATCAAACCGCGCCATCAAGGCCCTCCTGCTCAGAGGGCTAACGACGCCGCGGTCCAACCGTGCCAGCCGTTATGGGTTCGCGACCTAGATCGGTTCACGGAGGAAGCGGTGGCTCCACCAGATCTATAATTTCCTGACGGTTGGGCTCGGATAGGCGATGTTCAACGCCGCCGAGCACTCAGCAGTGCTCAACCCGAAACGTACTCGCAATTGAAAAACTTACGGCCTACGCTAAAAGCCCCCCTGCGGCTCGGACCCATTGGGCAGCCTGCTGGCAACGAGGCACAGCCCTAAACTCGCCTGGATGGTTTTCGCGCTGAGTAGCCGGGATCAGTCAGCAAGCCGCATCACATAAACTCGATCTTGGAAATTTGAGTGTTTAAGCAAAACGTGTCTATGATATGGCTATTTCGTCCACGAGTCATGATCTTGAAAGCATTCTTCGTCTACCTGTAAATTTGCGGATGGATTCGTGAGAAATTCGATGTTTCTGCCAGGATGTTTCTAATGAGTTCCAAACGAGCGCTTAACGGTGCCCTGTTAACAATTTCCTCAAAGATAATTGGAAAGGGAATCGATTTTATCACGTTACTTGTTCTCGCAAGAACGCTCGGACCCAGTGAATTCGGCATCGTTGCGATTGCGATGACGTTGATATCGATAATCGATATGATTACCGATTTCCCAGTTGGTGCTGCCCTCATTTGCATGCCTAACATTTCTAAATCACATTTAGACACTGCCTTTACAATCAATCTAGCAAGGAGTTTTTTGATAGCGTCTGTAACTGCTGCGCTGTCCGTGCCGTTCGCCGCAATTTACGGAATGCCTCAATTGCATGATTTAGTATTGGCACTAAGTTTGTGTTCGGTCGCGCGAGGCATGACAAGTCCTGGCATCGCTTTAACGGTAAAGAATTTGGATTTTAGACCGACATTCATTATCGAAACGTTTGGGAAAGCTATAGGTAGCATAGCTGCCATCACCTGCGCATATATGGGCGCGGGAGTTTGGTCGATTGTCGTAAATACTGTTGTAGCTCCAGCGGCATCCTCAAGCCTGTCATATATTATCGCCCCGTGCTGGCCAAGATTAACTTTTCTGCAGTACAAATATTTTCTTTCATTCTCCGGCTGGCTGAGCCTATCGAAGGCATTTGCCGCATTTAATTGGCAGTATGATAGACTATTGCTAGGTAAATTTGTAGATCACGCGCAGTTTGGCAGATATACTATGGCCAATGACATCGCGGCCCTGCCGGCGCAGAGTCTGATCTTGCCAACAGTAACCCCGATGATGTCAACGTTCGCAAAATCGACTGGCAATCGACCGATACTCACTCAACAATACGAACGATGCTTACGAGCAGTTTCGATGGTCGGGGTCCCCATATTTTTTGGCCTTAGCGTTGCAGCAGACCCCCTAGTTCGAGCACTTCTCGGAGAAAAATGGCTCTCCGTGGTGCCGTTCTTGCAGATAATCGCGATTGAGCCCATTTTTTACTTATTGACTCAGCCATTTCCAGCGCTTGCTGCCGCACTTGGAAAGACAAAGATTTTATTCAATCTGTCTTTCGTCGAATTTATGATGAAATTGCCAGTGATTGCGATCGGCGCTTGGCAGTTTGGCGCTGAGGGAGTCATATTATCAAGGCTGCTGTGTTCATTTGTATTGATGGTAATAACGATGTATTGCTTAAAATCGATGATTGGCTTGAGTCCGTTTACACAGCTGCGCCAATGCGCAATACCATTGACTGCCGGAGCCGCGATGTATTGTGCGGTTGGTCTATTAGGGGGAACTATCGCCGGTGTCTTTGTCAATATATATGTCACCACTGCGGTTGTCGTTTCTGTCGGTGCAATGGCATATTTGCTTGCCCTTCTAATTGCGGGATATAATATTAAATCTCTCGTCGCAGTTTTTAGATGACGTGTAAAATATTCACGAGTAGCTGTTTGCTGACAGGCGCCTCATTGGGTTAAAGCCGGGGCCTGGATATAGTGATGTCATGAAGGCCCTTATCCGTCCTATGTCTTGACCTTCGATCTCGTCGCACCTCGTGGTCGCCAGTGCGCGCCGCTCCTGGTTGCGTGACAAGGTGCGAGCGGTTCTTGCTGAGGCGGAGATCATCACAGCATCAATCTCGTTTGTGGCGCGTCGCCACAGCCGACGCCATCGCTCCTCTGTCGATGTCGACGTGAGGTCAGGGATGAGGGGGCGGCGAGAGGCCAACTTGGCCTCCCTTCGTTCCGCTCGCCCTTCCGGCGCCGGTCGGGCTACCGATGCATGATCATGGTCATCAAGGTCGCGCCATCGAGGTGGAACACATCGGCGACCATGGGCTGTGTGTTGAGGCCGGTGAATATACGGCCTTGGTCCGGGATCTCCACGCGGCGCCGCGGGATCGATGATCCCCGTTCCGTTGGGCTTGCGCCTGTGGCTGAATACTGGCCACCCAGACCCTGGGAAGAGCTTGGGTGGACTTGCCTCGCTGGAGCGGGACCGGCCTTGAGCAAGATCCTTGCGCAATAAAAATTGAGGGCCTTCGGGTTGTATAGGCCAATCGTCGCGGTCGAGCGTGGAGGTGACGCAGCAGCGAAGATCGACCGTGGCGTTTCGACACACATCTATACGGCAGAATATCGCAACCCTGTTGGATTAATAGAGTAATCATCATAATTCGACGCGATGATGCTAAACCGTTAATCTACTTTCTTTCGAGTATATCTGTGAGATGAGTCCAGCTTGCACAAGTGTGTTCCAGTCCTTATAGTCGACAGTTTCACTGAATACAAATCCTTTCTCATAAGCTCGATTGGCTCCAAGTATATATTGACTGTACTCGGCGGTATGCTGCTGACTTGTGATTTCGTTCAAAATTTTCGAGTCAAAATCGCTCAAAAACTTAAAATGGAGCAGCGCTCCATGGTGTGGTCCTCCTTCGATGGAGTCGCCATTGTTAAGCCTTGGCGGCCAAAGTTCATGGGCGCACTTAATGAAGGCATAATGGCTCTTCCAGTATGTCAAAGGCGTCTTATTCAGCGCCGGAGAGTTAGAAATCTCCTCAAAAAATAATCTATTCCGCACACCGCCCTTGATCCAACTGGTCCTTGAAACCGAATCGTAAGTAACCTGATATCCGGAGGCATCAAACTTGTTGCAAATCGTCAATGGATCCTGCCCAGACCTATAAAAATTCTCAGAGGGCAATCGGTCACTATACATATCCAGCATGACGCACTGGACGCTGATTTGATTGCGAGCTGCGAGGTCCTTTGTAAAATCTAAAATTTTACGGGTCTTGTAGCCTTCGAAAACCAAAAATTCGTCTGCGTCAACATGTAGAAGCCATTTATTTGCGCAATATTTTGCCGCGATGTGATTAACCCAGTCCATGCCAAATCTCGCGCTCTTGAATCCGCCTTTGGCTTCAAATAGCGATACATCATGCTCCTGTAATAAGATTTCCCTTGTGCCATCGGTAGAGCAGTTGTCGATTGCCACAAAATGCTGAAATCCTAAGTTTCTATAATATTGCAGAAAGAACGGTATCCGCGATTGCTCATTCTTGACAATCATCAAAACAACATGGGTCGTCTGGCTCAATTCCGGTCGAAGTTTGATGCACGCCAAGTCTCTTGATTTCGCAGTGCGGCGGATCCATGCGACAATCCCGTTAATAAAGTAAGATTTAAGATATCTCGCAATTTTCATCTCAGAGGCCATTCCTGCATCTTTGTCGACTGAGCAGATCGACATGGTTGATCTATATCAAATGTCCAGCGAGTCAATTGCGACTTCAGAATCTGATTATAATTGCATGACTCAGTCTGCCGCAAGCCTCGATCAAATTCATCTCGCAAAATCTAGGAGGCGTAATTTGCACAGATATTCTACGGTCATCTTCACGGGAAACGGTTCGTAGCACAAAATCGGGAACGGTGGTGCGGACCCTGCGCTCTCCGCACCACGCCGGCCAAGCTCAACGCGCGCATCAGCCGGGCCACCGTGCAGCGCGCGACCCGGATCCCCGCGCGAGCGTGCCGCCGCCAGACCGTCCGGACGCCGTAGATGCCGAAGTTGACCGCGTGCACGCGCCGGACCTCGACCATCAGTGCCGCGGCACGCTTGGCCCGGGCGGCAGCTTGCCGGGTCGGTCCGCCGCGCAGTCTAGGCGCGGTACGTTGACGGGATGATCGGCAGGACCCTTGAGATCGCCCCGTCAACGTTCAGGGCGCGGTGATCGTTGATGAATGTGATCACGACCGGAACCGGCAGTCGAGTTCCACCTGCGCAGGATACGTCGATCCTTTCCTCCGGATCTCGTTGGCCGGCCGGAGTTCGCGGTTTTCCCGCTCCAGAGCCTTGATCCGCTCGCACTCGTCCGTGGTCGAGCCGACCCCGACGCCCCGGCCGCGTTCGGCCTGGCGCGCCGAATTGCGCAGCGTCTCGCCCAAGCAACCGATCTTGGCCGCGATTGACTGGATCGCAGCCCATTGCGAACTGGACTCGCCCTCGTGCTCCCGAACCGGCCGGACTGCCCGCTCGCAAGCCTCAGGTATAAAGGCGGAGTGTGTTTCGTCATAGCTCCAGCTTTCCAAGAGCTGGAGCCTCCGAAAACCTCGGGGCGGTTCAGTCCGTTGCTCGACCAGCCGCCATGCGTGCCCAAGAGCGTTGTCGGCGACGGCGACGGCGACTCCACCAGTCACGCCGTCCGCGAGCACATGTTAAACATGGGTGCGCGCCCCGCGATCCTGCTCAAGCGCACGAGGCCCCGGCCGCGCGTTCAACTTCAGCCCTCGGCGTATGCTGGCTTCCTTGGTATTGGCTGATCCTCTCAATCAGCCAAGTCCGGAGCTACCGGGCAGATCACGTCCGTCTCGTCCGTGCTCTGTCGCGGCTGTACCACAATCGAACGGACGTCCGGGCAGGGTTGCGGATACCTGTCGCAACGCCGCCTGTTGCGATTGGTTCGCGGGCAAATACCTCGCTGCCGTCTGCTTCGCGGCGACTGTTTGCAACTGGGAGTGAGTCCAGACGGTAGATCGGGAGTTTACACTGTAGGCCTCCGGAATTAATGGACACGCAATGGGAATCTCCTGACTTGATGGGCGCTGAATTCATGTCGGCAGCAATGAAAGATGTCGGGTCATCTATTCTTGAATATCCTGTTGAATTTAATGGAAATTTTGGCTGGTTCAGTGCTGGTGTCAGCGATCGCGCTGTGATTTTGTGCGGAACTTTGGGATTCGAACAACTTTCAGCTCATCGAGCATGGCGAGAATTAGCAGCGCAGATCGCGGGTGCTGGATGTGCAGTTCTGCGTTTCGATTACCCAGGAGAAGGCGATTCGCTCGACATCGATCCCCGGCGCCTGGATAATTTTACCAACGCGATTATTCAAGCAGTCATGTTTCTTCGCACTGAAGCTGAAGCGAAGGAGATCGTACTGGTTGGACTTCGACTAGGCGCGACTCTCGCGGCTTTGGTTGCAGCCAATTGCAACGTTGACGGACTTGCCCTTCTCGCGCCTTTCACAAGCGGTCGAGCTTATTTGCGAGAAATGAGATTACGAGCGACTACGATCGATCATCTCCCAGATGGTACGCCAATCCCTCAGAAAGCTGACGAATTGCTGCTTGGCAGTTTTCGTTTACACAGTTCTCTGATTATTGATATTTCAAAAATTGATTTGTTTGCTGATATACGAGCGCCGGCTCCCAGAGTGCTTATCATCGGCAGCGACACCAAACGCCTCGCACAGCGATACAAGGATCTTGGCTGTGAAGTGTCGACAGAATTATTTCCAGAACTTGCCAATCTTCTTGTCAGTGACATGTTTTCGGAAACGCCGACCGAAGCATTTAAAAATGTTACGAATTTTGTTATTCACCAAGCAAAGTTATCGACGGAGGCGCGACGAACGCCCTCACCGGCAAGCCAGATCAATGGTCCGGGCTGGAGCGAAAGGCCGAGACAATTCGGTCACGGCATGTTCGGCGTTTTGTGCCGGCCGGAACACAGTGCGATCGACACTCCAATAATCTTGTTTATTGGCTCAGGTCGAAACCCACACTCGGGCAGAGGACGGCAGATTGTAGCCCTATCCCGCAAGTTAGCGCAATCCGGCGTATCGTCCTTCCGATTTGATCTCTTAGGTATCGGAGACAGTGTGGAAAGAAGTGATGGTTCATCGCCCCTATACTCGCTGGACGCTGTCAATGACGTACGTGTCGTCATTGATCATTTGCAAGCGTCAACTCAAAATCCGGTCATGGTCGTCGGATTTTGTAGCGGAGCGTTTCTCGCGTTTCACGCTATATGTCGAGATGAGCGGATCTCAGCGGCAGTTCTCGTAAACTTATTTTGCTTTGATTGGAATCCCTCGTATGATCTTGAAACTATGATGCGTAACCCGAATTGGGGCTTGGCGAGCTATGCAGCACAGGCCAAGAGCCGTGCATCATGGTCTCGCCTCTTTCGTGATCCCAAAAGAATTTTGAGGATATTGATGAAGCTATCGCGCCTTGCAGGTCGAGTTTCCAAAAGGAGCGTAAAAAATATATTCCAGAAAGTCAATTTTCAAGATACTGTAAGTGGCCGGATCGATAATGTCCGCAAACGCGGCGCGTCTCTTGCCTTCATTTTCAGCGAAAACGAGCCAGGCATGTTGGAGGTTTATAAAAATTTGGGACATGATAAGAAGAAGGTCGAAGATATTATTGGAGGTCCCATTGTCGT
Source organism: Methylobacterium sp. A49B (assembly GCF_053346215.1). Taxonomy (NCBI): domain Bacteria; kingdom Pseudomonadati; phylum Pseudomonadota; class Alphaproteobacteria; order Hyphomicrobiales; family Methylobacteriaceae; genus Methylobacterium; species Methylobacterium sp. A49B. Next base: position 32,578 of record NZ_JBKFBO010000152.1, read on the forward strand.
GATTGATAAGGCGGACCATAATCTCGCCAATGAAGGAGTGTTTGATGAATTTGGCCTGGCGTTGAGAGGCATCATTCAAAATGAAAACGCCAAGTTAGCTGCACATAATCGACGTGAGCATTTTGGCGTGGTGTCGAAGATCTGATAGGACTTGTACGATGAGGATACGAAATAAATTGCCGTGATGCGGTCAGCCCGCAGCTTTCCGGTTTGGGGTTAGACGCGGGCTCGTTCCGCTTGGTTTTGGCTGATGAGGGCGCGGGCGTGGATGCAGGGGCGTAGCTGTCCTGTGCTGGTCACAATTTGGGCGGCGATCGACGCGAGCCAAGCGGGCCAGGCCGTCCTCATCCCAAGCCTGTCGATAGATCGACGATCTAGCCGCGGCGTCGCGGGCGCTCGCTGTTCTCGATCCCGCGGCAGACGAGGCTCAGCGTGATGCTGCGTGGCCGGAACCTGTCCATGTCCTGATGGCCTGTGTAGTATGAGCTGTGACGTGCAAGGGCAGTCGGTAGGCTCAAAGGCTGCGTGATCCGTCCATGAACACCAACGGCACGCTGTGGTGTGCCGGGAGGCCTCCGAACCCACGCCCGGCACGGGTCGTCCCTCAGGCGGCGAAGCGGTGGTAAGCGATCTCGATCCTTGTCGATGGGCGGCGTCGTGAAGGATGTTCGCACTGCCTGCATGGGAGAGCCATCGGCAGACCGACCTTCGACACGCGTTGAAAACGCCACCCGCACGAAGGTCTCCCGGTCGATGTCCAGCAGACTCATCACGCTCAGCCCGCCCGGTTTGTCGTGACGGCCGCTTGGCATTCGGTACGACGTCCGGAAATTTGTCGGATAACGTGGTATTGCCCGTAGATGGATGAGGCGTCTGGCGGTTGAGAGAGTGAGAGGGAGAAGCGACCGTGCTCTAGATTAACCTCGAAAAGAGCCTTCGTCGGTCGCTGCACCTATGCGCTGAGACAACTTAGAATTAGCGGAACTCCCGAATGAAATCGCGTTTCCGAAGAGCGATCCTGATGATGTTCCCGGCCGCAGTGCTGAGCGTCGTTTCTGTCCTTGCAGCGTGTAATCAGCTTCAGGCAGGGGACGGATCACTTCAGATTTGCCGTTACAAAAAAGTCTGGGGTGACGATTTTAATGATTTAAGCGTATCTAAGTCCAACAACGAACGAGCGCGGTGGTCCGCACACACCCCCTGGAATGGCGATTTCGGCGATGCAAAGTTTCTGGATCCTATAGACTTTTACTCAGACCCCGAAAGGAACGTGCCGTTCTTCGTGAAAAATGGCATATTGACTATTAGGGCCAGGAAGCACGAGAACGGCAAGTGGACGTCGGGCTTGCTGTCTTCCGCTGACCCGACGACGGCCGGTTTCGCACAGACATACGGTTACTTCGAGGCACGTATGAAGTTGCCTCCCGGTCCAGGAGTTTGGCCGGCGTTCTGGCTTGCATCCAATTCACGGAAGGACGACAAGACTCCGAGCGTCGAGATCGATGTCATAGAGTATTATGGACACATTCCGGATGCCTTCAATTCTGTTCTGCATGTTTGGAATAAGATCAATCCCGAAGAAAATCGAGGCGAAGCAATTACCACTAAGGTGCCAAGCGGTAGTTTGAGCGAGACTTTTCACACCTATGGCGTCGAAGTGACAAAGGAATGGATCATATTCTATTTAGACCGGCGCGAGATCGGCAGAAAGCCAACTCCGCACGAGCACACGAAGCCACTGATGATGCTTGTCAATCTTGCTCTCGGCTCAGGTTGGCCTATCGACAAAACGCGGAATCCTTCAGATTTGCTTGTTGATTATGTCCATGCCTATGCGCCCGATTTGCCTAAGCGCGATCTGATCTGCAAGGAATGAGCTAAAATGACATTCCTCTAGAACCGGCCAGCCCTCGTCATCCCATTTCAAGCTCCAAGATCGGGGCCGGCATGTCATTGCCACGTTGTCGATCTGTAAGTATTTTGTATCAACCCAGGGAAGAGATTTCTATTGACAGCATGCAAATATTGATAAATTTCGAAGTTGGCATTTTCTGCCATACGGATCGAATCAAGGGTCAGTAACGGCATCTGAGATTTTCAGTGTGGATGGAAGCATTTTGATTGTAAGAGCAGATGGCAGAGTCGACTAAATTTAGAATACTTGGCTTTAACGGGCTACGCGCTTTGTGCGTAATAGCCGTATTCCTATCGCACAAGTGCAATCTTGAATTTTATGCCGCGCCCTTGGGGGTATGGACTTTCCTAGTAATCTCAGGATTTCTCATCATTGGTGAGTTGCACGGGGCGCGCCTTGATGTGGAGGCTGCTCGTTACGGGGTCGGCACGGCACTGCGCATCTTCGCCACTAAGCGAGCGCTACGCATCTTTCCAGCCTACTATGGATTGCTGGCTCTCCTCTTTCTTGTACGAAGGCTATATGACCCTATGGGGAATGGCCTCGATTTTGTTTGGCACGCGGTCTATTTGTCGAACTATTTCTCAGCATTCGTCAGTCCCAATTTAGGCAGTCCTTTCGGAGTCCTATGGACGCTGTCGGTCGAACAGCAGTTCTATGTGCTTGCCCCGATCGCCTTCGTGCTGTGCCCGGCGGTCTGGCATGCACGCATCTGTATCTGCGTGGTGATCGTTGCCGCAGCAGGGCACCTGTTGATGCAACATCACGGCGTGTCAGCGCGGAATATCTACCTGACAAGTCCTTGGAACTTCGCGCTGATCGCATTGGGAGGAGCGGCTGGCATTCTCATGCGCGCGGAGCGATACCGCGCGCCCTTACGCAGGACACTTCCGCTCCTCATCGCGGTGACCGTCATCGCAACTTACAGCGCGAGCTGGCTTGCCGCCCGTGTGCCCGATCCCATTGGCGGAATGTCAACTTTCACAGTCAGCATTGCGCTAGCATTGCTTGTTGCATGGATACGTTGTAATCAAGAAAGTTTAGCGGTCCGGTTACTTGAGTGGCCGCCGCTTGAATATCTTGGGGTTATCAGTTACGGGTTCTATCTCATTCATAACTTCATACCGAGCCGATCAATTCCAGGCTATATTGGTCTTGCGAACTATCCAATCTTGGGCTGGTTCATTGGTGCCTTAATCAGCTTTGCAATTAGCGTTGCTCTCGCACATATTTCCTGGCGCTTCTATGAGAGGCCTATCCTTGGACTCCGCGCACGGCTGCTACCTAAACGCGTGGAGCTACCTAAGGTCAAGATTGGAGCTGCTGGTTCACCGACCTGAGGTTAAGGTCACCTCCGTCATTCGCGGGGATCCGTATGTTGATCCTCCCTCGGCATCGCGGACACCTTTGATACGCTCATGCTGAGCGGGGAAGGTGTCGAATGGCGAAGACGAGACGAGAGTTCACACACGAGTCCAAACGCGAGGCGACCGCCTTGCTGGAGAGCAGCAGCCGGCCGCCGATGCAGGTCGCGGCCGAGCTTGGGATCCGGCACTCGATGCTGAGGCAATGGCATGACACGCTGAACGGGCCTTCATCTGGACCGCAGTCTGCTGGATTGACGGGCGCCTTGCTACCAAGCCCAGTGGCGTCCCCTTCCAATCAGGTTGCCGACATCGTCCGACTGCGGCAGGGGCTCGAACGCCCGCGTATGCAGCGCGACGGATCAAAAAAGCGATCGGCAACTTCGCGGAGCTGCCCAAGTGACCTTCGCCTTGAAGGAGCAGCATGCGCGGACCCGGCCGGTGCGTCTCATGTGCCGCGTGCTCGGGGCCTCGCCCAGCGGCTTCCACGGATGGCGCTCACGGCTTGAGAGCGCCCGCTCGGCCTCCGATCGCCAACCCCTGGACGACGTCCGGCGCGTCCATGCCGCCTGCCACCGACGCCAAGGTGCCGCACGCGTGCATGCCGCCCTCCGGGCTGAGGGCCGGTTCGTCCGCCGCGGGCGGTGGAGCGTCACATGCGCCGGCAAGACATTCGTGCCCTGGCGGGTCGTCGGTTCCGGCGCTGTACGACCGACAGCCGTCACGATCTCCCGATCGCGCCCAATCTCGTCAAGCAGGATTTCTCGGCTGCGCGACCCGACACGGCTTGGTTTGCCGAACCGAAGGATCGCGGAGCGACATCGCCAACCTGCCGACCGACACGGGCTGGCGGTACCTGGCCGCCGTCCTCGAACTGGCCGCGCGCAAGATCGTCGGCTGGTCGATGCGCGATCACATGCGCGCCGAGCTGAGGGGCGGCGGCATTGATGATGGCCGCCAAGCGGCAGCGGCCGGCCGCCGGGCTCATCGGCCACTTGTATCGCGGCAGCCAGGACGCAACCGAGGCCTACCGGAGACAGCTCGCCGGTATGGGGGCGAAGCCGTCCATGAGCCGCACGGCTTGGGCCTCACGACAACGCCCCGATAGAGAGCTTCTTCCACACGCTCGAGGTCGAGTTCGTCCATCAGCGACGATGGGTAACCCGGGATGAAGCGCGGCGCGATCTGCCCGCTTACATCGCGGGCTACCACGCTCGGCACCGCATCCACTCGGCACTCGGCGATCTTACGCCCGAGCACGCCGAGAGGACTGCGAAATGATCTCCCTGTGTCCGCGATGCTGAGGGAGGCTCAAGATTGCGCTCATGCCGCGCAGCGATCTGATGCTCAAGGCAGGGTGTCACAGTATCGGACCGGGATCCGTAACGCGGGCGCGAACAGGCTCCTTTCGGCGACGCGGCCGGCATGGTCGATGCCGTACAGGTCAAGAAGGGTATTGATGACGCTGTCCGTCTGGTAGGGCCGCGTTAGATTCTCCCGAAGGTCCTCAACCTTGGCGCCGAGGCGGTTGCGCAGCGCCGGCGAGATCCACATTGTGAATGGAATCTCGTAGACTTGGCGTGGGGCGGGGCCATCAATGTGGGAGTGGAAGTCCGAGACCTCGCCGAGCGCCTCGCCATGGTCGGAGAGAAAGGTGACGCTTGCGTTCTCGCCGGTCTCGCGAGCGGCATCTATGATCTGTGCGACCACATGATCCGTGTAGAGCACGGCGTTGTCATAGGCGTTGTAGCGGTCGATTTCGATTCCCTGTAGGCGCCGTGGCGTAGAAGGAAGCGACACGTTGGTAAATCGTGCAAACGCTGGCGCATATCGGAGGCTGTATTCGGCGTGCGCGCCGAGTAGGTGAACAATTACGAATTTCAGGGGCGCTGGGTCGGCGAGGGCCATTGTGAGGGGAGCGAGAAGCTGTTCGTCGAGGCTGACGCCCGCGCCCCAGCCGACGCGGTTCACGAAGACACGTGTGTCAGCCGGTCCCGACAGGATCGCAGACCAGTTGTCCCATCTGCCGTAGAGTTGCTGGTTCGAAAGCCACCACGTGCGGAAACCGGCGGCCTTCAGGATCTGGAGCAGACTCGGTTTCTCGAAGAGCGGCGCAAGATCCTCGCGAGATGCGAAGGTGAGCAATTCCTGCAGTGCCGGAACCGTCTGGCCGCGGGACGAACAGACGTCCTCAGCGACATAGAGTTCCGGCGCGAGCCGACGCAGGTTGGGTGTCGTGTCACGCTCGTAACCATAGAGGGACATGTGGCGGCGCGTGGTGGATTCCCCGATGATGAGGATGTGGGTCGCCGCCCGCTCTGTTGGTCGGGTGACATCGCCGACACTATTCTTCTCAAGGGCGGCCTGCATGCGCTCGGCCGCGGCGCGGTAGAGCAGGTTGTTGGTAACCGAGCGCGGCAGGAAGAAGCCTGGATTGAAATACGAGATGCCGCGATGCCAAGCGCCGACCGGCAGCATCAGGCCGGCAAGCGCAACCGCAGCGAGCCCAATTCGCCGCGACGGCCTCGGGACTGATCGTGGCGTCGTTAGGGCGAGCGCAAGTGCGGCGAGAACCGCCGCCAGGAGGGCCAGAAGCACACGACGCCAGTCCGTCGCCCAGTTTAGAAATTCAAGGGCCTCCTGCGGATTGGTATCGAGAAGCGCGCTGATCGACGGATCGCCGATGAGCTGTCCGTAGAGTAGGAAGTGGTATGTGTAAGCGAATAGGTAGAGGCTCAAAAAAAGGCATAGTAAGCTGTAAAGTATGCGGAAGATAGTCCGCCCAAGGAAGTGCACGCCGGCTGTTAAAAGCGCTGTAAAGAAGACGAGATTGAAAAGGGCAATGCCCAAGAGAGCGAGGGTGGTGAAAGCCATCGCGGTGCCGGTTGCAGCTGTGAGAACGGCCGCCGCAAGGGGGACTGTGCCACCGAGTACAAGCGCTGACGATAGCGGTCCTCCCCGCCTCATCCCGACGAGACCGAACATCAACGCTTCCCCCTTTCACTGCCCAAAGAACTAGCATGGAATCGTTCGCGAAAAAGGCAAAATCAATATCTCGGCTCGGGTTTTTGTTTGGGAAACTTTCGATTCTTTCTGGAACGGATCAAAGACTGAGACAGGTCCAAATTCTCAAAATCTCAGGACCCGTTTGCTTGTATTTTCAAAACTAGGAACCGGTGGCAGAAAGTAAATAAGAGGCAGACTGCAGTGGATTACCTGCGGACGAGTCGAGCGTGGTTTACGGCGGTATGGCGGAATCCGTTGAACCGTCTGAGTATTCATGCGGTCGGGCTCCGGCCACGATAAAGCACGGGCGGCACGCCCACGACTCCAGACAGGCCTGGACCGCACCGTATTTCCTGGGGGCCGTATGGCTTGGATCAGGGAGCCGGGGTGAGCGCCTCGACCTCAGGAAATCCGGTCGCTTCGGCTGCGGCAGAACGCGCGTTGCCGATGGGTTCGAGCAAGCGGCGGGTGTTGAACCAGTCGGTGAATTCGAAGGTAGCGAACTCGACGGCCTGCGCCGATGGATCACCTCGGCTTGAACAAGCCGCTGATCGTCTTAGCCAGCGGATTTTCGACTGCGAAGCTGTCACGCGGCCGACCATGTGCTTCGTGCCGACCAAACTGGTCGAGCAGCGATCAGCCCTGTCTCTGAATCGGACACGCGATCTCCTGGTCCGCCAGCGCACGCAATTGGTCACATGGTCCGCGCGCTGCTGCCCGAGTCAGCATCGATATCTCGACGGGTCTCACGCTCGCCCTCGCCTTTGTACCGCGTGCGATCGCTGGCGAGGCGTACGAGGTCCGGAAGCTGGCCGCCAAGTGATCGGCACCCTCGCTGAGCAGGCGATTGGGGGTGCAAGACAGCCGTCATCGGCTCGAGCGCGATCAGTTGGCCTGGTACCGCTCGAACGATCACGCCCGACGCATCGCCAACAAGCCGGGGGGGCTTCCTCGGCGCGACCGCGCTGGCCGCCGCCGTCACCGGTCCGAGCCATTCCTGCTCCGAGCGTCGGTGTGCGGCCTGGCTGGGTTTGACACCGCTCGACAAGTCCAGCAGCGGTGAGGAACGGCTCGGCCGGAACTCCAAGGGAGGAGACCAGTACCCGCGCCGGCTCCTCGTCACCGGCTCGGAAGGTCTGCGAAAGGCTCGATCCGTACAGAACTCGGCGGCCGATGCCACCGTGTCGATGTCCTCGCGACGCGGATTCTACGGCAAAGACAATTTGGTGGTATCGCCATCGAACACAGCTATACTGTTCAATATCAAATGAGCTACATGGAGCGTCGCGTGCAGATTGACAGACGATCTTTGTTGGGCGCCGGTGCTGCCGCCCTTGCGGCCAACGCGATGCCGACGACGCCGGCTGAAGCCACGGCTGCGCGCATGCTGACGCTCACATCACCGATCAAGACGGGCTCGGCCACAGCTGAAGCGCAGGGCTGCGTGGCCTACCCGGACATTATCCTCACTGCCAGCAAGACGTTCGCCTTCGCCGGCACATACACCGGCACATTCAAGAACATCATGATTGCCGTGCCTGGCGTGTCGCCCTGGGTCAGCGTTGCGCAGGACGGCCAAGGCGGGTGGACCGCCACGATGGATCTCAGCAGCGTCCGCACCGGCCCGCTCAACTGCCGCATCATGGCGTGGTATGACGACCCAACCGAAAAAGGGCTTCGCCTCGATTTCACACTGTTGATCGATAATCCGGCCATCCGGCGTGCGGCGCTGTCGGTTCCTGCTCCCGCGACCGGGATGAGGCAGCTTCTCGCGGACGACTTCGACACGCTTCCGGACGACAGCCGGTGGGCGTTTGGCGTGCGCCCTGACGGCAATCAGTGGGGCTCGGGTTCGTACTTCATGACAAAAAACGAGAAGCTGAGCGATGTCTTCCAGCTTCCGATGCCGTCTTGCCTTCGCATTCGCGCCCTTTACGATGACGCATACGTGGATCCACAGAGTTATGGGCGCAAATGGCGCTCCGGCCTGCTTTGCACCGCGTACGCAGATGGACGGCCGCCGATTGCTGCATTCCGCAAAGGCTACGTCGAGATGCGAGCCATTTTGCCGCTCGGCAAGGGTATGTGGCCAAGCATGTGGGCCGGTAGCCTAGGCACCGACGGCAAGGGAAACGAGCCGAACGGCCTCGAGATCGATGGTTTCGAGGCTTACGACGAGCAGGCTGACCCCGGTTCATACACTATAGCCAACAACGTCATCCTCTGGATAGGAGACGGCAAGAATGATGGCGTTCCTCGGCAGATGTTCACAGCAAATTTTGACGCCACCTCAGATTGGCATACGTACGGGGTACTGGTCGAAGATGCACAGGCAACATTCTACATCGACGATAAAGTAACTTTCAAAATACCAATCCCAGAGAAAGGCAGCAAGACGCCTCTTTATTGGATGTTTGACAACGCTCTCTCCTCGGGTGATTGGCCCATAGTTGTTCCGCCCGCGAAATATGTTGATATGTGGGTTGATTACATTCGAATTTATTCTGCAGATTGAATGAAGGCGTGACCTTCCCGCTCATTTCTGTGCTCGGGTCGATGGCGGCATTGAGGCTGGACTGCTCCCATCGGCCACCGCTACGGTGTTGCACGACGTGGGCGCAGATCCATCTGCGAATGCGAAAGTCTGCTCAGACCTTCAAACAGAGCCGTATTCGGCGCGTTGCAGAGGGACAACGAAATCGCTCTGTCGCGATGGCCCTTGGGTCGAGATCGTGCCGATACCTCCGCTTGAGTTGGCCAAGCTGGAGAGCGGTCGGCCGCGCACACCCGACCGCGCCGCGTTGACCGTTATGCGAGCCAGCCCCGGAGGTGGCCTCTACCCGTCACGACATGATCGAGATCCCAGCGTAAATAGCGATACTTAGAGGTACGGCCGCTTCCAAGCCACCGAGCCTCAGCCCCGCTTGCGCCCGATCCGCCATCATCCACTTCGCCTCGTGCGTCCCTCGACGCGTGTCCCATCCTCCGCTTGGAGTGGGTGCTTGTCCGCGTGCCGGACCGATGCAAGGGGGAAACCGGCGCCGCAAGCGCGCGTCGTGCCGGGGACCAGGGGCCGCTTCAGGGTTGGTCGTGTAACGGCGTTGTGGCTACGCATGTGGGTCTAAACACTGCCGCCGAGCGCGCCGGACCGGGCCAACGCTGGCAGAGACCGACCGTGACGACGGATGGTGAGGGCCTTCGCTTCGAAGACACGCTCCCGCCGCCTGATCCGCGACTACGACCCCTGACCACCACCTTGGCCACTTTGCCTTGTCGCTGTCAGCGTTCTGCTCCGGTTCAGGGCTGCGAAGTTTGCACACGTCCATGATAAGCTTGAATTTCAAGCCCGGACCCATGGAGACGGATCGATTTACGAGCGACCTATTGTTTGCCATTTACAGACAGCGTGCGATGTACTGACTGTATTAAGCTGAGCCGATGAGGAACGGCAAACTTAATAAGATCCATCAAAAGTCCGGCTCTAGTTTTTTGTCTGAACAATTATTATAGTTGATAAGCAGAAGCCATGCCATGGCTCGCCTCTTGCCGATCATATGAAGCAGAACATGCGCAGCCAGCAAACACATAAAATAACAATCCCAAATCAACAGTCGTGCCAGATATCATGGCTCCAAATATCAATGAGATGCATCCCACTCTGGCCGCAGCGCGAATGTCGCCGGTATAACTGCGTGGGATTTCGTCTACATTTCGAAAAACTGAAACTAAAAACAACACATAGAAAATTGCTCCCGGGATCCCGACTTGGGAAAGTACAGCCAGCGGGAAACTCGAAGCACGACTGGTTCCTAAGCCGACCCCCAAGCCTCCAGAGTCAAAAAGGTTACGCAACGCATAAGTGTTCCAAGTCCCGCGTTCGGCACCCGACTGGGTTGTACTTTTGCTTATGACGAGTGTATCAACATAATCATATATCGCCGATCCCACGCCATCGATTGATAAAACAAGCACTATACAGATAATGAGCAATAGGGGACAGGCGATAACAGTGGCAGCACTGAAGCGATCTTGTAGGCGGGTGCTGCATCGCATAAAAGCGATCATGTATAAAATTGATGCCACCATCGCCGACCCGACCAGTCCGGTCGATGATGTTGAGAGCACAATAAATAAAAGCGAAGATAATGCTAAAAGACCCGAAATTAGCGGCTTGCGTCCATAGAGAAATAAGGTCCCTGTGAAGCCGAACACACCTAGGGTGATCCAAGCGAAGGCGGACGCCTCGGTATAAGAACCGATGATCCGCCTCATATTTCCCACGGTTTCGTCATCATGAAAAGTATACTGCGCGTTGCGTATAAATTTTAGTGCGTCCTGTGTTCCCGTCGCGGCGGTAATAACATCAATAAGTCCGAAGCAAATGTCGGCAAGACAGAAGGCGATGAGTGCCTTCGTAACCGTATCGATGCCTTCTCTCGTCGATCCCACGGCCGCGATTATCGTGAAACATACTATGTTCCCCAGCATATAAATGGATTGATTAAGATTGCTCGATACGGGACCGAGTGGGACAGTTCCCTCGCTTGTCGGCAAGTTGGATGACGCGCCAAGGGGTATGATCTGAGTTTGACCGGCGAACAGTCGCGGCATGATATAACTGCTCGCAACCCCGTATAAAAACAGGCATAGCAGCCAGAATCCTGGCTCCGGAAATCGAAGTTGATTGAGAACTTTCGCGCAAACATCCCGATAGGACAAATTTGCGAGAACCAGAAATATCAGAAAAACATGGGCCGGTGCGATACCTGTGCTCCCAAACAGAATTGCCGCCGCCGAACCGAGAACGCAAACAACCAAGAACGCGATGACTATTGCCCGCGTGCCCAATAATAAGCAGATAAGGCCGAGGATAAATGTGATGGCCCCAATCGGCTCTATGCTCATATCGTATAGGCCCGCAGAATTTGAACGCTTGGTTGCGGCTGAGATTCATCTGGGACGTGGCGCTGTGGCATAGTCCAAAAAACCTACTGAACGCGGAAATCTGCCTTAAGATTGGCTGACATACGTTAAGATTGATAGAAAATTGAATATTGCCTGTGTCTATTTACTAAAATTCGCCGTCATGGAATTGTGTTCTCAGTGGCTCGGCGAGTGACTTCAGTTGAATATGTGCCGCCGCGACCGGGACTAACGCCGCCCGTCGACCGGGTGGGTGACGTCGCCACCATTGGCGTCTCGGTCATCTGGTTTGTCTGCGCGCCACGACCACGTTGAAGGCTGACCTTGACGACATCGCCAGGCTCCACGGATGTGTCTTCCGAGACGACCCAAGTCTTCGCGGCACCGTCAATGCCGCGGGTGATCTCAAAGCGGGCCACCGTATTGCCGAAAGCGTCGCTGGTGCTGCTGAGCATTTGCGATTCGGCGTTGCTCAAAAGGTTCTCGGCTGTGCGCGCTTTCTCTTCGTTCAGTGCCAACTTCTGGCGCGTCTCTGCAGCTTCGGACAGCGCTTCACGTCGGAAGCGCGCCCGCAGATCAATGATGTCGCGCTCCGCGCGGGCTAGGCTCTGTTGCGCCCGCAACATTGCCACTTGAACGTCGAGTCGGTTGCTCTCAAATGACGCTTGGCTTTGCTGTGCGGCCAGTCTCCGCGGCGCTATGCTTAAGCCTTTCGACACAAGATCGCTCACTAGATTGAGTTCGCTTTGACTCAGTTCAAGCTGACGATCAAGCGTCTTTGATTTGCTCTCTAGAACTGTCAATTCAGATTTGAGGGTATCGATATTTCTCTGGATCGCGAGAACCTCTGCTTTAGTAGCATTCCGCCGCGTCTCAAAAATAAGTTGCTCGTCGCGGATGGCTTGAGCCACTCTTGTCTTGTCGGAATTATTTTTGAGTTCCTCCGCAATCGTGATTGTATCTGCTCCAGCGATCTCTGCATCGAGGCGTTCGAGTCTGGTGATCAGCGCAACCCTTTCGGCGGCTAAGGTTTGCGTTTCGCCGCGCGAGGTCAGGGCATTGCGTTGCATGGCCAATGGATCGGAGCCGCGAACAAAGCCCTGCGCGGTGCTGACGGCTTGGATCACGGTCAACCCAGGCTGATACTCATACTTGCCGGGTTGTTGGACGGCGCCAGTGATGTAAAATGGCCGATACGTCGCCACTTCGACCGATGCGGCAGGCCTTTCTGCGAGATCGGCGGCTTGTTTGAGCGCGACGCCGATCGCAGTCGCAAGATCGCCTGGCGTTCCACCTTCGGCTTTGATTTGGCCAATAATTGGAAGTGAGACAGTGCCGTCTGCCGCAACTAAAAACTGGCCATTGAGCGCGACCCAGGAATAGGCCTCGCCAGTGTTTCGGCGCAAGTCATACACTCTGATATTGATACGATCTTGCGGGCCGAGAAGATAACGACCCGGAGTTTCGCCAGCAACGACACCATGAGTGCAGATTATACTTGCACAGTAGAATGCAAAAACTCGAGGCCACAAAGACATAAAATTCTCCTCGTTCTTAACGAAATTTTAGCGATAAAGCAGCGGCAGTGCAAACTTTCTACACCCGGAACAGGTGAAAATTCGGCTACCATCATCTTACAACATGTTAATTGACGATCATATTTAGCCGCAGTCTTTCGGTTTTGGAGAGGCCGTCAGCGATCCATAATCGAGCGCCTCGATGCTCATCCGAGCTAAGACTCTAACACTCCGCACGGATCCATAACCAGCGGCCGATAGTAGCCATGAGCTAGACAGGTGTGTGGCAAGGCGGAGCAATCGATGCGGGGAATGATGTGGCGGTCGTCCACAGAGCTGCGCCCGATCATGGATCAGCGACCACGTCGCCCCCGCGTCGTGCTGCGGCGAGGCAGTTGCGGCGCGTCCTACGCGGCGATGCGAGCGCGCATCCGCTGCGTGGTAGCCCAGGGATGAGCGTAGGGACGCGCTGCGTTGTTCCCGACCACGCGCTTGTGCTTCGCGAGCAGCTTCTCATCCTGGATAAGTCGAACGATCGATGGGTTGTAGTCGCGGGAAAAGGGGGAGGGGGATGAGCCGTGCTTCCGCCGCCTCGATCGCCTCTCGCACGCCTGCCACCGTGTGCCTTCAAGGTTGTCTTGGATGATTCTATAGCCATACCCTGGCAGCGGAGCCACGGTGTCATCAACGTAGACGCGACAACGGCCGCCGTTCGCTCGGCCGACAACCATCCCTGGCATCGGCGCACTCAGCGCGACTGCACAGCCTGTGGAAGCGCCGGATCCTTCGTCGCACCGCTCGGTTTGACCAGCCACCATTCGTTTCCCGTGCGTTCCAAATTCACCGCATCGGCGCAGTTGCGCCGGAACAGCCAAAGCGTTAGGCCTCTTGGCCCTCTATGAGGGTGTCGGGGTGTGGCGCAGTCTGGTAGCGCACCTGGTTTGGGACCAGGGGGTCGTAGGTTCGAATCCTATCGCCCCGACCATTCTTTCAGGAGCTTGTCGACCGCAGATGCCGAGCGCCCGCATCTTCCGACCGTCCCGCGATGCCACGCAGTCCGGCCTCGCCCGGACCAAGCAGTGGATCCTGGAATTCGACCGGACCAGCCCGCGCGAGATCGACCCCTTGATGGGCTGGAACGGCTCGTCCGACATGCTGCAGCAGGTGCGCCTGGAATTCGACACCGAGGACGAGGCGGTGGCCTACGCCAAGCGCGAGGGTATCGCCTACCGGGTCGAGCAGCCGGCCAAGCCCGCCGCCCGCAAAGGCCTCTCGTACTCGGACAATTTCAAGTTCAACCGAACGGCACCCTGGACGCATTGAGGCGTCATCGTTTCCGTCGCGCCGCCCAGGCGGCGTAGGGCGACTCGCCCGCGGGCCGGACCTGGCTCAGACGCATCGGCTGCGACTCGAGGGGCTGGCAGAGTTCGGCGTAGATCGCCGCGCTGCCGGCGTCGTGCTGCTCGGCCTCCTCGGCCGAGTAGGCGAAGTAGCCCCGCTTGAAGCCGGCGAGCCGCATTGCCGCATGGCACATGGGGCACGGGCGCCCGCTCGCGTACATCACGCAATCCGAGAGGTCCCGGCGTCCGAGGAGCCGGCTCGCCTCGCGCAGGGCCACCATCTCGGCATGGGCGCTGGGGTCGTTCGTGGCGTGCACGGTGTTGGCCGCGCGCACGAGGATCCCTCCGTCGCGCACGATCACCGCGCCGTACGGGGACCCTCCGGCCGCGACATTCGCCTCGGCGAGGGCCACGGCTTCCTGGATGTAGGTCTCGTGCGTGGCCATGACGACGCTCTCCCTCCGCTGGCGCTCCAACGCCGCGCGGGACCGGGAGTTCAGAACGCGTAGCGCACCGTGCAGTAAGGCATGGTCTCCGCGAGCAGGGCCTTGAACCGGCCGAGCCACCGGCCCTTCCAGCCCGTCCGGTAGCGCAGGTTGGTGCCGCCGCCCTGCGAGACCTTCGCTTCCTGGATATCCGGACGCCAGAGGAAATCCTCCGCCCGCGGATGCCAGCCGAGATTCACGGCGTGGAGATCCGCGTTGTGGGTCAGCATGATGATCTCGCACTTGAGCTGCGCCTTGGCGGCGTCCGACAGCGTATCGTCAAGCTCGGCGAAGAGCGCCCGCCAGTCGTCCTCCCAGCCCTCGTACAGGATGACCGGCGAGAAATTGGCGTGGACCTCGTAGCCGGCGGCCACGAAGTCGTCGATGGCGGCGATCCGCTCGGGGATCGGGGCGGTGCGCACGTCGACGACCTTGGCGATCCGTGCCGGCATGAGCGAGAAGCGGATTCGGGTCTTGCCCTGTGGGTCGTAGTCGAGGAGGTCGCGGTTCACCGCCTTGGTGGCGAAGGACGCCTTGGCGTTCGGGACGGTGCGGAACAGCTCGACGAAGCGGCGCACGCCGCTGCTCACGGCGGCATCTACCGACAGGTCGCCGTTCTCGCCGATGTCGTAGACCCAGGCGGCCGGGTCGATCAGGTCCGGCTCAGGGAGGGGACCTTGCCGCCCGGCATGCCGACGGATCGCCGCGCAGGCCTGCTCGACGTTGACGAACAGGGAGATCGGGTTCGAGAAGCCCTTGCGCCGCGGGACGTAGCAGTAGGCGCAGGCCATGGCGCAGCCGTTGGAGGTCGACGGGGCGATGAAGTGCGCGCTGCGGCCGTTCGGACGCATCGTGAGGCTCTTCTTCACCCCCAGGACCAGCGTCGAGCGCTTGATCCGCACCCAGTCCGCCACCGATCCGGCATTGCCGTGCAGCTCCGGGATGTTCCAGTGCGACGGCACCGCGATGCGCTCGGCATCGGGAAAGCGCGCCAGGATCTCTTGGCCGAGGGGAAAGCCCTCCACCGCCGGCTCGTGGTAGATCGTCCGGATATCGAGGAGGTCGCGGGTCAGGGCCATGCGGGTTCCAGGGCCCGAGGCTGGCCCGACATCCGATATGGGGTCGGGCGGCGTCCCCGGAATGGCTTGCGACGTGTCGTCCGGGCATGGCCTCCGGCGCCGCCGGCCGGTCGGCCGACGATCGCCGCGCCCGCGGTCAGACGCGGTAGTACGCCCGGTACCAGCGGACGAAGCGTTCCACGCCGATCTCGATGGGGGTGCTCGGCGCGTAGCCGGTCGCCGCGGCGAGGTCGTCCGTGTCGGCGTAGGTCTCCGGCACGTCGCCGGGCTGGAAGGGCAGGAACTCCTTGACCGCCTTCCGGCCGAGGCAGGCCTCCAGCACCTCGATCAGGTGCAGAAGCTGCACGGGCTCATGGTTGCCGATGTTGTAGACCCGGTACGGGGCTGCGCTGCTGCCGGGATCGGGCGCGCGCGGGTCCCAGGCCGGGTTGTCCTGCGCCGGCTTCGCGGCAAGCCGCACGATGCCCTCGACCACGTCGTCGATATAGGTGAAGTCGCGCATCATCTGCCCGTGGCCGAAGACCTTGATCGGCTCGCCCGCCAGGATCGCGCGCGTGAACAGGAACAGCGCCATGTCCGGCCGGCCCCAGGGTCCGTAGACCGTGAAGAAGCGCAGTCCGCTGCACGGGATGCGGTAGAGATGGCTGTAGCAGTGAGCGAACAGCTCGTTCGATTTCTTGGTGGCCGCGTACAGGCTGATCGGATGGTCGACGTTCTGGTGCACCGAGAAGGGCATCTGCGTCACCGCGCCGTAGACCGAACTCGACGAGGCATAGAGAAGGTGCTCGACCGGGTTGTGCCGACAGCCTTCGAGGATGTGCAGGAAGCCTTCAACGTTGCTCTTCACGTAGACGTGCGGGTTCTCCAGGGAGTAGCGCACACCCGCCTGCGCGCCGAGATGGACGACCGTGCCGAAGGCGTGCGTGCGAAACAGGTCCTCGATGGCGGCGCGATCCGCCAGATCGACCGTGCGGAACGCGAAATTCGCGTGCGCCGTGAGTTGCCCGAGGCGGCTCTGCTTGAGCGCGACGTCGTAATAATCGTTGAGGTCGTCAATCCCGAGGACGGTCCGACCCTCCTCCAGATAGCGCTTGGCGACGTGGTAGCCGATGAACCCGGCCGCCCCGGTCAACAGGACAGGTTTCATCGCGCTTCCCTAACGGGTTCCCCGGACCCGGTCCCGGTATGGCGGAAGTTCGGGAGCCGTCACAGCGACCTCTCGGTCAGGGGGAGGGACATGTCCAGGCCGTCCGGCATCGCGCCGCGGGATGAGATCGGGTCGGGTGTCCGCGGCCACGCCGCGACTTTGGCGCCGCCATCCGCCGCCGACAAGCCTCGGTGAAGGCGCATCTGTCGATCCGAGACCGCGCAGCAGGCCCCGGCAACCAGGACCGCGGCACACGTTCGCCACTGTAGCGTCGGCAGATCTCGATCCGTCGTCTTCCGGTGCGCCGTTGCAGGATTGGACGCAGGCGCAATGCCAGGATGGCCCCCGTGGGCCGTCGACGGTGATCGAAATGCGGACGGGGCGCAGCGGATCGACCCGCATCCGTCGCCCCGACGGCGCCAGGTCCGTCCTTGACCAGGGGCTGCGTGCGGCCCACTTCTCGTCCGCTGGGGGCGCAGCGGGACGCGGACTGATGATCAATCTCTATTACTGGCCGACGCCGAACGGCCACAAGATCACGATGTTTTTGGAAGAAGCGGCGCTACCCTACCAGATACATGCTGTTAATATTGGTAAGGGCGAGCAGTTCAACCCCGATTTTCTCAGGATTGCTCCGAACAACCGCATGCCGGCGATCGTCGACGATGAGCCGGCGGGCGGCGGTGCGCCGCTCACGCTGTTCGAATCCGGCGCGATCCTGCTCTACCTCGCCGAGAAGACCGGGCGCTTCATCCCCACCGATCTGCGCGGCCGGGCCGACGTGCTGCAATGGCTGTTCTGGCAGATGGGCGGCCTCGGGCCGATGCTCGGCCAGAACCACCACTTCTCGCAGTATGCGCCGGAGAAGATCGACTACGCGATCAAGCGCTACGTCAACGAGACCAACCGGCTCTACGGCGTCATCGACCGGCGGCTGGCCGATCGCGCCTTCGTGGCCGGCTCGGACTACTCCATCGCCGACATGGCCTGCTATCCCTGGATCGTGCCGTACGAGAAGCAGGGCCAGAACCTCGACGATCATCCGAACCTCAAACGCTGGTTCACCACGATCGCGGAGCGGCCGGCCACGCAGGCGGCCTATGCCCGCGCCCCCGAGGTCAATCCCGATTACGGCAAGACCATGAGCGAGGATGCCAAGAAGGTGATGTTCGGCCAGACCGCCGCCAACACCAAGCGCTGACCGCCCGATGACCGACACCGCGCCCGCCCTGCCGCTGGAGGTGCTCCACCGCGGCTGGAACACCTTCGGCCTCGCCACGCTGACGCTGCCGGACGGCAGGACGGTGCGGCGCGCCTTGGAGGATCACGGTCAGGCCGCCTGCGTGCTGCCCTACGATCCGGGGCGGCGGGTGGCCCTGCTGGTGCGGCAGGCCCGGGTCGGCCCGGCCTTCTGGGGTGAGGCGGCGGATCTCGACGAGGCGCCCGCCGGCGGTCTCGACGGCGGCACGCCGGAGGCGACCGCGATCCGCGAGGCGATGGAGGAGGCGGGCGTGCGCCTGGCCCGGCTGGAGCCGGTGGCGCACGCCTACACGATGCCCAGCGTGTCCTCCGAGCGGCTCTGGCTCTATCTTGCGCCCTACGGACCCGCCGACCGCGTCGGTCCTGGCGGCGGCCTGCCCGAGGAGGGCGAGCAGGTAGCGGTTCTGGAGGTGCCGCTCTCGGAACTGGCGGACCAAGCCCGGACCGGCCGCTTGCCCGACCTCAAGACACTGGTCCTGGTCCAGGCCCTGATGCTCCGTGCCCCGGAGCTGTTCGCCGCATGACCAAAGCGCCCGACACGCCCGCGCGGGACGTCCTCGCGCGGATGCTCGCCTTCGTCGAGGAGGCGGCACCGCTGGCGCTGGCCCTGCGGGCGCGCGGCCTGGACATGACCAACAAGGGCCCGGATCTCGGCCAGGCCTTGACTGAGGCCGACCTTGCCGTCAGCCGCCTGCTGCACGATCGGTTCGGCCCGGACCTGATCGAGGAGGAGACGGCAGAGGAGCTGGGAAAGCCGGCGGCGCGGGCGCTGCTGGACCGGGACGCCTGGACTTTCGTGGGCGATCCGATCGACGGGACTCGGCCCTTCGCGGGTGGCCTTCCAGGCTGGGGCGTGATGGTGGCAGCCTGCGGCGCCGGCTGGCCCCGCGCCTGTGTACTGAGCCTGCCGGCCTGGAACGAGGACCGCACCGGTCCGGCGCGCACCGAGCGTGCCGAGGCGGCGCAGGGTATCCTGCTCGCGGCGTGCGATGGTCAGGCCTTCTGGGCGCCGACCCGGGGTGGGCGCCGGGCCGGATCGCTGCGGCCGCTCGAACCGTCGGCGCGCCGCACCGGCCATGTCGGCTGGCTCGCCGTGGCCGCCCAGCGCTTCACGCTGGATTACGGGCGGGGCTGGTTCCCCTGGGGGGAGGGCGGTGCGATTGCCGACGCCGCGCTGCTCGCCACGGGCCGCCTCGACGCCACGCTGAGCAATCACAGGCTCTGGGACTTGGCCCCCCTTCTTCCGCTCTATGAAGCGCTGGGCTTCCGTCTCTATCACTGGCCTGACCTCGCCGATCCGCCGGCTGCCCTCGTCGACCTGTTCGACGCCGAGCTTTCTGCCCACGACGATCTCTGGCTGGTCTGCCGGGACCGGGCGCAGGCGGCGGATCTGGCCGGGGCCATACGGCTGGCCGGGCCGGTCCGGATGCCCGGACCAGTCGCTCACGCCGCGCAGGGCTGACCCGGCGCGCAGCCTCGCGGCCGCTGTTTCATGATGGCCGCGATCCCGGGAACTCTGGCACCGGCTCCCGTCGCGGGCGCGAGCATCAACCCGGCGTCCCGCAAGATCGTGAGGTGACGCGTCATGCTCGGAGCGAGGCACACGCTGCCGGCGAAACGGTCGCCCGATGCGTGCCCGCGTCCCGTCCCTCGGAAGGGTCACGCCACTCAGCCGCGTGAGGTCGCCGAGGATGAGCCGGATCCGCCGACAGGGCGCAGTCCCGATGGACCAGAGACGAGGAGGGCGGCGCGCCGTGCGGTGACGCGCCGCCCTCAGCCATTCCGGCGATACGATCAGTTCAACGTCGCGTGAACCGGCCGGCGCTCGGTGCCGACCGTGACGTCGCCGATCATCAGGCCCATCGGGCCGAGGCGGACCGGCACCGTCTCGCTGTCATGGACCCTGCCGGAGAGTACCAGCTCGGCCAGCGGATCCTGGACGTTCTTCTGGATCACCCGCTTCAGCGGCCGCGCCCCGTAGGCCGGATCGTAGCCCTTGTCGGCGAGCCAGTTCTTGGCGTCCTCGTCGACCTCCAGGGTGATCTTCCGGTCATCCAGCAGCTTCTGCAGGCGCCCGAGCTGGATCTCGACGATCGCCCCCATCTCCGACCGCGCGAGGCGGTGGAACAGGATGATCTCGTCGACCCGGTTCAGGAACTCCGGCCGGAAGTGGCCCCGCACCACGCCCATCACCTCCGCGCGGACCGCGTCGCTGTCCTGGCCCGCAGGCTGGTTGACCAGATACTCGGCCCCCAGATTCGAGGTCATGATCAGCAGCGTGTTGCGGAAGTCGACCGTCCGCCCCTGGCCGTCGGTGAGCCGCCCGTCGTCGAGCACCTGCAGCAGGACGTTGAACACGTCCGGGTGCGCCTTCTCGACCTCGTCGAACAGCACGACCTGGTAGGGCCGCCGGCGCACGGCCTCGGTGAGGGCGCCGCCCTCCTCGTAGCCGACATAGCCGGGAGGCGCGCCGATCAGCCGGGCGACCGCGTGCTTCTCCATGTACTCGGACATGTCGATGCGCACGAGCGCCGTGTCGTCGTCGAACAGGAAGCCGGCCAGAGCCTTGGTCAGCTCGGTCTTGCCGACGCCGGTCGGGCCCAGGAACATGAACGAGCCGATCGGCCGGTTCGGATCCTGCAAGCCCGCGCGGGCGCGCCGGACCGCGGTCGAGACCGCCTCCACCGCCTCGCGCTGGCCGACGACGCGCTTGGACAGCGCCTCCTCCATGGCCAACAGCTTCTCGCGCTCGCCCTCCAGCATCTTGTCCACCGGCACGCCGGTCCAGCGGGAGACGACCCCGGCGACATGGGCGGGCGTGACCGCCTCCTCCATCATCGCGTCGCGGCCGTTCTCCGACTTCGCCTCGATCTCGGCGAGCTGCTTCTCCAGACCCGGGATCACCCCGTAGGCGAGCTCACCCGCGCGCTGGTACTGACCCTGGCGCTGCGCCGCGGCCAAGTCGTTCCGCGCCTCGTCCAGCTTCTTCTTGAGGCCGGCCGCCGTGCCGAGCTTGTCCTTCTCGGCCTTCCAGCGGGCGGTGATCGCCGCCGAGCGCTCCTCGAGGTCGCCGAGCTCCTTCTCCAGCCGGACCAGCCGGTCGCGGGAGGCGGAATCGGTCTCCTTCTTGAGCGCCTCGGCCTCGATCTTCAGCCGGACGATCTCGCGGTCGATGTTGTCGAGTTCCTCGGGCTTCGAATCGACCTGCATGCGCAGGCGCGAGCCGGCCTCGTCGACGAGATCGATCGCCTTGTCGGGCAGGAAGCGGTCGGTGATGTAGCGGTTCGAGAGCGTCGCGGCCGCCACCAGGGCGGAATCCTGGATGCGCACGCCGTGGTGCTGCTCGTATTTCTCCTTCAGGCCGCGCAGGATCGAGACCGTGTCCTCGACGGTCGGCTCCGACACGAAGACCGGCTGGAAGCGCCGGGCCAGGGCCGCGTCCTTCTCGACATGCTTGCGGTACTCGTCGAGCGTGGTCGCGCCGACGCAGTGCAGCTCGCCGCGGGCGAGCGCCGGCTTCAGGAGGTTCGAGGCGTCCATCGCCCCGTCCGCCTTTCCGGCGCCGACCAGCGTGTGCATCTCGTCGATGAACAGGATGATGCCGCCCTCGGCCGCCGTGACCTCCGAGAGCACGCCCTTCAGCCGCTCCTCGAACTCGCCGCGGTACTTCGCGCCGGCGATCAGCGCGCCCATGTCGAGGGCGAGCAGGCTCTTGTCCCGCAGGGACTCGGGCACGTCGCCGTTGACGATGCGCAGGGCCAGACCCTCCACGATCGCGGTCTTGCCGACGCCGGGCTCGCCGATGAGCACCGGGTTGTTCTTGGTGCGCCGGGACAGGACCTGGATGGTCCGCCGGATCTCCTCGTCGCGGCCGATCACCGGGTCGAGCTTGCCGTCCCGGGCGGCCTCGGTGAGATCGCGGGCATACTTCTTCAGCGCGTCGTAGGCGTTCTCGGCCGAGGCGTTGTCGGCGGTGCGGCCCTTACGGAGCGCGTTGATCGCGGCGTTGAGCGAGGCCGGGGTGACACCGGCCGCCTGGAGCGCCTTGCCGGCCTCGGAATCCTTCTCCACCGCGAGCGCGAGGAGCAGCCGCTCCACAGTCACGTAGGAATCGCCCGCCTTCTCGGCGGCTTTCTCGGCGGTGTCGAACAGGCGCATCAGCTCGCGCGTCGCCTGCGGGGCGGACGCGTTTCCGGAAACCTTCGGCTGCTTGGCGAGCCACTGCTCGGTCTGGGCCAGCGCCACGCGCGACTGGCCGCCCGCGCGGTCGATCAGGCCGGCGCAGAGGCCCTCCGGATCGTCGAGCAGCACCTTCAGAAGGTGACCCGGCTGAAGCTGGGGATGCCCCTCGCGCATCGCGAGATTCTGAGCCGCCTGCACGAAGCCGCGGGCGCGCTCGGTGTACTTTTCGAAATTCATGCACAACCCTCCCGTACCGGCATCCGCCGCCCGATGAGAGGCGCGGCGCCACCGAAACGTCGCCCTCCGGCTTTCCGCCGCGCGAGGGCCCCGGCGCCGCTGGTGGCCGCCGGTAGACCCGATGTGGTGTTGCAATTGAGCACCACAAGGGGCGGCGAAGCCCTTGCGCGCCGGATCATTTCAGGGCCACGCTCCGCGCATGACCGCATTGATTCATGTCAGCGCCCTGTACCGCTACCCGGTGAAGGGCCTGAGCCCGGAACCCGTCGAGCGGGCGCAGCTCGAGACCAGCGGATTCTTCCCCGGCGACCGCCTCTACGCCATCGAGAACGGTCCCTCGGGCTTCAACGCAGTCGCACCTCGGCATCAGCCCAAGACCAAGTACCTGATGCTCATGCGCGACGAGGCGCTCGCCCGCCTGCGCACCCGCTACGACGACGCCACGGCGACGCTCACCGTCGAAGGTTTCGGCGCGGTGCGCGCCTTCCGCCTCGACACCGAGGACGGCCGGGAGGGCCTCGCGGACCTGATGCGGCACTTCATCCCCGAAAGCCTGCGCGGTGAGCCGAAGGTTCTCGCCGCCCCGCCGCAATATCGCTTCACGGATTCGCCGACCGGCTACGTCTCGCTGATCAACCGCGCGAGCGTGGCGGCGGTGGAGGATTACATCGGCGCGCCCGTGGACCCGCTGCGCTTTCGCGGGAACCTCCTCGTCGATGGCCTCGCGCCCTTCGCCGAGTTGGAGATGGTGGGACAGGTGGTGGAGGCGCCGAACGGGCTGCGGCTCAAGATCACCAAGCGGACCGTGCGCTGCGCGGCGACCAACGTCGATCCGGCGAGTGGCATCCGCGACTGCGACATCCCCTGGACGCTCGACGCACGCCTCGGCCACCGCGACCTCGGGGTCTACGCCGAGGTGATCGCCGGTGGGGAACTGGCGAGGGGCGATGCGCTGCGGGTGGTGGGGTGACAACCGACGGGTGATGCCATCGCCCCGGCGCGGCCATCATCGCGGGCGCGGCACAGCAATCCAGGCCACGCCACGCTGACAAGCAGCGCGTCGCCCTAGGTCCCTTCGCTGCCTTCGTGATGACGGGTCGGCGCGGTCAAAGGGGCGTTCGAGTCAGAGCCGCGACACGTAAGCCGCCAGATCCTTGATGTCGGCCTCGTTCAAACCTTGCGCGACCTCGTTCATCGCGGGATCGTAGCCCGGCCGGCTGTTCGACTTGTAGCCGGTCAGCGCTTTGGCCAGATAATCCTCGCGCTGCGCCCGGATCCGCGGGATCGCGTCCCGCCCGGCGAGATCGGACCCGTGGCAGGAATTGCACTGGTGCTTGGCGACGAGCGCCTGCCCCCGCTCCGTCAGGGCCGGATCGGCGGCCGCTTCGGACCGGGTGGGCGGCGGCAGCGTCGCCACCGCGTCGGCGTAGCTGCGCAGGTCGTCGTCCGAGAAGCCGGCCGCGATGTCGTTCATCGGCGGCGCCTCACGCTGCTTCTCCCGGAACTGGAAGAGCTGCGTCACCACGTAGTCCGGCATCTGCCCGCCGAGCGAGGGCACGCCCTCCGTCTCCGACGTGCCCGCCCCGTGGCAGGCGATGCAGGGGGCGAGGCGCTCCTGCATCGCGGCGTCGGGCGCAGCGAGGGCCGCACCCGTCAGAAGCACGCCGAGGGCAGGGGCGAGCCCTCGGATCACGCGCACAGGCCGAGGCATCATTGGCCGTAACTGACGCGGTAGATCGCGCCGTTGTAGTCGTCCGACACGAGCAGCGACCCATCCTTGGCGACCAGCACGTCCACCGGACGGCCGACATACTTGTTGTCCTGGAGGAAGCCAGTCATAAACGGCTCCACCGAGGTCACCTTGCCGTCAGAGCCTGGCTTGGCCATCACCACGTCGCCGCCGAGCTTGGTCGTGCGGTTCCACGAGCCGTGCCGCGCGACGAAGATCGCGTCTCGGTAGGCGTCCGGGAACTGCGTGCCGGTGTAGAAGCGCAGGCCCAGCGAGGCCGTGTGCGGGCCGAGGAGCGCCGCCGGCGCGGTGAACTCCGCGCAGGAATGGCCCCAGCCGTATTCCGGATCCGTGAACGTCCCCTGGTGGCAGAACGGGTAGCCGAAATGCTGCTTGCCTGGATCGGTGATCACGTTCAGCTCGTCGTTCGGGATATCCTCCGACACCCAGTCGCGGCCGTTGTCGGTGAACCAGAGCTGCTTGGTCTTCGGGTTCCAGTCGAAGCCGACCGTGTTGCGCACCCCGCGGGCGATGACCTCGGCGTTCTTGCCGTCGAGGTCGATCCGGCGGATCTGCGCGTGCGTGTCCGGAGGCATCAGGATGTTGCCCGGCGCGCCGATCGGCACGTACAGCTTGTTGTCCGGACCGATGGCGATAAATTTCCAGCCATGGGCCTCGTCCTTCGGCAGGTCGTCGTAGACGAGGGTCGGCTTCGCGGCGCCGTCGAGGTGATTGGCGATGTCATCGTAGCGCCAGATCTTCGAGAGCTCGGCCACGTAGAGCGCGCCGTCGTGATAGGCGACGCCGTTCGGCCGGTGCAGGCCGGTCGCGAGGGTCTTCACCTCCCGCTTCCCGTCCGCGTCCGCCTTCGGCAGGACCGCGTAGACCTTGCCCACGGTCCGGGTGCCCACGAACAGCGTCCCGTCCGGCGCCTGGGTCATCTCGCGGGCATTCGCGAGGCCGCTGGCATAGACCTCGATCTTGAAGCCGTCCGGCACCTTCAGCTTGTCCAGCGGCAGCTTGGCGGCGGGCGTCGCGAGTGGCGGCCCCGCGACCGGCGCGAGCTTCGCAGCCGCGCCGCCCTCGGGCCGGCCGTAGAGGGCGTCGCCGCGCTCGACCGCCTTCACGCTCGCCGGCGGAGCGGCGGAGGCAGGCGTCTCCTGGGCGAGCGCGAGGCGGGGAACCGCCACGCCCAGGCCCAGGCAGGCAAGGGCGGCGGCGAGGGGCAGGGTCGTCTTGCAGATCGGCGTCATGGTGTCTCCCGATGCGGCCGGCCCTCCGGCAGGACCGCTTGTTCTGAACTCTTTATTCAACGATCCGTACGAGGGCGCGACCCGTTAGACCGCTGGGGGCGGAACAGCGCGATGACGACGTAACCTCCTGCGCGACGATGACCGCTGAGGTGCCGGACGGGCGCCCGCCATGATCCCGCGCCATGGGTGCCACATGCGCCGGCATGAGGTTCAGCGCGACGGCGCGGGACCGAAGACGCAGCCGAACACCCCTGAGTCTCCCGCATGTTCCTTCGCTGTCGATCATCAGCCCTCGGCATCGATGTAAGCTACTGCGACGGTTGCCTGTCGACAGCATTCACCCGACCGAAACTTCACGTCCGCGTCACCGGGCCGATCGGGGCCCTCCGCGGCCGTCCGGGATTCGATCCGGCCCTCGCCTTGCGTTTTGCCGAATGATCTCCGAAAACGCCCCCCGTCCGGGAAGCTTAGGCTTGGCCGCGGATGCCGGTCGCTGGCCGGTGCCCGGCCGATGCGGCATTCCGATCCGGTTCGAGGACACGGTTCGATGATCGATTACGCGCAGGCGCGACGGATGATGGTCGATTGCCAGTTGCGGACCTTCGACGTGAACGACAACACGGTGCTCGATGCCTTCGATACCGTGCCGCGCGAGGCTTTCGTGCCCAAGGGCCGCGAGGCCTTCGCGTATATCGACCAGACCCTGAACCTCGACGCGCCGGGCGGCGAGGCCCGATGCCTGCCGGCCCCGATGGTGCTCGCGCGCATGATCCAGGCCGCCCGGGTCCGCCCCGGCATTTCCGCCCTCGATGTCGCGAGCGGCACCGGCTACGCGGCGGCGATCATGGCGCAGCTCGGCGCGCAGGTGACGGCGCTCGAATCGAGTCCGGACCTCGCCGCCGAGGCCCGCACCCGTCTCGGCACCACGGCCGAGGTTGTGGAGGGCCCGATCGCCGCCGGGGCGCCCAAGCAGGCGCCCTTCGACGTGATCCTGATCAACGGCCGTGTCGAGGTGCGGCCGCAGGCCCTCTTGGAGCAGCTCAAGGACGATGGCCGTCTCGTCTGCGTGATGGGCCCGCACCGCAACGCCAAGGTGATGCTGTTCGTGCGCGCCGGCGATGCCTTCGGGGCTCGTCCGCTGTTCGACGCCTCGCTTCCCGGCCTCGACGCCTTCGCGGCCGAGGCCGGCTTCGCGTTCTGAAAGCAGGGCGCCGTCCTCGCGCTGCCCTCCGTCGACCCGATGCGCCCGCGACGCAGGAGCGCGTAGCCTGACCCGCCCTCAGCGCAACCGGTAGTCGCCGAGCCGAGCGCGCCGGGCGCTCCGGCGGTAGGCCATCACCGAGTCGGGCCACAGGGTCGTGTTGCGCCCGTTCGCGTCGAGGTACCAGCTGCGACAGCCGCCGGCCTGCCAGATGCTGTCGGCCATCCGGGTACGGATCCGGTCGAGGAACCGCGCTTGCGCTTCCGGGCGGACCTCGATAGCCCGGCCGCCCTTCCGCAGCGCCTTCAGGCAGTCGATCACGTGCTGCACCTGGATCTCGATCATCGACACGACCGAGTTGTGCCCCAGCCCCGAATTTGGCCCGAGCAGCATGAAGTAATTGGGGAAGCCCGCGACCGTGATGCCCTGGTATGCTCCCATACCGTCGGACCAGGCCTCGGTCAGCCGTAGGCCGTCACGGCCGACGAGGTTCATCCGCGCGAAGGTCGCGGTGACGTCGAAGCCGGTAGCGTAGACAATCGCGTCGAGGTCGTGAGCCCGCCCGGTCTCCGTCACGACGCCGGCCTCCGTGATCCGGGCGATCCTATCCGTCACCAGGGTTACGTTGTCTCGCTGAAGCGCCGGGTAATAGTCGTCGGAGATCAGCACGCGTTTGCAGCCGAGCCGGTAATCAGGCGTCAGCTTCGCCCGCAGGTCCTTGTCCCTGACGGCCTTGGCGAGATGCCGACGGGCGACTGCCTCGGCCTGACCGGTGAGCTTCGAGACCTTGGTGAAGCCCAGGAAAGCGCGCACCTCGTGCAGCCAGAACAGTCGGGCTCGCTCCAGCTGCCGAGCAAGGGGCAGACGCCTGTAGCGCGACCGTGCGCGTTCGGGAATGGCGTGGTCGTTCTTGGGCATGATCCAGGGCGGGGTGCGCTGAAACAGGGTCAGCTGCGCCGCGACTTTGGCGAGTTCCGGCACCACCTGGATCGCGCTCGCCCCGGTGCCGATCACGCCGACGCGCTTGCCCGCAAGATCGACGGAATGGTCCCAGGCCGACGTGTGGAAGGCCGGACCCGCGAAGGCGTCGCGGCCGGGAATGTCCGGATAGGCCGGGTGGTGCAGGCCGCCCATGCCGGAGACGATTGCCCGCGCCAGGATCGGCCCGCATTCCGTCTCCACGCGCCAGACGGCGCGATCCTCATCCCAGGTCGCACCCTCGAAGGTCGTGCCGAGCCGGATCAGGGGCAGCAGCCCGTGGCGCTCGGCGGTGTCCCGCAGGTAGGCCAGGATCTCTGCCTGCGGGGCGTACAGGCGGCTCCAATCCGCCTTCGGCGCGAAGGACAGGGAGTAGAGGTGCGAGGGAATATCGCACGCCGCGCCCGGGTAGGTGTTGTCGTGCCACGTCCCGCCGATGCCGTCGCCCTTCTCGATCACCAGCAGCGGGCCGATCCCGGCCTGACGGCAGCGGATCGCCATCGCGAGGCCGGAGAAACCGGCCCCGACGATCAGGACGGCGAGGGGGGATGCGGACGCGGTCTCGGTCATCGCGCGTGGCTCCCGGCCTTCGCGTGGGACGGTGGGGCATGCGCTTTCAGGAACGCCGCGGCTTCGTCGAGGGAGGCGCGCGCCTCCGGCAGCACGCCGGCGGCGAACTGCCAGGCGTGGGAGACGATCGGAAAGACCTTCAGAGAGGTCGCGATGCCAGCGGCCCGCGCCCGCTCCGCCATGCGGACCGAATCGTCGCGCAGGACCTCGCGCTCGCCCACGTGGAACAGCAGGGGCGGAAAGCCGGTGAGATCGCCGGAGATGGGCGAGATGCGCGGATCCGCCGGGTCGGCCCCGCCGAGATACATCGCCCGGATCGCCGTCAGCGCCTTCGGGTCAAACATCGCGTCACGCCAGGCATTCGTGACCCGCGAGCCATCCTCGGACACGAAGTCGGTGGCGGGAGAGAACATCGCCGCGGCCCAGGGCATCGGCAGGTTGCGGGCGCGGGCCTCGCCCATCAGCACCAGCGCGAGGTTGCCGCCGGCGGACTCGCCCGCCACGCAGGCCGCGCCTTCGGCGCTGAACGCCTGCCAGACGGCCGTGACGTCCTCGACGGCGGCCGGGAAGGGATGCTCGGGGGCGAGCCGGTAATCGGGGACGAAGACCGTGAACCCGCGGGCCGCCAGGGCCCCTGTCACGGGACGATGCGTGCGCGGCGAGCAGGCGATGAAGCCGCCGCCGTGGATGTAGAGCATCCGCCGTCCGGGTCCGGCTTTCGGCCGGACCCACTCGCCCCGCACGCCGCCGATGGTCCCGGCCTCGTAGGTCACGCCCTTCGGATCCGGGAAGGTCGGCGCCTCGAAGATGCGCCGGAAGGCAGCCGCATCCCGCGCCCGGGCGAGGGGACCGCGGACCCGGCTTCGCACCATGTAGGCGCCGAGATAGGCGCGCAGGCTCGCCATCTTAGAGCGTCCCGCCGGAGAGTCGCACGATCATGTTCCAATACCCTGCCGGCATCAGCCGCTGGATCAAAGCCGCGTTTCTAGCATCCTTGCCGATGACGACGCGCGGCGCCCGGGTCTCGATGCCACGGATGATCGCGGCCGCGGCATCGGCGGGCGCAAGGGTCAGAAGCTTGCCGAAGGCCTCGCGGGCCTTCTCGTCCTCGACCGCGGCGCGCTTGGCCGCCTCGGGATCGCTGGGCGGGCGGCGGCCGCGGGCGTTGCGGGAGATGGCGGTGGCCACCCCACCCGGATGGACTACGGTGACCCCGAGGCCCGTGCCCGCATATTCGTGTCGGAGGGCCTCCGAGAAGCCCCGCACCCCGAACTTGCTGGTGCAGTAGGCCACTTGGCCGGGAGGCGCGATGAGGCCGAACAGGCTCGACAGATTGACGATCTGCGCCGCCGGCCGGGCGCGCAGCATCGGCAGGAAGGCGTGGCACATCCGCACGACCGCGCGGAGGTTGATGTCCATCAGCCACTCAAAATCTTCGAGATGCGTCTCGTCGAACCGGCCGCCGAGGGCGACGCCCGCGTTGTTGATCAGGATGTCGAGGCGCCAGAACCGATCCTGCGCCCATTCCGGAAGGGCGCGGATCGCGTCCGCATCCACGAGGTCGATGACGCGCGTCTCGACTGCGATTCCTTGGCTGCGGGCTTGGCTCGCCACAGCCTCGAGGCCTATGGAATCGCGGTCCACCAGCAGGAGGCTGCAGCCCCGCGCCGCGAGACCCGTCGTAAGGGCTGCGCCGATGCCGCTCGCCGCGCCGGTGATCAGCGCGACCGCGCCTGCGAGCTGAAACCTCTGAGCCAAGCGTCGCCTCCCGTCTCGCCGGTTGGTCCGGGCCTTGATCGAGGGATAGCCCCCGGCCCGGAGATTGTCTAGGGTGAGCACCCTAGACGAGGCGGGCAGAGATGGCGCGAGGTGGAAGCCGCGGATCACCGGACGACGGCACGGCCGGCGAGCAGGCGATGCCGCGCACGCGCGATCGGATCCTCGCGGTGAGCTTGGCGCTGTTCAATGCTCGCGGCCTCGGCCGGGTGACCACGGCCGAGATCGCCGCCGCGTCCGGCATCCGCGAGGGCAATCTGCAGTACCACTTCCCGCGCAAGAGCAATTTGGTGGAAGCTGTGTTCGCGGGCTTCGAGGCCGAGGCCATCGCGGTCGCGGGCCGGCTGCCGGCGGATCCCGCCGCTCCGGAGGCGCTGCTCGGCTATCAGCGCGCGTGGTTCGACCTGATCTGGCGCTACCGCTGCGTCTACCGCGACGGCATCGCCATGGTGGAGATCGCCCCGGGCCTGCGTCCGCGCGTCCACGCCCTGCGGACGCGGACGCAGGCGCTGGCCCGCGGCGTCTTCGAGGCGGCGATCCGGGCCGGACGCCTCCGGATCGGCCCGGACGCCCTCGGGCGGCTCATCGACAACGCCTGGATCGTGTCCAGCCACTGGATGAACCATCGCCTCCAGGGCGGCACCGAACTCACCGAGGCCGACCTCGACTGGGGGTTTGCGCAGGTCCGCGACCTGTTCGCCCCCTATCTGGCGCCCCATCGTCCGGGTTGACGGTCGCTGGCCCGAACCTTCCATGGGCACCGGCCAAGCTCGAACCCGAAGGACGCGATGCTCGACCGCCTGACCCATGCCGGCCTCAGCCTCCTGCTGCTGCTCGCCGTCGCGGCCCTGTTCTCCACGAACCGGCGGGCGATCAGCCCGCGAGTGGTGCTGACGGGGATCGCGCTGCAGGTGGGACTTGGCGCGCTGGTCCTTTTCCTCCCGGCCGGGCAGGCGGCGTTGAGGGCTGCCGCGGACGGGGTGGTCACGGTCCTCTCGTACGGTGACCGCGGCACGGCCTTCCTGTTCGGCGGCCTCGTGGAACCGAAGATGTTCGAGCTGTTCGGCGGCTCGGGTTTCATCCTAGCACTGCGTGTGCTGCCGCAGATCCTCTACGTCTCGGCTTGATCGGCGTGCTCTACCATCTCGGGGTGATGCAGACGCTCGCCCGAGGCCTCGGCGCGGTCCTCCGGCGGATCCTCGGAACCTCACCCATCGAGTCGTTCTCCGCAGTTATCACCATCGCAATTGGCCAGAGCGAGATCGCGGTGGCGCTCCGGCCGTTCCTCGCCGTCCTGACAGGAGCCGAACTGTTCGCCGTGATGTCGAGCGGCGCGGCCTCCACCGCCGGGTCGATCCTGGCCGGCTACGCGGCGCTCGGCGTCCCGATGACCTACCTGCTCGCCGCCTCGGTAATGGCGATCCCCGGCGGCCTGCTCTACGCCAAGATACTGATGCCCTCCACGGAACCGACCCGGATCACGACCACCCGGGTGGAGTTCGGGGAGACGCGGGCCGCCAACATCATCGAGGCCGCCGCCGACGGCACCCAGAAGGGCCTCGTCGTCGCCGTCTCGGTCGGAGCCATGCTGATCGCCTTCGTGGGCCTGATCGCCCTGGCGGACGGCCTGTTCGGCGCCGTCGGGGGGCTCGTCGGCTATCCGGGCGCCTCCTTCGAGGGCGTGCTCGGGTGGGGACTCGCCCCGCTGGCATGGCTCCTCGGCGTTCCCTGGGAGCACGCGACCCTCGTGGGCGCGGCGATCGGCCAGAAGCTCGCCTTCAACGAGTTCCTGGCCTACGCCAACCTGTCGCCGACCCTGAAGGCCGGCACCCTCGATCCGCGCTCGCAGGCGATCGTCTGCTTCGCCCTGTGCGGCTTCGCCAACTTCGCCTCGATCGCGATCCAGCTCGCGAGCTTCGCCAGCCTCGTCCCGGAGCGGCGCTCCGAGGTCGCCCGCTACGGATTGCGCGCGATCCTCGCGGGAACGCTGTCGAACCTCACAAGCGCGGCGATCGCGGGGCTGTTCGTGGCGTGAAAACTCAGGACGCCTTCCGCGCCACCAGCAGCAGCGCGTTCGGCCGCGTCCGCTTCGGGACCGGCAGCCACCGGTCGAGGAGCGAGCCAATCCGGTAGGAGACGGCGAGCGCCGCCACCCACGGCCAGGTCTGACGGAAGAAGCGGTCGCGACAGCGGACGGGCGTGACCTTGGCCATCCAGTGGATCAGCGAATCATGCCGGTCCATGCCGATCTCGTGGACCGCCTCGGGCCTGCAGCCCAAGGTTCGGGCCAGCGTTTCCAGGGCGCCCGTCGTCCACCACGTCAGGTGGTGGGGCGGGGCATTGATGACGAAATTCGGGATCGTGGTGTTGGGCGAGGGCCAGAGCGGCGTGCCGATCAGAACCAGGCCGCCGGGCTTCACGCAGGCCGCCAGCGCCTTGGCGAAGCCGAGCGGGTCCGCCACGTGCTCGATCACCTGGAACGCACAGGCCACGTCGTAGACCGGACCGAGCCGGGCCGCGTGCGCCTCGACGGTCTCATCGAGGATCGCCCCCGTCGGGTCCTCGGCCGAGAAATTTGGGTCGAGGCCGGTGTAGGTGGCATTCGGCACGTAGGCGCGGAAGCCGCCGTGGCCGCATCCGACATCCAGCACGCGGGCGCCGTCCGGCACGTGGGCAGCTGCGCGCCGGAACTCCAGCCGCTCCGTCTCCGGGCCGGCCAGCTTATCGTGCGCGGCGATCTCGCCGTAGAAGGCCCGATAGAAGGCTTCGTCGCCGGCCACCGGCGGGTCGAAGAAGATCAACCCGGTGGGTGATTCCCAGAGCCGGAACGTGCCGGCGGGCAGCAGTAGCTTCCCGACATCGACGCGGCCCGAATATCGCCAGAGCAGCGTGAGGAATGCCGCGTCCAAACGCTCGACGCAGCGCCGCGCGGGGGCGCCGGTGATCGGGCAGGGCGGGATCGTCATCTCAGCTGCGTCCGCGCCGTCCGCCAAATCCATCCCCACCCGCTCCGCAGGCGGTGGCGCCTGCTCGTGCCTTAGCGGTTCAGGTTTTTATCCGGAGCGTCAAGCCGTGACGCAGGCCCTTGGCATGCGCGCAAAAGAAAAGCGCCGCTTCGGGTGAAGCGGCGCTCAGAAACGACCTGTCGACGTCTCAGTTGAACGTGTCGATCTCAGCCGACTCGTAGCTGGTGACTTCCATGCCGACGCAGATCTCGGACACGATCGGGGCAGACCAAGCCATGATTTCCTCCACTTGAGTTTCGAGGGTTAAAAATGAAATCCGTCCGAACCGGAGGTATGACCCGCGCCGGTTCGAAGACGCCTCAGTTGAACGTGTCGATCTCAGCCGACTCGTAGCTGGTGACTTCCATGCCGACGCAGATCTCGGACACGATCGGGGCAGACCAAGCCATGGCGTTTCTCCTCGCTGTTGATGGGGTGATATAGGTGATATCTTGGACGCAATACAAGTGAGCGCAACACTTATATTTCTCATATGGAGCCTTGCGCAGCCCTCGGAAGAGGCCCTGGTGCCGCCTTGCGACACCCGTCGCGGACCCGCCCCGGAAAGCCCTCAGTAGGAACGGTTTCGGCTTGACGGACATTCCCGGCGGGCGCACGACGCACCCGCGCGACGGCGTCTCCGGCGGCGGCGCGCCCCCTTTTCAGCAGCGACCCGCGAAGCGACGTGCCAGACCGATCGTGCCTGCCGTGCCCGGCCACGCGCCGTCTTCCCGCCTGAGCCGCTGAAGGGGCCTGGCCGCGGGGCGACCGGCGCGGCGGCCGGTCACGGCCCTGACCAGGATGACCGGCGACGCGTCGCCTCGTAACCCACGAGGCGAGGCCATGAACGAGATCGCCCCCTTCGATACGCGCGTCGATCCCTCCGTGCTGTCCGCCCGCTTGTCGGACGAACGGGCCCCCGACATCGTCGAGAAGCTGAACGAGGAGGCTCCTGAGGTCGCCGCCGCGATCCTGCTCGGCCTGCCGATGGATCGCGCCGTGGAGGTGCTCGATCAGCCGGAACTCGACTGCGCCGCCGACATCATCGAGATGCTGCCCCGCGACCGGGTGGCCGCCTACCTGTCGGGCATGTCGGCCGACCGTGTGACCGACGTCTTCCGCGAGATCGAGGAGCCCGGACGCTCCGACCTGCGCGCCCGCCTCGACGCCGAGACCCGCGGCGCCGTGGACCGGCTCTCGGCCTACGGCGAGGAGACGGTCGGCTCGCTGATGACCACCGAGTTCGTCACGGTTCCGGGTACCTGGACGGTCGGCCAGACGCTGGAGCACATCCGCCACGTGGAGAAGACCCGCGAGACGATCTACGCGATCTTCGTACTCGACCCGCGCACCCGCGCGCTCACCAAGGCGGTGCCCCTGCGGCGCCTGATCTCGGGGGATCCGGGCGACAACGTGCTCAGCGTTGCACCGGGGCGTCGGCCGCTCGCCGTCTCGCCGACGGCGAGCCGCGAGGAGGCGGCCCGGCTAATCTCCAAGTACGACCTCCTGGCCCTGCCGGTGGTCGACGCCGTGGGGCATGTCATCGGCATCGTCACCGTCGACGACATGATCGACGCGATGATCGAGAAGCAGACGCAGGACGTGCAGCGCTTCGGCGGCATGGAGGCCCTGCCGGAACCCTACATGGATATCGGCTTCTTCACGATGATCCGGAAGCGGGCCGGCTGGCTCTGTGCGCTGTTCCTGTCGGAGATGCTCACGGCCTCGGCCATGCAGGGCTTCGAGGGGGAGCTGGAGAAGGCGATCGTCCTGACGCTGTTCATCCCGTTGATCATGAGCTCGGGCGGCAATTCGGGTTCACAGGCGACCTCGCTGCTGATCCGGGCGCTGGCGCTGCACCAGATCCGCCTGCGCGACTGGTGGCGGGTGGCGCTGCGGGAACTGCCGACCGGTATCGTCCTCGGCGCGATCCTCGGGGTGATCGCGGTGATCCGAATCGTCGCGTGGCAGAAACTCGGGCTCTACGATTACGGCGAACACTGGCCTCTGGTCGCCGCCACGGTGGGCGCGGCGCTCGTCGGGATCGTGACGTTCGGGTCGCTGTCGGGCTCGATGCTGCCGTTCCTGCTCCAGCGGATCGGCTTCGACCCGGCCACCGCCTCGGCGCCTTTCGTGGCGACCCTGGTCGATGTGACCGGGCTCGTGATCTACTTCTCGGTGGCGCTGCTGATCCTGCGCGGGACGCTGCTGTAGGGCAGGGGGGACCTACCCCGCCACCGCCTCGGCGAGCCGCTTCCTCTGCACCTTGCCGTTCGGCGTGCGCGGCAGCGCGTCCAGGAAGCGGATCTCCCGGGGGCGCTTGTAGGCGGCGAGCCGCTCGGCGCACCACGCGAGCAGCGCCTCCGCGTCGGGCTCGGCGTCGGGCTGGAGCACCACGAAGCCGCAGATCACCGACACGTCCGCCCGCACCGATAATTCGGCGACGCCCACCTCCGCCACGGAGGGATGGGCGGACAGCACGACCTCCACCTCGTTGGGCGAGACCCGGTAGCCCATCGCCTTCATCAGGTCGTTGTTGCGGCCCTCGAACCAGAGGTAGCCGTCCTCATCGAGCCGGGCGAGGTCGCCGCCCACGAACCAGTCGCCGCGCAGCACCTCGGCCTCTTCCTCGGGGCGGTTCCAGTAGCCGAGCATCAGCGCCGGCTCGGAGCGGTGGACGGCGAGCAGGCCGGGCTCGCCGACCGGCAGCGGCACCGGTTCACCCTCCACGGGCAGGATCGCCACCCGGCGCCCGGGCTGCGGCTTGCCGGGCGAGCCGGGGCGGACCGGAATGGTCGGGCCGCTCGAGATGTAGGTCGAGATCTCGCTCATCCCGAGCGCCTCGTAGAGGGGCTTTCCGGTGGCCGTCGTCCAGGCGTCCAGAAGCTCGACCGGGAGCGGCTCCCCCGCCGTGCAGCCATGGCGCAGGCTCGACAGGTCGTGCGCACCGAAGTCGCCGTATTTCAGGATCTGCCGGTAGAGAGTCGGGACCGCGGCGAACAGCGTCGCGCCATACTGGGCGATGAGCTGCGGCCAGACGGCCGGGTCGCGCGGCCCGTTGTAGAGCACCGCGGTGGCGCCCACCGACCAGGGGTCGCTCAGGCCGACGCCCAGCGTGTAGGTCCAGTTCATGGTGCCGGCATGCAGCATCACGTCGGATTCGCTGAGCCCGAGCCAATGGTCGAGCATCGGCCGGCGGCCGTAGGCGGCGCGGTGGGCGTGGAGCACGCCCTTCGGCCGACTGGTCGTGCCGGAGGTGTAGATCAACATCGCCGGATCGTCGGCGGCGGTATCGGCGTAGTCGGGAAGGGGAGGGCCGGCCTTGAAGGCGGCGATGGCGGCGGCATCGAGGAGCAGGCGGCCGCCGAGCGCCTCCGGTGAGACGGTGCAGCCGCTGCCGATCACCACCGCGGCGGCGCCGGAATTCTCCATCAGGAACGCCGCCTCGCCTTCGGTGAGTTGCGGCGAGGAGGGCAGTGCCACCAAGCCGGCCGCCAGGGCACCGAAATAGACGAGGACGTAGTCGGCCTCGTTGCCCATCCGGATCATCACCCGGTCGCCGGGCTTCAGGCCGAGGCCGAGCAGGCCGGCCGCGATCCCCCGGACCGCCCGCTCGACATCGCCGAAGGTGAGGCGATCCGCCGTGTCGTCGCCGACCATGATGAGCGCGGTCTTGTCGGGACGAAGCCGTGCGTTCTCGGCGAGGCAGTACCGCGCGGCATTGAAGCGGGCCGGCGGATGGCGGTCACTGGGCAGGCTGTCGGACACCGGGCGCTTCCCCCAAAGCAAGCTTTTAGCCCGGTGTCCTGCCTGAACTTGCTTGCGTCAACTGGGGGCTTTGGGGAGCCGCTTCGCAGCGAGTCCCGTGCTGGATCCTGGGTCGCATTCCGCTTTCGCTTCGCGCGCGCGGGAAAACATGGCGCTTCAAATGGAGCTGCCCCCTCCCCGGACAGGTGGCGCGTCAGCGGAACCTGATCCGGACCCGGCACGAAGAGCGCCACGAAGCGGCTCCGGACATCATGTCCGCCGCTGCGCCTGCCCCTCCTGCTCCTCGAAACCCTTCAGCATCTTGTCGAGCGTCAGCGGGTATTCGCGCACGCGGATCCCGGTGGCGTTGTAGATCGCGTTGGCCAGCGAGGCCCCGGCGCCGCAGATGCCGAGCTCGCCCAGCCCCTTGCTCTTCAGCGGGTTCGCCTTGTCGTCGAGTTCCGGCAGGAACACCGCGTCGATCTCCGGAATGTCGGCGTGGACCGGCACGTGGTACTCGGCCATGTCGTGGTTGACGAAGTAGCTGTAGCGCGGATCGATCACCGCATCCTCCATCAGCGCTGCACCGACCCCGAAGGTCATGCCGCCGATCGCCTGGCTGCGCGCCGTCTTGGCGTTGAGGATGCGCCCGCCGGTGAACACGCCGAGCATCCGCCGCAGACGGATCTCGCCGGTATCGACATCGACGCCGACCTCGGCGAAGTGCGCGCCATAGGAGTATTGCGAGAATTTCTGCTTCATCTCCCCCGGCTTGATCTCGCCCGAGGCCTCCAGCCCCGATCCGGCGAGGTCGGTCAGCGCCTCCGTGCGGTTGCCCGAGGTGACCGCGCCGTCGCGGAACGTGGCGCCGTCCGGGTTGAGATCGCCGGCCTTGAGCAGCGCCTGCCGGAGATTGTCGCAGGCGACATAGAGCGCCGAGCCCGACGAGGCGGCGCCGAACGAGCCGCCCGAGCCCGAGGCGAAGGGGAAGTCGGTGTCGCCCATCTCGACCCGCACCCGCTCCGCCGGCAGCCCCAGCATCTCGCCGGCGATCTGCGTCAGGATGGTGTAGGTGCCGGTCCCGGGATCGGTCATGGCCATGCGGACGACCAGCACGCCGTCCGGCCCGAGGCGGACCTTCGCGGCGGACGGCATCAGCGGGTTGAGGCGCGCGGCCGCCGACATGCCCATGCCGACGAGCCAGTTGCCCTCACGGCGGCTGCCCGCCGCCTGCCGCTTGTCCCAGCCGAACAGGCGCGCACCCTCGCGCATGCAGGGCACGAGCTGGCGCGTGGAGAACGGCACTTTCTTCTCGGGATCCTCGGCCGGCTCGTTGCGCACCCGCAGCTCGATCGGGTCGATCTTCAGCTGCTCGGCGAGCTCGTCCATGGCGCACTCGAAGGCGAGCTGCCCCACGGCTTCGCCGGGGGCGCGCATCGCCGAGGCGATCGGCATGTTGAGGTTCACGAGCCGGTGGCGCGTCACGCGGTTCTGCGCCGCGTAGAGCGACCGGGTGACGTTGGCCGAGGTCTCGAAAAACCCGTCGCCCTCGGCGGTGTCCGACCAGGATTCGTGCGCAATCGCCGAGAGGCGCCCGTCCTTGTCGGCGCCGAGGCGGATCCGCTGGATCGTGTCGGTGCGGTGCGTCGCGACGTGGAATTCCTGCTGGCGGGTCAGCGCCACCTTCACGGGACGCTGGATCAGCTTCGCGGCCAGCACCGCCAGGGTCGCTTCCGGCTGGACCTGCAGCTTCGCGCCGAAGCCGCCGCCGATATAGGGGCTGACGATGCGGACCTTCTCGGGTGCCAGCTTCAGCACCGAGCCGAGGGACTTCTGGCCGCGGTTCGGCATCTGGTTGGCCGTATAGAGCACCGGTCCATCACCCTCCCAGGCGGCGATGGTGGCGTGCGGCTCCATCTGCGCGTGGATCTGCGGCGGCGTGACGTACTCGACGTCGAGCTTCACCGGCGCGTCCGCGAACGCGGCGTCGAAGTCCCCGAGCTTGGAATCCGGGGGCGAGTTGACAGGCTTCGGCTCGTAGGCCGCCGCGACGTTGTCCTTGAGCAGCCCCTTGGGCTTGCCTGCATCGTACTGGACCTTGACCAGCATGGCGGCGGCGCGGGCCTGCTCGAAGGTCTCGGCCACCACGAAGGCGACGGGCTGCCCGTAGAACTTCACCTCCCGGCCCTGGAGCTGCGGCCAGACCTGCTCCTTCTTCTCACCCTGCTCGGGCACGTTCTCGTGGGTCAGGACCAGGATCGTGCCCGGCGCCCGGCGGGCGGCCTCGGCGTCGATCGCCCGGATCGTCCCGGCCGCGATCGTGGCCGGGACGATGAAGCCGTAGGCGGGGTTCTTGAGCGCGCGCGTCTCGTACGCGTAGGGCGCGTGGCCCGTGACCTTGAGCTTGCCCTCGACCCGGTCGAGAGGCTTGCCGACGAGGCCGTCGGGACGGTCGTCGAGGGGCGTCCGGCCGATCGGCTGGTTCATCTCCATGGGGACGGTCCTTCGGCGTTCTTACGCGCGGGTAGCCTGCGCCACGACGGCGCGCAGGGTCCGCCGGGTCAGCGGGATCTTGAAGTCGTTGCTGCCGTAGCCGCGGGCGCCGTTGAGCACCGCGTCGGCGGCGGCGTCGGCAGAACCGGTCTGCACAAGGGCGGTCTCGGCCTCGGCCACACGCCAGGGCTTGTGTGCCAGCCCGCCGAAGGCGAGGCGGGCTGCCTGAGGCTTGCCGCCCTCGGCGCCCGCGATCACGGCGGCCACCGACACGGTGGCGAAGGCGTAGGAAGCCCGGTCGCGGACCTTGCGGTAGATGTGCGTGCCGGCCACCGGCTTGGGCAGCGTGACCGCCGTGATGATCTCGCCCTTGCGCAGGTCGGTCTCGATCTGCGGCGTGTCGCCGGGGAGCCGGTGGAAGTCGGCGATCGGGATGCGGCGCGCCTGTCCATCCGGATCCATGGTCTCGACGGTGGCGTCGAGGGCCCGCATGGCGACGTTCATGTCGGAGGGGTTGGTGGCGATGCACGCCTCGCTCGCGCCGACCACCGCCATGATGCGATTGAAGCCGCCGATCGCCGAGCAGCCCGAGCCCGGCTCGCGCTTATTGCAGGGCATGGCCGTGTCGTAGAAGTAGTAACAGCGGGTCCGCTGGAGCAGGTTGCCGGCGGTGGTCGCCTTGTTGCGCAGCTGCCCCGAGGCGCCGGCGAGCAGGGCCTTCGCCAGAACGGCGTAGTCCTTCCGGACCCGTGGGTCGGCGGCGAGGTCGGAATTGCGCACCAGGGCTCCGATGCGCAGGCCGCCATCCTGCGTGGCCTCGACCTTGTCCAGCGGCAGCCGGTTGACGTCGACGAGTGTCGCCGGGGTCTCGATCTGCAGCTTCATCAGGTCGAGGAGGTTGGTGCCGCCGGCGATGAACTTCGCGTTCGCCCGCTCGGCCGCGAGCCTGGCGGCGTCCTGCACGGTGGCGGGACGCTCGTAGGTGAAAGCCTTCATGTCCGCCTCCTCAGAGGTTGCTGGCGGCGGTGTCGCGGATCGCCGCGACGATGTTCGGGTAGGCGCTGCAGCGGCAGATGTTGCCGCTCATCCGCTCGCGGATCTCGGCGTCGCTCAGCGTCGGGGTCGAGGCCAGATCCTCGGTGACGTGGCTCGGCCAGCCGGCCTTGGCCTCGCTCAGCATGCCGACCGACGAGCAGATCTGGCCCGGCGTGCAGTAGCCGCACTGGAAGCCGTCATGCTCCAGGAAGGCGGCCTGCATCGGGTGGAGCTTCTCGCCGTCCGCGAGTCCCTCGATCGTCGTGACCTGGTCGCCCTCGTGCATCGCCGCCAGCGTCAGGCAGGAATTGATCCGCCTCCCGTCGACCAGCACCGTGCAGGCGCCGCACTGCCCGTGATCGCAGCCCTTCTTGGTGCCCGTCAGCGCCAGATGCTCGCGCAGCGCGTCGAGGAGCGTGGTGCGGGTATCGAGGTTGAGATCGTGCGGCTGCCCATTGATGGTGAGACGCACCGGCATTGTCTGCGGCGCGGGATCGCCCGGTGCCGCCGCCGCGGGTGCTGGCCGGAACCCGAAGGCGCCGAGCACGCCGGCCGCGGCGCAACCCTCCACCACGGCGCGCCGCGTCAAGGCGAACGGCGTCTTCGGTGTCGCGTCTGTCATGCTGCTATCCCGCTCGTGCGCGGCGCATGGGACGCGGCGCAGCCTGGAATCCGGTGCGCCAACGTCCGGCTGCAAGGATTAGATCCGATCCAGACTGCGCCCGTTCAGCGCGGCCGGGTCAGGCACGGCGTCGCCCGCCGTCTTTGCGAGCGCAGCGAAGCAACCCAGGGCCGCGCGACTTCGCAGAACGTGGCGCCGCTGGATTGCTTCGCTGCGCTCGCAAAGACGGGCGCTTTCGTCCGCGGCACAGCGCAACGATATAGATGGGTCTTGTGCCAGCCCTCGGAGCCCCGCCGCATGGCCGCAACCGTCCCGACCCTCGCCCTCAATGACGGACGCCGCATCCCGCAGATCGGCTACGGCTGCTGGCAGCTCTCGGATGCCCAGGCGCCTGACCTCGTCGGTCGGGCGCTCCAGGCCGGCTATCGCCTGATCGATACCGCCGCCGTCTACGGCAACGAGGCCGGTGTCGGCCGCGGCGTCCGCGATGCGGGCGTCGCGCGGGAGGAGATCTTCCTCACCACGAAGCTCTGGAACGATCGCCAGGGGCGCGACGAGGCGCGGCGCGCCTTCGACGAGAGCCTGCAGCGCCTGGGCCTCCCGTATGTCGACCTTTACCTGATCCACTGGCCGTGCCCGCAGCGGCGCCTGTTCGTCGAGACCTGGAAGGCGTTGATCCAGCTCCGCGAGGAGGGGCGGGCCAAGTCGATCGGCGTCTCGAACTTCGCGGCCGAGCACATTGCCACGTTGGTCGGCGAGACCGGCGTCGCACCGGCCGTGAATCAGATCGAGCTGCACCCGCATTTCCAGCGCAAGGCCCCGCGGGCCGACGATGCCCGTCACGGCATCGTGACCGAGTCGTGGAGCCCGCTGGGCCAGGGCAAGGAGCTGAACGACCCGATTATTCTCGCGATCGCGAAGGCCCGCGGGAAGACGCCCGCGCAGGTGGTTTTGCGGTGGCAGATGCAGATCGGCTGCGTGGCGATCCCCAAAACCGCCCGACCGGAACGCATCCTCGAGAACATCGCGTTGTTCGACTTCGAACTCGGCGCCGACGAGATGGAGAGGATCGCAACCCTCGATCGGCCCGACGGCCGGATCGGACCCGACCCGGCGACCTTCTGCTGATCGCACGGGTCTTCGGCGGCGCAGCATAACACCGCGCCGCAAAAGATTTATGCTCACAGCTAGCATATCTAGACAGGCGTCCTCGGCCCCCATAAGTTAGGCGGCACAATGCTCAAACTGAGCATAATGGAGGACGCCATGGCGGCGACCGTTGCACCCGTCTCCCGCACGACGATCCCGGGCCTGCCCCTGCCGGATCTCTACGCCCGCGTCAGCCGGCACGTTCCGGCGATCGAGTGGCCGGCGCTCGCTCCGGACATCGAGGCGATCCTGCGCCTGAAGCGGGAGCGCAACGCCGTGATTCTGGCGCACAACTACCAGGCACCGGAGATCTTCCACACGGTGGCGGACATCGTCGGCGACAGCCTCGCCCTCGCTCGTGAGGCGGTAACCGTCGATGCCGACGTGATCGTGCTGGCGGGCGTCCACTTCATGGCCGAGACGGCCAAGCTCCTGAACCCGGCCAAGACCGTGCTGATTCCCGACATGGGCGCCGGCTGCTCCCTGGCCGACTCGATCACCGCCGCGGACGTGCGCGGCCTGCGCGCCAAGTACCCGGGCGTGCCGATCGTGACCTACGTGAACACCTCGGCGGCCGTTAAGGCCGAGTCAGACCTGTGCTGCACCTCCGGCAACGCCGTCGCAGTGGTGAAGTCGCTGAACGCCCCGCGCGTTCTGATGATTCCCGATGAGTTCCTTGCGCAGAACGTCCAGGCCGAGATCCCGGAGGTCGAGATCCTCACCTGGGCCGGCCACTGCGAGGTGCACGAGCGCTTTACGCCCGCCGACATCCGCGATGTCCGCGACAGCTATCCCGGCGTCACGGTGATCGCGCACCCGGAATGCCCGCCGGACGTGGTGGCCGAATCGGACTTCTCGGGCTCCACCGCGATGATGATGGACTTCGTCGTCGAGAAGCGGCCGAAGCAGGTGGTGCTCGTCACCGAGTGCTCCATGGCCGACAACATCGCGGCGCAGAACCCGGACATCGAGTTCATCAAGCCCTGCAACATGTGCCCGCACATGAAGCGGATGAGCCTGCGCAACATCCGGCGGTCGCTCGAGACGATGACCCACGAGGTCACGGTCGATCCGGCGCTGGCCGATCGCGCCCGGGCCGCGGTGGAGCGCATGCTCCAGGTGCGCACGCGATGAACGCCGTCTCACCCACCCTGGCCGACCGCATCGTCGTGGTCGGCGGCGGTGTCGCAGGGCTCAGCGTCGCGCTGCGCCTCGCGCCCCGTCCCGTGACGTTGGTCACCGCGTCTCCTCTCGGCCTCGGCACCGCCACCGGATGGGCCCAGGGCGGCATCGCCGCCGCGGTCGGTGCCGACGACGCGGCTGCGCTCCACGCGGCCGACACCGAGGCGGCCGGCGCCGGGCTGACCGAGCCCGACGTCGCGCTCCGGGTCGCGCAGGAAGGGCCGGCGCTGATCGACTGGCTGGTGCGGATCGGCGTCCCGTTCGACCGTGCCGAGGACGGCGCACTGGCCCTCGGGCTCGAGGCGGCCCATGGCCGCCGCCGCATCGTCCGCTCCGGCGGCGACGCCACCGGGGCGCGCGTCCTCGAAGGGCTGGTCCGGGCCGTTCTCGGAGCGCCTTCGATCGAGATCGTGACGGCGCGGGCCTGCGACCTGTTACGGGACACGAACGGGGCGGTGGCCGGCATCGTCGCCGAGCGCGACGGCGCCCTGTTCCGCATCCCGGCTCGCGCGGTGGTGCTCGCCACCGGCGGCGTCGGCGCCCTCTACGGGGCAACCACGAACCCGCCGGGCGCGGTCGGCCGCGGGCTGGCGCTGGCCGCCCGGGCCGGGGCTGTGATGCGCGACATGGAATTCGTGCAGTTCCACCCGACCGCCATCGCGGTCGGCGCCGACCCGATGCCGCTCGCCACCGAGGCCCTGCGCGGCGAGGGCGCCCGCCTCATCGACGAGGCCGGCGCGCCCGTGATGGCCGGCATCGCGGGCGGAGACCTCGCGCCGCGCGACGTGGTCGCCCGTGGCATCTTCCAGGCGCTGCAGCGTGGGCGGACCGTCTACCTCGACGCCCGCGGGGGTCTGGGCACCGCGATGCCCGACCGGTTCCCGACGGTGGCGGGGCTCTGCGCCGCCGCCGGCATCGACCCGGCCGTCCAGCCGATCCCGGTCCGCCCGGCGGCGCACTACCACATGGGCGGCGTGAAGGTTGACGCGTACGGCGCGACCTCGGTGCCGGGCCTGTATGCCTGCGGTGAGGTCTCCTCCACGGGGCTTCACGGCGCCAACCGCCTCGCCAGCAATTCCCTGCTGGAGGGGCTCGCCTACGCGCGATTCATCGCCGACGGGCTCGATGCGCCGCCGCCCGCCGCCATCGTGCCGGAGGCCGTGAGCATGCGTGCGGGCAGCCATCTGCCGGCACTCCGTGACATGATGGAGAGCAAGGTCGGGGTCGTGCGCGACGACGCGGGCCTCGCCAGTGCCGTCGCTGCCCTGGAGCCGCTGGCGGAATCCTGCGACGCCGCCCTGGTGGCCTTGCTCATCGCCCGCGGCGCGCTTGCCCGCCGGGAGAGCCGCGGCGCGCACTGGCGCAGCGACTTTCCCCATATCGCCCCGCCGGCCCACA
Source organism: Methylobacterium sp. A49B (assembly GCF_053346215.1). NCBI lineage: Bacteria > Pseudomonadati > Pseudomonadota > Alphaproteobacteria > Hyphomicrobiales > Methylobacteriaceae > Methylobacterium > Methylobacterium sp. A49B. Next base: position 77,171 of record NZ_JBKFBO010000152.1, read on the forward strand.
CCGAGACCACGCTGGCCGAGCTGGTTGCCGCGCCTCATGCCATCCCGTCCGCCGAGGAGGCGCTGACGCCATGACCCGATCGGTTCTCCCCGAAGAGATCCTCCCCTTGCCGCGGCTCCTCGTGGAGCCGGTAGTCCGTGCCGCCCTGCTGGAGGATCTCGGCCGGGCGGGCGACATCACGACCGACGCCATCGTGCCCGCGGGCGAGCGGATGCGCGGCGTGATCGCCTCCCGGCAGGACGGCGTCATCTCCGGCACCGACGCCGCCGCCATCGCGTTCGCGCTGGTGGATCCGGCCGTGACCGTGACAGTCGAGCGCGGCGACGGCGCCCGCGTTGCGCCGGGTGACGTGGTGCTGCGCCTCGATGGGCCGGCCCGGGCGATCCTCACCGCCGAGCGCGTCGCCCTCAACCTGCTCTGCCGGATGTCGGGCGTCGCCACCGCCACCCACGGTCTCGTCGCGGCGGCGCGTCCGCACGGCAAGGCGTCGATCGTCTGCACCCGCAAGACCACCCCGGGTCTGCGCGCCCTGGAGAAGCACGCGGTGCGCGCGGGCGGCGGCTCGAATCACCGCTTCGGCCTCGACGACGCGGTGCTCATCAAGGACAACCATGTGGCGGTCGCTGGCGGGATCGTGCCGGCCATTCAGCGTGCCCGCTCGCGCGCTGGCCACCTCGTGAAGATCGAGTGCGAGGTCGACAGCCTGGAGCAACTGGAGGAGGCCCTGTCGGTCGGCGTGGACGCCGTGCTCCTCGACAACATGAGTCCCGAGCAGCTCTCTCGCGCGGTGGCGATGATCGACGGCCGCGCCCTCTCGGAGGCTTCGGGCCGGATCACCCGGGAGACGGTGGGGGCGGTCGCGGCCTCGGGCGTCGACCTGATCTCCTGCGGCTGGATCACCCACTCGGCGGCGATCATCGACCTGGGCCTCGACGCCGCCTGAGCGGTTGCCGCGGCTCCCGCCCTCGGAGCTGACATTCCCCTGTCATCACGTTCGGGTGACAAGTCTTCGGCGTGGTCGCGTCGGAGTTGATGCGAGTCTATCGCCGCACAACCGACTTGCTATGGTTTCGCCAAATGCGACGCCATTGACGAGACCTGCCCGTGAGCCAAGCCCTGCATTCCGCGGCTGCCCCGGCGGTCGCCCTTCCGGCAGCGCGGGTGCCCCGCAAGCCCGGCGCGGTCAGGCAGGGTCCCGGTGCGGCGCTGATGCTCGGCGCGCTGGGTGTGGTGTACGGCGACATCGGCACGAGCCCGCTCTACGCGTTCAAGGAGGCGGTGAAGGCGGCGACCAGCGGGGGCGCCTCGGTGCCGGCGGCGGCCACGGGCGCGGTGTCGCTGATCCTGTGGTCGCTGATCCTGATCGTGTCGCTGAAATACGCGGTGCTGATCCTGCGCGCCGACAACCGGGGCGAGGGCGGCATCGTGGCCATGCTGGCGCTGCTCGGGGCGCGGCAGGCGCGCCCGGGCACGTGGAAGGCGCTGCTGCTGGTGGTGGGCCTTGTGGGCGCGGCGCTGCTCTACGGCGACGGGGCGATCACGCCGGCGATCTCGGTTCTGTCGGCGATCGAGGGCCTGAAGGTCGATGCGCCGGCGCTCGGACCCTACGT